>JACMQD010000241.1 GCA_014377155.1 Herminiimonas sp.
TACCGTGAGATCATGCGTAATCGGTTTGCGCAGTGGTCCGACGTGACCTCTTCCAACTTTGTTTTTCAATGATAGGTCGAGCAGATGCATGAAAAGTTTGGTCTGAAATTTTCGGCGCACTTTTTTAATAAGTTAACCTGACCGTACCCTTATTTGGCATCGGATCGGATCAGTAAAATTGAGGCCGCATCGTACCATCAACCGCTTTTCGATTTCGAAGTGCACCAACGCCATAAAATGGTAATCGATTTGGCGTAAACTCGACCAAAAAAATTGACCTTTCATTTTTTGCTCAGCAAGTTGACAGTACCCTCGCGCACGCCGTTTTCGAAAGGCAGCGTAACAGTGTTAGCGTCGGCGGCCAGTGCCGCCAGCGCGGTACTGCCGAACTCGGACGCGGCACCCAATGTATCGGCCTGGCGCAGGAAGTTACGCCGCTACGCGGTCCTTTTTGGAAGTGAGACAATAGGTTTTTCCATGCTTGTCTCCAGTATTGTTGTTGTCATGTTTCACAAACCATCACTTTTTGTAAGCCGGCCGTACACAAGCAGGCTTACATTGCGCTTACCAACACAGCCTTGGAGGCATCGGCTGGCGCGTCGCCCTCCATCACGACGATCTTGCTCGGTGTCGCCTGCTTGTCGGACAGCGTCGTGGTGACTTCGCGCAGCGGTCCGATCGCCGTGCCGTTGGCGCCGCCCATCGGGTTGGTCTTGAAGGTGGCCACCGCTGCTTTCTGACCCGTCACATAGACGTTGTACACCGTTTGCGGCTTGAGCTTGAAGAGCGACACTTCGAGCGCATCGACCACGCCCAGGTTACGCGACACGACAAATCCCTTGGCGTCACCGGCGACTGCCTTGAGCGCGATATTGATCGGTTCGCTGTTGCCGCGCGCTGTCAGGTTGGCCATGCCGTCACCTTCGGGCACCGCTTTCGATACGTACACCAACGCCTGCGGCGCTTGTCCTACAGGAGCGCGGGCGATGACCTTGTTGCTGGCGGTGTCGATGACCTCGACGGCGTCGCCGTTTTCCAGTCCGACATAGACCCGGCTGCCGTCATCCGAGGTCCAGACACCATGTGGTAGGGCGCCGGTAGGGATCGTCGCCATCAGCTTGGGCGTGTCGTCGGTCGTGTAGACCTTGACGGCGTTTTCGCCACCAATGGTGATATACGCATAGGTGCTACCGCCGACCTTGGCGAACGCCAGATGGTTGGTAATCATGCCGGTATCAAACACGCCCTTGACCTCCAGCTTGTCGGTATCGATGCGCGTGACCTTGCCAACGTCCTTGTGCGTCATCCACACTTCCTTGAAGTCCGGCGAAAACTGCAGAAATGGCGAAAACGGACTGACCACCTTGATTTGCTTGATGATCTTGTGCGACTTGACGTCGATGATATCGACTATCGGATTGAAACTCGATACGACGAATGCCAGTTTACCGTCGGGATGGAACAACACCATGCCGGGGCCGGCCGTGGTATCGATTCGGCGCGTTTCCTTGAAGGCGATCGGATCGATTACCGAAATATAATTTTCGCCACGCACCACCGCCCAGACTTCCTTGCCGTCGGCGGTAAAAAAGCCTTCATGCGGCGAGCGGCCGATGTAGGTGACGCCTTTGACCTTATTGGTCGCCGTGTCGATGAAGGTCACCGAATTTGAGCCGTTGGCAATCGCGATCAAGGTCTTGTGATCCGGCGAGAAGCCGAGACCGTGCACATTAATTTCACCCTTGTAAAGTGGTGACAACACATCGGGACGCTGATTGCCGAGTTTGATCTGACCCAGTAACGTGTTCGTAACCGGATTGATCACCGACACTGTGTTGCTGTTCTGATCGGCGGTATAGACGCGGTCCCGGCCATCGGGTGCGGCGCTGGCAGAATGGGCGAGTGCGACACTGACCGCCAATGCGCAGAGAAGGGATGAGTTTTTCATATGAGAATTTTTCCAGAGTGGATTAGATTATTTGGGTGGGACCGGCACGCGCGGTTGCAGCGCCTGGTAGCGTTTCAGCCATGCCTGCATCAGCTTGATTTCGTTCTGTTGTTCGGTCAGGATACCTTGCGCAAGATTTTGCAACTCAGGGTCCTTGTTGTAGAGCAGCAGCGCCTTGGCCATGTCGATGGCGCCCTGATGGTGGGGAATCATCATCGTGACGAAATCATGTTCGGCCACGCCGCTCATCGGTGCGCGCCGCATGCCGTCGTCCATGACCGCCATGGCATCGTTCATCAGCGCGGAAAACGGCTTGGCGGTACTGGCCACGAATGGCGCCGGTGATTTTTGTGTTGGTACCGGATGCTGATGCTGATGTATATCCTGTGCAGCGGCCGGCAGCCATGCAGCGCTTAGCGAGCAGGAAATGCTGACAACCAGCAACCGACTCCGGTGGGTCCAGAGTAGATAGGCTGATTTAAATGCGGGCGATTTCATGATGGCTTTTCCAGTTGTTCGTAGACGGTAGTGGCAATGCGCATGAGCTCGCCTTTATTGATGCCTGCGGACAGTGCATAACCGAACTTGCCGTCGATCCAGTAAAACACGTTGACCGGGCCTTCCTGTGCAAACTTGAATCCAGTGTCCTTGTTTTGCGCCTGCTCGGTCGAGACATACAAGGTCAGGCGCTGACCGGTCGCATCGTGGTACATGAACTGTGCCACCGGTCCGCTCTGCCCTGGCAACAGGCGCCCGCCGATCAGTTCATAGCCGAGCTTGCCGAGCTTGGGTGGCCGGATCTGGGTGCCGATGCGTTTCGAGAGCCACGCTACGAGCTGGTCTTCCTGGTCCGCGCCGATTTCAACCGGACGTTTTATATCGGGACTGAAAACGACATGCGCAATGGCAGCCTGACGCGCAAGGCTGGCGAACTGCTGTGTCGTAGCCGGCATCGCGGTGGTACTGCGTGCAAGCTGGGCGCCTTGCTGTCCATGCAGCGCCCAACCGGCGCCGCCACTGGCAACGGCGATCACTAGGCCGGCTGCCAAGCGCTGCAGCATCCAGCCAACCTTGCGCGGCGGTGCCGACAGGCGAGCCGGAACGGGTTCGTCCAGTACCGGATCAAAAAGTGCGCCTAAGCTCGCATTTTGCGCCTGATACGCCTGTACCCGCGCCAGCTCATCGGGACGTGAGGCGAGATAGGCTTCAATTTCCGCGTGCCGCACAGCAGGCAGCAAACCATCGACATAGGCGTGCAAATCGGCTTCGGTAACAAGAAAATTAGTCATTTCACTACTTTCAATGGCGAAGTAAAGGTGCGACCTTCCATCACCGCACGCAGTTTTTCCCGGGCGCGGGACAGGCGCGACATGACGGTGCCCACAGGGATCCCCAAACTTGCCGCGACTTCGTCATAGGTCATTTCTTCCAACGCAACCAGAAGCAAGATTTCACGCTGTTCGGTCGGCAGCTGGCGCAAGGCATATTCCATATCGCGTATTTCCAGTCCGTGTGTCTGCGTTGCTTTGACGTGCGGCATCGGGGTGTGATCGTCTAATTCCTCGGTTAATAGAGACGGCTTGCGGATACGGTCGACATGCATGTTGTGCATGATCCCAAAGAGCCACGCGCGCATGTTGCTATGGCGCTGGAATGTGGCCAGCTTTTGCCAACCACGTTCCAGCGTATCCTGCACCAGGTCATCGGCGCCAGTGCGATTGCCGATCAGCGCACGTGCGTAACGGCGCAAGCGAGGAATACAGGCTACCAACTGCGCGCTTGCATTTTGCATCAATGTTCCATCACGTTAGGCGCACCAATCGATGTCGATTTGAAGAAATTGCGAAATTCCGGTTCTTGATTGTCGATACCATGCCATACATTCTTGAGGTCGTACCCGGCACACTCACCTCGGGATAGATCACCCTTGTTTTTGACGGGATGCGAGCCATTGGCATCGCACCCACCATGACTTTTTAGTAAGCGGCAATTGCCAGCTTGGGATCGATCTGCCATGTTTCGCTAACCAGCTTGCCGTCGCGGTAGGTCAACACATACCGTACCTTGATTGACATTTTTCCGTCGAACTGGACATTCGCGAGTACCGTGGCGCCTTTCGGATTAATCGATTCTTCCAGATTGTTGATCGTTACCTTCTGTGGGCCGACTGCCTTTCCAAATTTCTCCCAGGTGCCGCGAATGGTGTCCTGACTAACGTAGGTGCCATCGAGAGGGCCGCCGACCCAGTTGAGCTGGGCGCTATCGGCATAGCCGCGCATGATGATTGGTATGTCGCCAACGCCGATTGCCGCGAAATGCGTTTGCGCCGCGTCAGCCGCTGGACCGGCCAGGGCGCTGCCGATAGAGAGTGCCAAAAGGGATGAAGCGATAAATAATTGTTTCATGATCTTGGCTACGAAGGGGTAGTTGAGTGTGTTCACATGGAGGTAAACGCGTTGCGTGGCGATGTATTCCATATTTTTAAAAATATTTTTATCTTGGTGTTCCGGCGACCGTGACCTTTGAAAAAGTTAACCCATTAAAAACATGACAAGCCGATTGATTGCGGCACCGCCAGCGACCAACCAGCAAAACAGAAACGTTGCCAGAATCAGCGGTTTCGGTCCGGCACGTCGGATCGCCGACACATGCGTGCTCAAACCAAGGGCCGCCATCGCCATTGCCAGCAGCAGCGTGTCAAACTGCTGTCGAAGGAAGCCGTTAAAAAGCCTGGGAAGTTTGCTGCTGCCATGGCCAAGACACGCGTCGTCTTCCAATCCATGGGACCTGCTGCTGCGCGTACTCATGGAACTCTTTATTGAGAAGTGCGACCCGAATTTGGGCAACACAATGTGCGCCGATCGGGGTCCATCGCATCTGCTGGTCTTTACACATACGTCTGCCGATGATGCGATTTATCGACGATTCAACAAAGCCTGTAGCAATCCGTCGCCCCGATTTTTGCCAGGTACGATAATCAATCAGCGTGTCAATGTTCTTCTCAAGGTAGTACATGACGTTTAACAGCTTATGCTTGGCGTTTTTGATTTCTGACGTCATGCCAGGTTGCCGTTTTTCCCGAGGCTCGAGCAATTTATACAAGCGATTGACGAGCTTTTGCCCGCTAGCAGTCTTCCCTGTCCAAATTCGATTCCGGAAGCGTACAAACAAATCCAGCATCTCAAAGGCTGAGCCTTTCTCCGTGATCTGGCCATAGGCTAACGGCGTGATGGCTTGATCAAGATAATGTAAGGTGCGACCAATGTGCGCCCAATCGAGTACCCACTGACTTTGGTGAGGAAGTGCAGTTGCAAGTTCTGCAAGGTCTTTCGCGCCGTCGCTGAGTACACAAACTTCATCGGTTTGGTTATACCCACTGTCCTCAAGAAACTGGGCCATATCGACATGGAGCTTTGCCGTGCGTGGCAGAGCTGATACCCACACCCGTGGTCCCGGGCCCATCGCACCTACAGCTGCGACGACAATAGCAAAAGAAGAGGCGTCTTTCCCGGGCATCCAACTCCGATGCTGCGGACCGCACTTGGCGCGACGAACATAACCGGTTCTGTCGCAATAAGCCGTCTCTGCTAGACTGCCGGTCCGATTAAATTTGTGATTTGGGCAATGATAGACGCACTACGCACGGTAATCAAGCGACAGCATTATCCGCTCGAAGTGATGATGACCTGCGTGCGCTGGTACGCTGCGTATCCGCTTAGTCTGCGACATGTCGAAGAAATGATGGCGGAGCGTGGTGTATTCGTTGATCATTCAACCGTGAGCCGGTGGGCGATCCGGATTCTGCCGGTACTCGAAAAAATATTCAGAAAGTACAAGCGCCCGGTCGGTGGAAGCTGGCGGATGGACGAGACGTACGTGAAGGTCAACGGTAAATGGAAGTACCTTTACCGTGCAGTA
>JACMQD010000242.1 GCA_014377155.1 Herminiimonas sp.
ACAAGCGCTGGGCATTACCTTGCAATCCATTGCCAGCGGTCGCGCGACCATGTCGATGCGCGTGCGCCCTGACATGATCCAGGGTCACGGGTGTTGCCACGGCGGCTTGATATTCAGCTTGGCCGATACGGCGTTCGCCTACGCCTGCAATACCTACAATAATGTTACGGTGGCCGGCGCTTGCAGCATCGAATTCCTGCGGCCTGCTTCTCTCGATGACGCGTTGACTGCGGTCGCGACCGAAACGGCGACCGTTGGACGCAATGGCGTCTATGACATCCTCGTGCACAATCAGCATGGCGAGATCATCGCAACCTTCCGCGGAAAATCGGTTGCACTCAAAGACAAGGTCATTGGCGCATCGGTGGTCAAGAGCTTCTCGCCAACTTAGCCCGACAAAAGGAATCCAGATGGCCGCAACGCATCAGACCACATTCCCCCTCGATCCGATCGAGAAGGCCAGCAAGGATGAATTGCAGGCCCTGCAACTGCAGCGCCTGAAAACCACCCTCCAGCATGCCTACGAACATTCGCCCCATTATCGGCGCGCCTTCGATGTTGCCGGAGTGCACCCTTCAGATCTGACTGTGCTGGCCGATCTCGCCAGGTTTCCGTTCACGACCAAATCGGACCTGCGCGATAACTATCCTTTCGGCATGTTCGCGGTGCCACGCGCGCAGGTCGTGCGCATTCATGCCTCCAGCGGCACCACCGGCAAACCGACCGTCGTCGGCTATACCAGGAATGACATCGACATGTGGGCCGATTGCGTAGCCCGTTCGATTCGCGCCGCGGGAGCGCGTCCCGGCGACATCTGCCATGTCAGCTATGGCTACGGATTATTTACCGGCGGGCTCGGCGCGCACTATGGTGCCGAGCGCCTGGGACTGACCGTGGTACCTTTCGGTGGCGGCCAGACTGAGCGGCAAGTGCAATTGATCCAGGATTTCCAGCCCAACATCATCATGGTCACGCCAAGCTACATGCTGGCGCTGGCCGATGAATTCGACCGTATGGGAATCGATCCGGCCACATCGTCGCTGCGGGTCGGCATTTTCGGCGCGGAACCATGGACCCCTGAAATGCGACTGGCGATCGAAAAACGCATGGGCCTGTCCGCTGTCGACATCTACGGTTTGTCCGAAGTAATCGGGCCGGGCGTGGCCAGCGAGTGCGCAGAAACCAAGGATGGACCGACCATCTGGGAAGATCACTTCTATCCGGAAATCATCGATCCCGATACCGGTGCGGTACTGGCCGACGGCGAATTCGGCGAGCTGGTATTCACGTCGCTGACCAAGGAAGCGCTGCCGATCATCCGCTACCGCACGCGCGACCTGACCCGACTGCTGCCGGGCACCGCACGCACCATGCGCCGCATGCAAAAGGTCACGGGCCGCACCGACGACATGATGATCGTGCGCGGCGTCAACGTTTTCCCCTCACAAATCGAGGAATTAATTCTCAAGCAGCCGGGCCTGTCACCGCACTATCAGTGCGTGCTCAGCAAGGACGGGCCGATGGATGCGCTGACGGTGCGGGTCGAAGCCCGTTCCGACATGCCGCTGGCCCTGCGCACAGCGGCGGAAGCAGCGCTGATGCACGACATCAAGACCTACATCGGTACATCCGCGCAGGTGGTTGTTTTGGAAACCGGCGGCATCGAACGCAGCGTCGGCAAAGCCAAGCGTGTCGTCGACCAACGTCATCTCTAACGTTACTGCGCCGGCACCGCGGCAAGCTTGGGCAACAAGATCCAGAGCGAACCGCGTTGCTTCATGCGTCCGGCTTTCTCGCCCGGTTCCGCGCCGAACCCCCAGAAAAAATCCGCGCGCACCGCATTCCTGATCGCGCCGCCGGTATCCTGCGCCAGCATCAATCTTTGCAACGGCACGTCGCTATTGGGCTGGGTGGTCGACAAGAATACCGGCACCCCGAGCGGAATGAACTGCGGATCGACGGCCACCGAGCGTTGCGCTGTCAATGGCACACCCAACGCACCTTTCGGCCCCTTGCGCGGATCAAGTAGCTTTTCTTCCTTAAAAAAGACGTAACTCGGATTGGCGTTCAACAGTTCTTGCTGGCGCGACGGATGCGCGGCGACCCACGCCTTGATGCCTTGCGCCGAGGCCTGATCCAGGGTCAGTTCGCCCTTGTCGACCAGATAGCGGCCGATCGATTTGTACGGATGACCGTTTTGATCGGCATAGGCCACACGCACTGTTTCGTTACTGTCTTCCATTTGCACTCGGCCCGATCCTTGCACTTGCAAGAAAAACGCATCGATCGGATCGTCCACCCATAACAACTCCTTGCCGGCCAGAACCGCCCCTTTTTCGATCTCTGCGCGCGCCGGGTAAGGCACCACTTTGCCGCCGGACAGTCGCCCACGCAAGCGCAGTCCCTTGGTTTCGGGATAAACATTGCCCATATCGATCGTGAGCAGATCATCGGGTGCCCGGTGCAAGGGAGTCTGGTAACGACCGCCGCGCTTGCGCGCACCCTGCAGCAGCGGCTCGTAGTAGCCGGTGATCAGGCCACTGTCCGAGCCATCCGCGTTGATGACCTGGTACGGCGCGAAGAAGGATTCGAAATAGGTGCGTACCGCCCTGCCATCGGTGGCTGGCACATCACGCGCAATCATGCACGGCTCTTTCCAGTCGGCTTTCCTGACCAGGACTTCGCAAGAAGCAAGCAGCGCCGGCAAAGCCTCGCGCAGGTCGTCCCTGCCCCAGCCGGGCAAGGCGGCGAAGGTGGTACGGCGGAACAGTTCGGAGGGCCGCGCCATCGGCGGCAGCGGTGAAGTCGCGCTGGTGCCGGGTGAGGTGGGTAAGGTGGGCGGGGTCATCGACGATGGCGGCGTCGGCAGCGCCCGGCCTTCCGGCTTGGTGCTGGAGCAGCCGACGATGCCGAACAGGACGAAGGTCGCCGAGGCGAGTAGACTTGTGCGATTGAATGACATGTGAGGTGAACTGTATGTGGCTATTGTTACTGGAGGCGGGTCTGGCGGTATCGTTGCTGATATTTATCGTGTGGTGGACCATGATTTCGGGCAAAAAACCCGATCACTCCCAACCACGGCAATTGCCGCCCAAAGACGATCAGACCAACTGATCAATGCAGCGTGCGCGGCAGCGACAGCACGAATTCCGGGATCTTGGCTTCGAACTGCTCGCCATCTTCGGCCACGCAAAAATAGGTGCCGGTCATCGATCCCTGCGGCGTCGCCAGCGACGTGCCGCTGGTGTATTCGAATTGTTCGCCCGGTTGCAGCAACGGCTGATGGCCGACCAAGCCCAGCCCGCGCACCTGTTCGACATGATTGCTGGCGTCGGTAATGATCCAGTGCCGTGAAATCAGCTGTGCCGCGATCTGACCGGT
>JACMQD010000243.1 GCA_014377155.1 Herminiimonas sp.
AAGGCGTCCGACAGCGACGACATCAGCACGGCAATCCTGGTTTCTTCAATCAGCTCGCGCACCGCGCCCTGAATCAGCCGCTCGCGCTGGTCGAGAAAGCCGCCGGGCAGCGCCCACAGACCCTTGCCCGGAAAATCGCCGCGCTTGATGAGCAGCACATGACGCGAGGTCTTGACGACCGCATCGACCGTCGAGAAGATCGGTGGAAAAGGGGCGCCGCACCATGATGCCTTGTAGCCCGCCACCTTCGCATGTTCCCACGACAGCGCCGTGAAGGGTTTGAGCATCGACCAACCTTTCAGATACTGCCGTACCGCGACCGGCACCAGACCTGCAATGACATCGAGCGATACGGAGATGTCCTCGGCCTCGAACAATATTCGGCGAATGCGCGTGGAATCGAGGTCGTGCACATTTTCCGCTTCGATCAGATCCCATTGCGGGAAGTGCTTCAGATAATAGCTCGATGAATCCTTGAGATGCCCGACCAGCGCGGTGCGCCGCGGACCGCCTGCGCGCGCCTGGACTTTTTCACGCACGGCTGCGGCCCAGCGTGTATCTTCATAGTAATCGCGGATGGCAACAAAGGCGACCCGCTCCCGATCGCCGGCCGACAGGGAGCCGGCGATCATCGCGGCGCGTTCTTCCGACGTGAACGGATTCTTCGCACTTCGCGCGTGAAACGAGGAACCGAGCACGACGATGACTTGCGGCGCATTGGCCAGGGCAATTTCCAGCAATCCGGCATGGCCAATGTGAAACGGCTGGAAACGCCCGATCAAGACGGCGAGTTCGAACGGGGCAGGGCTGGTCATGGGTGGGGTTCTCATTGCGCGGGTCCGGTAGCGGGAAGATTAAATACCTGCCGCAGATAGGCCAGGAAAGTGTCATCGGTACAGAGCGTCTTGCCCGGAGAATCCGATAGCTTGGCAACCGGCTGGCCATTGCAGCGCATCAGTTTCATGACGATGTTGAGTGGCGCCACGCCAGTGTCATTGGTCAGGTTGGTACCGATGCCGAAACCGGTCATCGTGCGGTCGGCAAAATGACGGTACAGGGAAAACGCTGTCGGCAAATCCAGCCCATCCGAAAATACCAGGCGTTTGGTCTGGGTGTCGATGCGCAGCTTGGCGTAATGCGCCAGCGCTTTTTCACCCCATACCACGGGGTCGCCGGAGTCGTGGCGCAAGCCGTCGAACAGTTTGGCGAAGTACAGATCGAAATCGGCCAGAAAGGCATCCATCCCCACCACGTCGGTCAGGGCCGTGCCGAGGTCACCGCGATATTCTTGCACCCAGTCTTCCAGCGAGGCTTTTTGAAAATCACGCAAGCGCACGCCGAACGACTGGTACGACTGCAGGTATTCATGCGCCATGGTGCCGATCGGAACGAGTTTGTATTTCATGGCGAGGTAGACGTTGGAGGTACCCTTGAAATAACCGGGAACCTCGCGCGCCAGGGTAGCGACCACTTCTTCATGCCACGCGCCGGAAAAGCGACGACGCAAACCGAAGTCGAAAAATTCGAACGGATTTTTCCAGGTGGTTTCGTCGCCAAAGTCACGCAGCATCGCGACCTTGCCGGCTAGTCGCATGCGTGCTTCGGCCAATGCCGCGTCTTGCCCGAAACGCCGGAAATACAGTTCATTGACGATATACAGGACGTAGATTTCGAATCCCATCACATGCACTTGCGGACCGGTCGCGCGGATCGTCAGCGTCGGGCCGTTGGTTGCTACCGTGACGAATTTGCGCTGGAATCGGAAAACCGTCAGGAAGTCGACAAAATCGCTTTTGATGTAGCGCAGGCTGCGCAAATAGTCGAGCTCATTGTCGTTAAATGACAATGTACAGAGGTAGTCGAGCTCACGCTCGATGTCGGCTTGCAGTTCCGACAGCGGATAAGCCGGTGTATTGCGGCAGACGAACGCGTATTCTGTCTGCGCATCCGGATGGCTGTGCAGCAGCGCCTGCCACATGGTGAACTTGTAGAGGTCGTTTTCAAGCAGGCTGCGTACGATGGCGGGCATTGATGGACATCTCCGTATCGGTTGAAAGCTCAACGCCGGGCGTTGGCAATGAGATCGGGCAAGACATCGGCAGCGGTGGCAAGCTGCACGCCACATGCTTTCATGTCGTGCACGAACCCATCGTACTGCGCATCGAACCCTGTCACCGGGCTCATGCAATCGGTCAGCAGCACGAACTTGGACAGCGTCGCCGGATCGGCGTTGTCGACAATGTGTTCGGTGGTGGCCTTTACGCAGTGACTGCCTGCTTCGCCAGCAATGAACACCCTGTCGGCCTGCGCCAGGCTGTCGAGGAAGTGGCGATTGAGCTGCGTCGCGGGATCGTCGGCGTCCGGCACTTCCGCCAGCACTGCGGAATAATGTTCGGTCCAGGGATTGGTACCCTTGCAGATTTTATCGGCGATGCGGAGCTGGCTATCCTCCCAGCGGTTGGTCGCCGAAAGAACATCGGCATGAATATTGTGCCCCCAACTGCCGATCTGGCAATGGATCGGCCACACCATGAGCTGATAGCGCCCAGCCGTTTCCAGCGCATCGAGATAAGCGAGGGTTCGCGGCAAGGACACCGGATTGCGCGGCAGGTAACGGCCGTTACGCACATCGTCCGCTGACACGACGGTGAATGGCAGGACCGGATTTCCGCGAGCATCGTTCCAGAACGTCGGATGGGCAATATCGAGCCGGTGGTGTGAGTCGAGTGTCAAACTAATATTCGACAAGCCTCCCATGCCGCGCCCGATTAGCTCTGCAACGCGAAGCATATCGGCATGCGCACCGGGCACCGCCAATGCAGGCAGGTAGGTGTCGGTACATGGCGGGTCAACTGGTTGAAGAGCATGCCGAAAAACATGCCGGCAAGAGGGCAGATAATCTGCTGGCAGATCGCAAAAATCGTTTTGCGGATCGATGACGAGAAGGTGCAGGTTCGATTTCATGCGAAGCGCCTCGCTAGGTGAATGGAATTAGTTTAGGATACTTCAATCAAAGTTGCAACTAACTAATATGTTTCGGGTATTTTGATAAGCATTGCTATAGTGTGCTGATGGACATTTTTCTGTTACGCTTAGTATATAAAAATTACAAAGTAGGAGGCAGTCGATGCAATGCCGGATGGCGACATGAACACCGTAATTTGCACCGTCGATGTGGTGCTGCTGACCTTGAAAGACGCCGCCTTGAACGTGGCGCTGCTCAAGCGTGACCGAGAACCCTTCGGAGGGCTGTCGGCACTACCAGGCGGTTTTATCGACGCGGTGAAAGATATCGATGCGCGCGATGCAGCGCTGCGCGTGCTGAAGGACAAGACAGGTATCGACGCACCCTATCTTGAGCAGCTAGCCACATTTTCGGGCGCTGCCCGCGACCCGCGCGGCTGGTCGGTCGCCATTGCCTATTTCGCGCTGGTGCCTGCCGAGGCAATCGAACGCATCGATCGTCCGGA
>JACMQD010000244.1 GCA_014377155.1 Herminiimonas sp.
CTGCCACCATTGGCCGGATGCGTGGCACATCTTTCAGTGCATCGTCGAAGGTCTTCTGAAAATCGATGGCGTCGGCTTTCAGGTAATTAGTCAGCACGAAATTATGGTAATCAAGATTTTCGCGTAACTTCTCGGCAAAGCGTTCTTCGTTGAGAAGATCGGCAACGCGAATCGCGCGCCGCGCGACTTTGTCTTCATACGCCGGGCCGATACCCTTGCCGGTCGTGCCGATCTTGGCCGCACCGCGCGCGACTTCACGCGCGCAGTCGAGCGCAGTGTGATAAGGCAGGATCAGTGGACAGGCTTCAGACACCTTGAGCCGCGACGAGACTTCCACGCCGACCGCTTCGAGCTTGTCGATTTCACGCAACAGGTCAGGCACCGATAGCACAACGCCGTTACCGATGTAGCATGCAACGCCCGGCCGCATGATGCCCGAGGGGATCAGTTGCAACGCGGTTTTCTTGCCGCCGATGACCAGCGTATGACCAGCATTGTGTCCGCCCTGGAAGCGCACTACGCCCTGAGCATGGTCCGTCAGCCAATCGACGATCTTGCCTTTACCTTCATCGCCCCACTGGGTACCAATTACGACTACGTTCTTGACAGTATTTTTGTGTGACATCGCTTAACCTAAATTTTTAATAACCCAGCTACCACCTTCAAGCACGAGTGCGCGATCGCAGTCGAACTCGTCCTGATCGTTTTCATGGCCCGGCAAGCTTTGGATCACTACCTCGCCCGACCTTCTCAATTCCAGCAGTTTTGTGCGAAGCGCCACGTCACGGCTCCACGGCGCACGAACCGAACGCTTGCGCTCGGCGCCAGGTAGCAAGCGAGCCAACTCGCGCAAATCCAGTGAAAAACCGCTTGCGGGTCGTGCACGGCCGAACGCTTCGCCGACATGATCGTAGCGCCCGCCACGCGCCACGGCATTCGGCAGGCCGGGTACGTAGATTGCGAACATCGCGCCGCTTTCATACTGATACCCGCGCAGATCAGCGAGATCGATCGTGACCACGGCATCGTCTGAAAGCTGCATTAATGCCTCGAGCTCGTCAAGCGCTTTCGCAATACCGGACAGGCGCGGTAATGCAGCGCGCGCGCGTGCGATCACGGCGACATCGCCGTATAACGACGGCAACGCCAGCAATGCGTTGCGCGTCGATGACAGATAGCCTGCCGTTATTTCGCGCAAGCCAGGTACATCCTTGGTGCGGAGCAGGCAATGCAACGCTGCTTCATCCGCCTTGGCTTTAAGATCGTTATCAAGAATCGAGCGTAAGACGCCGACGTGACACAAATCCAATCGAACGTTCGAAAAGCCGGCCAGCGCCAGCGTGGCCAATGCCAACTCCTGAATTTCGGCATCCGCTTCAAGGCCTGCATGACCATAAATTTCGGCGCCGATCTGCAAGGGCTCCCGCGTCGCATGCAAGCCAGACGGTAGCGTATGCAACACACTACCGGCATAGCACAGCCGCGTGACCGACGGCCGGTTCAGCAAATGGGCATCGATACGCGCAACCTGGGTGGTCATGTCGGCACGAATACCCAACGTGCGGCCAGAGAGCTGGTCGACCAGCTTGAACATGCGCAGATCCATGTCCTGACCCGTTCCTGTCAGGAGCGACTCGACATATTCCAGCATGGGCGGCATGACCAACTCATATCCGTAAGACCGGAAATTGTCGAGCATGACACGCCGTAATTCTTCTATCTTGCGCGCTTCGGAAGGCAAGACATCGGCGATATTTTCGGGGAGAAGCCAGTTAGGCATGAAATAAAAAAAGAACCATCAAGAAAATAAAAGGGCAGGATGATCTCTGACCACGTGCGAAAGCGGCCAATGCGCATTCGCGTTCGGCCACCGAAAATTCAAAAATAAATACTAATTCTTTCCGCAAATGTCCACAGCCGAACGCCGACGAAATGGTTGTAAGCACTTCTCGGTTTTATTCTGAATGGCTACAAAGCACACAGACCATTTCTGTTAAAAATGCAAAATGGCTGAAAGGCGGGAGTATGCGCTAATTTCCGTTTTGTAAGCTTTAACGTGCCGTTAAGGCAGTATCTATATGACGCTCCCTTAACCTCACGCGTTATCGCTTACTTCATGCTAGCAGCGCCAGGACTCTTGAAATACTTAAAGAATTCGGAATTCGGGTCCACCATCAGCACATCGCCACGGCTCTTGAAGCTAGCTCTGTATGCCTCAAGGCTGCGATAGAACTTATAGAATTCCGGATTTTGACCAAATGCCTGCGCATAGGTCTGCGACGCTTTCGCATCGCCGTCGCCTCGTACGGTTTCCGCTTCGCGGAAAGCCTCTGCCAGAATGACAGTACGCTGGCGATCTGCATCCGCGCGAATCTTTTCAGATTCGGCAAAGCCGGTCGAGCGCAGTTCATTCGCCACCCGGGTGCGCTCGGCCTTCATCCGCTCGTATACCGATGTGTTGATTTGCTCCACATAGTCGACGCGCTTCAAGCGGACATCGACGATTTCGACACCGATCTGCTTCGCATCATCCGTCACCTTCGTGCGAATTGCATCCATGACCTTGCCGCGCTCGCCGGAAATTACTTCACGCACCGTGCGCTTGGTGATTTCGTCATTAAGGGCTGCCTTGACGATTTGCGCCATGCGGTCCTGTGCGCGCCGCTCGTCACCGCCAAAGCTTACGAAATACAACTTCGGTTCGGTGATCTGCCACTTCACGAAAGCATCTACCAGAATATTCTTCTTTTCTGCAGTGATGAACCGGTCCGCATCCGGTGTATCGAGAGTCAAAATGCGCTTATCCAGAAAAATTACATTTTGGAATGGCGGCGGCAATTTGAAGTGCAGGCCCGGCGTGCTGATCACGCGCTTGACTTCACCCAACGCGAAGACGATTGCGTGTTGCTTCTGGTCGACCACGAATAAGGTCGAAGACAGCACGACCAGGGCAATGCCTGCAGCAACGGCGAGAGAAACGAGGCGACTCATTATCGTACCTCCCGATCACGCGATTCACGGCTATCACGACTACGTGACTCTTTTTGACGTTGTGCATCGAGCGGCTGCCCCGGTTCAGCAACAGGACTAGGAAGAACGTTGCCTGGCATCGTGCCTGTAGCCGGTGGCTGTCGGTTAGCGCCGGCGTCGCCCGAAGCGACTTGCGCAATCAGCTTATCCAGCGGCAAGTAGATCAGGTTGTTACCGCCCTTGGCGTCGACCATAACTTTGGTGGTATTGCTGAAGATTTGTTGCATGGTTTCCAGGTACATACGATCACGGGTTACGCCAGGTGCTTTCTGGTATTCGACAAGCACCTGCTTGAAGCGGGAAGCACTTCCTTCGGCATTGGCCGTCACGCTCGCACGGTATGCTTCCGACTCTTGCAGCAAACGCGACGCAGCACCTCGCGCCTTCGGAATAACATCGTTGGCATACGCCTGCCCTTCGTTCTTCTGGCGCTCGCGGTCCTGGCCCGCCTTTACCGCGTCATCGAACGAAGCCTGTACCTGCTCCGGTGGCTGCACGCCTTGCATGGTGACATTCGTGATTTGCACACCAGCAGCATATCGATCCACAATTTGCTGCATTAGCTGACTAACGTCGAAGGCTACTTTCTCGCGGCCTTCATAAAGCACGAAGTCCATCTTGCTTTTGCCGACGATTTCGCGAATCGAGGTTTCTGCTACCTGCCGGATCATTTCTTCTTGATCGCGGTTATTAAACAGCCAGTCACGCGCGCTTTTAAGCTTGTACTGCACCGCAAATTGAATGTCGATGATGTTCTCGTCATCCGTGAGCATGAGCGATTCCTTGGGCTGCTTATTCTTGACATTGGAGCGATAGCCAACTTCGATCGTGCGCACTTGCGATACATTGACGATTTCATGGCTCTGCACGGGATACGGCCACCGCCAATTGAAACCGGCTGGCGTCGAATGACTGTACTTACCGAACGTCATGACCACCGCGGTTTGCCCTTCCTGCACAATGAAGAACCCACTGACAAGCCACAAAAACGCAATCACTGCAGCAATCACGCCAGCGCCGATACCCGCGCCCCTCATGCCTGGAAGGAAACCATTACCGCCCGAATCACCGCCACTACCGTTTCCGCCATTTTTGTTACCCAACAAGCGGTTGAAGCGTTGGTTCAGGCGCTGGTTGAAATCACGCCAAAGCTGGTCCAGGTCGGGCGGCCCGTCCGGGGGCTTTTTGCCGTCCTGGTTTTGATTTTTATTATTTTTTTCAGGATCACGTCCCCAATGAGGGTCGTTCAATGAAAATTTCACACCGATTTTTTTTAGTATTGAAACAAGCATTCTGTCGCTATCCGGCAAGAGTGAAGGGTTGGAATGCTGGGCGAAAAGCTCACGCATGAAGGTCGTCAATTTCAACGCCTTCGATGTTTTCAATGGCTGGCCTCATCGCCGCCTTGGCCTGTTCTGCTACCGCCGCACGCAGTAAGTCGAGACCATCCCCGGTCTGGGCGCTAATGAAAACACGACGGATTTTATCATACTCATCACGCTCGACCGACGGCAGTAATCCGGCGGCGTCAATCTTGTTCCAGACAAGAATCTGCGGAATATGGTCAGCGCCAAGTTCCTTTAGCACAAGATTAACCTGCTCGATCTGGTCCATTCGTACCGGGCTCGCCGCGTCGACGACATGCAGCAACAGATCGGCATGAATCGTCTCTTCTAACGTAGCGCGAAATGCCGCGACCAGTTGATGCGGAAGTTCACGGATAAAACCGACCGTGTCCGACATTACTACATTGCCGACGTCGGGCAAGTAGATCCGACGCGACGTTGTATCCAATGTCGCAAACAACTGGTCGGCCGCGTATACCCCAGCCTTTGTCAACGCATTGAACAACGTCGATTTGCCGGCGTTGGTGTAGCCGACGAGAGACACGGAAAAGGACTGGTTACGGCCGCGCGCACGCCGTTGGGTTTCATGCTGGCGATGCAATTTCTCAAGCCGTGCCCGCAGCGCCTTGACCCGCTCGCCCAGCAGCCGGCGATCGGTTTCAAGCTGTGTTTCACCCGGTCCGCGGAGGCCGATACCACCCTTCTGACGTTCCAGATGGGTCCAGCCGCGAATCAGACGGGTTGCCAGATGCTGTAATTGTGCCAGTTCAACCTGCACCTTGCCTTCGTGGCTTTTTGCACGCTGTGCGAAAATATCCAGAATCAAACTGGTGCGATCGACCACGCGAATTTCAAGATGCCGCTCGAGGTTACGCTGCTGGGCAGGTGATAGCGCGTGATTGAAAATGACAATATCAAGTTCAAGATCAGCGACGGCGTCCTTAATTTCATTTGCTTTGCCTGAGCCCACGAACAACGCCGCATCCGGACTGGACCGTTTGCCGGTGATCGTTGTGAATGGCTGCGCTCCAGCCGATTTTGCCAGAAAAGACAATTCCTCGAGACTCGCGGCGAAACCTCCTTTGCCGAAATCCACGCCAACTAGGGCTGCGCGCATGATGCCTCGGCAAAGAGCTTCCGGGTGTGCGCGCCCACGGCGTTATTCTGCTTCCGTCTCAAGATTGAGATTGACTGCGCGGGCAGGCACCACCGTGGAAATTGCGTGCTTGTATACCATTTGGGTAACCGTGTTACGCAACAGGACGACGTACTGGTCGAAGGATTCGATATGTCCCTGAAGTTTGATGCCGTTGACGAGATAAATCGAAACCGGAACATGTTCTTTACGTAGTGCATTCAAGAACGGGTCTTGTAACAATTGCCCTTTATTACTCATAACAGCTCCATTGTGTTGTTGTGATAAGGAGTTGGAGGCAACTTAGAAACTTTCAAGTGCCATAACTGCTAGATTGTTTAACAGAATTGTAATTTAACTACGAATATAATCGATTGTCACCGCACAAGCCAGCGCCTTATTTAGGGGTCCTGGCAAATGGATTCTTACTCGACCGTAACTCGATACGTAGTGGAGTACCGACAAGCGAAAAAGTTTCGCGGAAATGCTTTTCGAGGTAGCGTTTATAGTTGTCGTCGACTGCATCGAGCGAATTGCCGTGAATGACCACGATCGGCGGATTCATGCCGCCCTGGTGTGCATAGCGCAACTTGGGTCGGATCGAACCTTTGCGCCGCGGTTGCTGATGTTCGACCGCTTCGATCAGCGCGCGCGTCAGCTTTGGTGTCGACAAGTTGGTCATCGCCGCTTCATAAGCGCTGTTGACCGACTTCATCATTGGGTCGATGCCCGTCGACTTCAGGGCCGAAACGAAATGAAACTTGGCGAATGACAGGAAGCTGAGCTTGCGCTCAAGGTCTATCTTGATTTCGTCGCGGCGGTCACTGGTAAGGCCGTCCCATTTGTTGATGCCGACGACCAGCGCCCTGCCCGACTCGAGAATGAAACCGGCGATGTGGGCATCCTGTTCTGAAATGTCCTGTTGCGCATCTAGCAGCAACAGGATGACATTCGCTTCCGATATCGATTGCAGCGTTTTAACGACGGAGAATTTTTCGATGGCTTCGAATACCTTGCCCCGCTTGCGGATGCCAGCCGTATCGATGAGCGTGTAATGCTTGCCGTCGCGCTCGAACGGGATTTCGATCGAGTCGCGCGTTGTGCCGGGCATATCGAACGCGATTACCCGCTCCTCGCCGAGGAGTGTGTTGACCAGCGTCGACTTGCCGACATTGGGACGGCCGACGATGGCGAGCTTGATGGTCTTGTTGACCGCTTCCGGCAACTCTTCTTGCGGCGGACGCTGCGCAAACGCCAGATCGAGCGACTCCTCGACCAGATCCATGACGCCGTCGCCGTGCGCCGCCGAAATAACGTATGGGTCGCCCATGCCGAGTTCATAGAAGTCGGCGGCTACCGAGGTATATTTCATGCCCTCGGATTTGTTGACGACCAACATGACCGAGCGGCCCGACTTGCGCAGGAAGTCAGTGATAGTCTTGTCATGCGGCGTCAGGCCCTGCCTGCCGTCCACAATGAAAATAACGATATCGGCTTCGGCGACCGCTTGCTTGGTCTGCTTGGCCATCTCGTGCATGATTCCTTCCTTGGCGACGGGCTCGAAACCGCCGGTGTCGATAACCAAGAAGGGACGTTCGCCCATTCGGCCTTCGCCATAGTGCCGGTCACGGGTCAATCCAGGCAGATCAGCGACCAGTGCATCGCGCGATCGGGTCATCCGATTGAAAAGGGTGGATTTACCGACATTGGGTCGGCCTACAAGTGCGATTACCGGCTTCATTAAATGATTACTCGACCGCTAGCGCGGTCACTGTTCCTGATTTGGTTTGAAAAATGACATTAGCGCCGGCAACCTTCGGATTGCCCGTGACCGCGCTGCCGTCCGTCGCCACGCGCGCCAGCAATGCGCCGTCCTCGCGTGACATGAAATGGATATAGCCTTGTGCATCACCGACGGCAACCGCACGACCGATCGATATCGGTGCCGACAGCCGGCGATAACCAAGCTTGTCGTTACGCCAGACGCTAGCGCCGGCCTCACGTGTGAAGCCATTGACCGCGCCGTTTTCGTCTGCGGCAAAAATGAATCGCTCGTCGAATCCGATACCGACGTCGCTCGACAGTGCTTTGGTCCAGCGCGGTGCGCCAGTGGCGGTATCGAAACAACCGACACGGCCCTGGTAGGACGCCGCGCAGATCGACTGGCCGAGCACGACCGGATCGCCGGAAATATCGGCAATGCGCTCGAGCTCGCTGGCGCCGCGGGGATCAGCAACGGTGGCCCCCCAGCGCGGGCCGCCGTTATTGAGCGCCAGTGCCACGAGGCGCCCGCCTGGCAAGCCGACGTAGACTCCTTGTTCAGTGATAACAATGCCGGGCGCGGCACGCAAGGTCAACGCCGGCGATGTCCGTTGCAAGAACCAGCGTCGGTCGCCGGTCTGGGCATCGTAAGCGGCAATTCGATTATCGACGCTACGCACGACCACGAGACCCTGTCCGACCGCTGGTGCAGACAGGACTTCGCTCGACGCCTGGGCTTTCCAGCGCAGCTTGCCGTCGGTATCGAACGCCATGACGGCGCCTTGCGGCCCAACTACTGCGACCGTGGAAGCGTCCGCCCCCACGCCCGCCGTAAGCGGCACACCCGCATTGATACGCCAGACGGCGCGACCACTCGCCGACTCGATCCGGCCTAGCGCGCCATCCTTGGCAGCGACATACACGCTGTCGGCCACGACGGCCGGCGAAAAAATCGACGTACCGGCGCTACCGATCGAGGTCGTCCATGCCGTTCTGACGGTCATGGTCGGCGCCAGATCGACCAGCGCTGCCGGTGGATTGCGCGGCGCTTTCTTGTCGAAAGGGTTGAGGGCCGACAAGGTGGAGCATCCGGTCACGACGGTCATGGCACCGACACAAGCAAGCTTTACTGCACTATGCATTTTTTTCCCTTTACCCTATTTAACCTTGGCAGGCGCACCACCAATGGCGTCCAGTTTCAGCTGGATCAA
>JACMQD010000245.1 GCA_014377155.1 Herminiimonas sp.
CGGCGACGACGTTGGGCAGGAACTGGCTGTCGAGATAATCCGGCGCGGCGATGTGAAAAGTGCGCGCCTCTTCTTGTGCCATGAAAGGGATCTTGCGCACGAACAGGCGCGCGGTTTCGTCGAGGATGCGCTTGGCCGGTCTCATCAAGCTTTCGCCGTGCTGGGTCGGCACCATGCCGCGCGCGCCACGTACCAACAACGGGTCGCCGGTCAGTTCGCGCAGCTTGCGCAGCGAGGCCGAAATCGACGGTTGCGGCTGATTGAGCTTGAGTGCGACACGCGAAACATTCTTTTCGCAAAGCAGCAGATAAAGTATCCTGATCAAATGGATATCAAGATGGTCGGGCAGACTGGACATGGTATCCCTTATATCGGTAGCGGTATGTCAAATATACTTGATATGCGATGATCGCCGGTATTAAAAAGTCTATCTTGCAAGTGCACGACTACGCAAGGTTCGGTGATTGCCCCGGCTTGAAGCGGAAAAAATCATCGAGCCATGAATCATGACCCGGTCGCAGCGGAGCTTGCCAGAGTTCGCGGCCACATGCCCTACTCGTCTGGAGCGCCCGCGGTGGCAGACGAGCTTCAATGACAAGGAAACATGGAAGCTCTTTACCTGACATACGGCATCGAGTGGCTTAATTTGCTAGGCCGCTGGCTGCACTTGATTACTGGCATCGCCTGGATCGGCGCATCGTTCTATTTCGTCTGGCTCGATAATTCGATCCGGCCACCTGCGCCCGGCTCCGACCTGGCTGAAAAAGGCGTGTCGGGCGAACTCTGGGCAGTGCATGGCGGCGGTTTTTACAACCCCCAAAAATACCTGATCGCACCCAGGCAATTGCCGAAGGAACTGCACTGGTTCAAGTGGGAAGCGTACTTCACCTGGCTGTCGGGTTTTGCTTTGCTGTTCATCGTCTATTATTTCAACGCGTCGGCGATGATGATCGACAAGTCGGTGGCCGATCTGTCGAGCGCGCAAGCCATCGGCATCGGCCTGGGCACTCTTGTAATCGGCTGGGCTGTCTACGACCTGCTGTGTCGCTCGCCGCTGGGCAAACGTGAAGGCTTGCTGGGAATCGTGATGTACCTGCTCATCATTGCGACGGCCTACGCGCTGTCGACGCTTTTGAGCGGGCGCGCGGCCTATATCCATGTCGGCGCCATGATCGGCACCATGATGGTCGGGAACGTCCTGATGATCATCATCCCGGGCCAGCGCAAGATGGTCGACGCGATGCTGGCCGGCAGACAGCCCGATGCGATCCACGGCCAGCGCGCCAAGCAGCGCAGCGTGCACAACAATTATTTCACGCTGCCGGTGTTGTTCATCATGATCAGCAACCACTATGCGATGACCTACAGCCATCGCTACAACTGGCTGGTGCTGGCGGTGATCATGGCCGCTGGCGTGCTGATTCGCCACTTCTTCAACCTGCGTCACAAGGGCCGTACCGCCTGGGGCTATCCGATGGCCGGTGTGGCATTGCTGCTGGCGGTGGCAGTTGCGATCGCCCCGAAGCCGGTAGCCCGACTGCAGGCAAGCGCCACCAATGCCGCCAGCGGCGCCGAGTTTGTGCGGGTCCAGGCGATCGTCACGCAACGCTGCGTGTCGTGTCATGCGGCGCAGACGACACAACCGGGTTTTGCAACCGCGCCGGTCGGCATCATGCTGCATACACCGGCATTAATTCGGCAGCACGCTGCCAAGGTCTATCAGCAGACCGTGCAACTGAAAGCGATGCCCCTCGCTAACCTGACGCAGATCACCGATGAAGAACGGGCAATCATCGGTGCCTGGTACGAAGCCGGCGCGAGATAAATTTCACACCGGGATTCCAGAGCGAATCCAACGCATACACGAAACGGAATCACTTCATGACCCTCATTACCATCGACGGCTTTACCCTCACTGCGCAACAGGTCACGGCGGTCGCGCGCGACCACCGCATCACGGTCGAACTGGCCCA
>JACMQD010000246.1 GCA_014377155.1 Herminiimonas sp.
CATCGGACTCGATTGCGGTCCGATATCCGGTTTCGATGAAAACAAACTGAACGCAGAATTTTTCATCGGCACCACGGTCAGGGTCAACTTCGTCTGCAGCATCGGCTACGGAGATACCGGCAAGCTGTTCGAGCGCTTGCCTCGTCTGACGTTCGACGAGGCGTGCAAGTTACTATGACGGCGGCGATACTGCCTGAACCGGTTGAATCCTGTGCACAAGGCCTTGCTGCACTAAACGGCTTTTTCGGGTAACGGCGTCTTGTCGGGAAAGTCGCACAGGTCGGCAATCATGCAATTCCAGCACTGCGGCAATCGCGCCATGCAGGTATAGCGGCCATGCAGGATCAGCCAGTGATGGGCATCGTGCAGGAATTCGGCCGGCACCAGCCGGACCAGTTTTTGCTCTACCTCATCGACATTCTTGCCAGGTGCCATACGGGTGCGGTTGGCGACACGGAAAATATGCGTATCGACGGCCATGGTCGGATGGCCGAAGGCAGTATTGAGCACCACGTTGGCGGTCTTGCGGCCGACGCCAGGCAGGGCTTGCAGCGCTTCGCGCGCGTCAGGCACCTGACCGTCATGTTCGGTCAGCAGGAGGCGGCAGGTTTCGATGACGTTCTTTGCTTTGGTGCGATACAGTCCAATGCTCTGAATGAACGGTATCAGGCCATCGATGCCAAGTGCGTGGATCGCCGCCGGCGAGTTGGCGATCGGGTAGAGCTTGCGTGTGGCCTTGTTGACCGACACATCGGTCGCCTGCGCGGACAGGATGACGGCGATCAGTAGCTCGAATGGCGTGGTGTATTCCAGTTCGGTAGTCGGATGCGGATTGGCGGCACGCAGTCGCGTGAAGATTTCGCGTCGTTTTTCAGCATTCATCGGTTGCCCGAACCTTCCTCGAGTTTCTTGATACGCGCGCGTTCGATGGCGGCGGCAATGATCGCTTTCTTGCGTACTTGTTCGGTTTTTTCGGTATCGCTCAGTGCGGGCGCGGCCTCGATCTGGCGCAATTTTTCAGCGGCTTTTGCCACCAGGCGTACATCGTTTTCTTGCCGTTCGCGCAGCAGTCGCATGCTGCGAAAATCATGTCGCGCGCGAGCCGCATCGGCCTGCGACTGTGACCAGGCATCCCAGCCAGTCGCGGCGGTGACATCGACCATGGCGATGCAGTCCACCGGACAGGGGACAACGCACAAGTCACAACCGGTGCATAGCGATGCTACGACGGTATGCATCTGCTTGGCAGCGCCGACGATCGCATCGACCGGGCAGGCCTGGATGCACAGTGTGCAGCCGATGCACAGCGTTTCGTCGATGACCGCCACCGGACGAGGACGTTCGATACCGTGTTGCGCATTGAGCGGGATCACGCGCTTGCCGAGCACCGCGGCAAGACGCGCGACACCTTCTGCACCCCCGGGCGGACATTGGTTATAACCGGCGGCGCCGTCGGCCATCGCTTCGGCATAGGGGCGACAGGCGGCATATCCGCATTTGGTACACTGGGTTTGCGGCAGCAGGTCTTCCAGCTGATCGGCGAGCGCGGGCGAAACGGAATGGGGCACGGTGGATTATCTTAGCAAAACAGGATTATCGGGTCAAATCGACGTGGCGCCAAACAAAAAGCCGTTCTCCAAATTGGCAGAACGGCTTTTGTGTCAGGCTACACTAAAAATCAGCCGTGCGCCCTGATGAATTCACCGATCTTCGGACAAATCGATTCGCGCCAGCGGCGACCTGCGAAAATGCCATAGTGACCACATTTTTCCGCGATGAGGTGCTGTTTTTGATCGGCCGGAATACCCGAACACAATCCCTGCGCCGCCTCGGTCTGGCCAGAGCCGGAGATATCATCGAGCTCGCCTTCGATTGTAAACAGCGCGACGTTCTTGATGTCTTGGGGCCGCACCAGCTGACCGTCGATTTCCCAGGTGCCAAGTGGCAGCGCAAATTCCTGGAACACGATCTTGATCGTCTCAAGATAATACTCAGCCGGCATGTCCAGCACCGCGTTGTACTCGTCATAGAATTTGCGATGTTCTTCTGCCGACTCGTTGTCGCCCTTGCGCAAGTGCATGTAAAAGTCCCAATGACTCTGCGCATGGCGATTCGGATTCATTGCGATGAATCCTGCATGTTGCAGAAATCCAGGATACACACGGCGGCCGAAACCCGGATAGTTTTGCGGCACGCTGTAGATGACCTTATTCTCGAACCACGAAAATGGTTTTTCGGTCGCGAGATCATTGACCTGCGTAGGCGATTTGCGCGGGTCGATCGGGCCGCCCATCATCGTCATCGTCTTCGGCATCTGCGGATCGTTTGCCGACGCCATTAGCGAAATTGCTGCCAGCACCGGCACCGTCGGCTGACACACCGAAATGACATGCAGGTCGGGGCTCAGGTGACGGATGAATTCTTGCACATAATGGACATAGTCATGCAGGTGGAATGGACCCTGTGACAAGGGCACCATGCGCGCATCGGTCCAGTCTGTAATGTAGACATCGTTTTCCTTCAACAGTGCGCGCACCGTATCGCGCAACAGCGTCGAGTGATGGCCCGACAGCGGCGCTACCAGCAACACCTTGGGCTGCTTGAGCTTGGCCGCTTCTTTTTCGCTGATGTCTTTCTTGAAATGGATCAGCGTGCAAAACGCTTTTTGCTTGGCCACTTCTTCGATGATGCCGATGGCTTTGCCTTCGACCATGACCGACTGGATGTCGAACTTCGGCTTTTCATAATTCTTGCCAAGCCGATACATCAATTCGTATCCGGCGGCGATCCGTTGCGCGAATGGCGCATGGGCGAATGGCGAAATGGGATTGGTAAATAATTTCGACGACGCTTCTGCCCACTGGATCAGCGGGCTCATGAAGCTCCGGTTTAATTCATGAAATTGGTAAAGCATGAGAGCCTCTTTCTAATGGCGCCGGCAACGCTGGCTTGCTGGAAGCCGGTTACTGCCATGCGCCCAATCCGATAATTACAAAGACTGCGATAAATTTGTTTGTTTCGATAACTATTTCACGGCAATGTTATACAAAGCCACGTCGGTCAATCTACACGCCAGCTTAAAGCACGTACGTGCCAGTATTGATCTGAATAAACATAACACAGAAATGCTGTGTCTTTGTAGAGACTGCTCGCTTAGCGCATCGTAAATTTCAGCTTTTAGGTCCGGAATTGCACCATTTGCGCATGGTATGAGAGAAAGTCGGTAGCAAAACAAAAATGACCTTGGCGTGACAGTTTGACGACAAATTGATGAAAAAGCGAATTTCGCGCAACTGTTAGTGACGGATTGAGACAACGGCAAGAGGGGGAAATACTGCAAGGAAGAGAAGGACGCTTGATCGAAGGTGTTGGTAGCGGATGCGGCATGAATCGACAATGCCGCATCCGGGAATCATTGCTTCAATCGAATACTGGGCTTTCGACGCCAAGGATTTTGTGCAGCTTCGGCGATGTGGTCGTGTACTGCATATGGATCTTCTTTTCAGGGAAAATATACGGTGCAGCGCCGAACGCCGCCAGTGCTGCTTCGTGGAAGCCTGACAGGATCAGCTTCTTCTTGCCTGGATAGGTGTTGATGTCACCCACGGCAAAAATACCCGGCACGTTGGTCTCGAATTTCTCGGTACCGACCTTAATCTGCTTGCGCTCGATATCGAGACCCCAGTCGGCGATCGGTCCCAATTTCGGCGACAGGCCGAAAAATACCAGCAAATGGTCCAATGGCAAGCGCCGCGTCACGCCGTCGGGACCCGTTACCTTAATCTCGGACAAGTCGCCGTCCGCGCCAGCTTCGAAACCAGTTACCTGGCCAATCACCAACTGCATTTCATAGCTATCGCATAGCTCTTTCATTTTGGCCACGGAGGCCGGTGCGGCACGGAACTCATCACGGCGATGCAGCAGAATCACCGATTCGGCCTTGCCGACGAAGTTGAGCGCCCAGTCGAGCGCCGAATCGCCGCCACCGCAAATAACGATATTTTTGCCATGGAATGGCAGTGGATCTTTGACGCGGTAAAACAACTGCTTGCCGTCGAATTGATCGATGCCTTCAACCTTGATGGTCCGTGGCTGGAACGAACCGACACCGGCAGCGATAAAAATTGTCTTCGTGATGAAGCGCGTGCCGGCCGAGGTTTCGAGATTGAAGCGGTTGTCGTCGCGGCGTTCGACGAGCGCGACTTCCTGATTCAAGTGGAAAGTTGGACCGAAGGGCTCGATCTGCTTGAGCAGGTTGTCAGTCAGTTCCTGGCCTGTGCACACGGGTACGGCCGGAATATCGTAGATCGGCTTGTCGGGATAGAGCTCGACGCACTGACCGCCGACGGTCGGCAACGAATCGATCACGTGCGCCTTGATTTCCAGAAGGCCCAGTTCAAAAACCTGAAACAGGCCGACCGGACCGGCGCCGACGATAACCGCATCGGTCTCGATGGGCGGTCTTGTGACCGCCACGAGCGTGGATTGCGGGGAAAGGATAGCGGGCTCAGTGCCGACGATGGTGTCCATACGACGTTTCTAGTCCTGTTGTGTTCAAAATGGTGGGCAAAATTTCAGGGCGTGCCACGGGGCATTCGGCGGCTGGCGCGTAGCGCTCCGCCAAACGATGCAATTTCCCTATCGCTCCAGGAACTGCATTTTTTCCTGCACGTCTTTCCATTGCTCGGCGTCGGCCAGAGGCGCCTTGGTTTTCGTGATCGACGGCCAGTTGCGGGCCAGGTCGACATTCAGCTTGATGAAGGACTGCTGGTCCGCTGGCACGTCTTCTTCGGCAAAAATCGCATTGACCGGACATTCGGCGACACAAACCGCACAGTCGATGCACTCGTCGGGATCGATCGTAAGGAAATTGGGTCCCTCGCGAAAGCAATCTACCGGGCAC
>JACMQD010000247.1 GCA_014377155.1 Herminiimonas sp.
GCAGGGCAAGCTACCCGCCGCGACCGATACCGCGCTGGTGGTGCAAGCAATCAACGGGTATCTGATCGGACTGCTGTATGAGTGGTTGATCGATACCAACGCGTACGATCTCGGCAAGCATGCCGGTGCGATGATCGACCTTTTTCTGGCGGGACTGATGATCAAGCCGCCGTTGCAGGTGCTTTCAGGAAACTAGCGTGCCTTCCTGGCAGACCCGCGCGCCGCGCTATTTCAGGACGCCGGTTCGCTGGTGACTGCATGCAGCCCTCGTGGTTTGACCGGCACTTTACTTGGGCTGGATCAAAAGTACATTGAATCACCCGGATCGACAGCCATCGACACTGTCGAAGCGGATAGAGGCGACGGTCTATCCAACGACTGGCAAATCGCGGAATACACTGTCGTGCGCGACGCGGATCCACGGATCATTACGCGGTTCTCGTGGTGCCGATGGCAAGTATCCGAGCATCCACATATTCGTTCACTGAAGGACGGCGGACTCATGCAGCTTAGCGCCGGGCGCAGCATCAATCAGACGTCGTTCGGCCGTCTGCCCGACGGGTCGCCGGCGACGCTGTTCGAATTGACGAACGCACGCGGCATGCGCGTCGCAGTCTCGAATTTCGGCGGCATCGTGACGCAGATACACGTACCCGATCGCGACGGTCGGTTCGCGGATGTGGTGCTCGGTTTCGACAGCCTCGCGCCATATCCGGCATCGACCGCCTATTTCGGCGCACTGATCGGTCGCTACGCCAACCGGATTGCGGGCGGGCATTTCACGCTCGACGGCGCCAGTTTCCAGTTGACGATCAACGACGGTGTCCATCACCTGCACGGTGGCGTGACCGGTTTCGACAAGCGGCTGTGGCACGCCGCACCGGTAACAGGCGTCGATACGGTCGGGCTGGTCTTGACGCTAACTAGCCCGGCGGGCGAAGAAGGATATCCCGGCAACCTGTGGGTGACGGTGCACTATGCACTCCATGACGACAACGCGTTCGCCGTGACCTATCACGCGCACTGCGATCAGCCGACACCGGTCAACCTGACGCAGCACAGCTACTTCAATCTCGGTGCTGCCGACGCCATTCTCGATCACGCGCTGACATTGCAGGCCGCCGCCATCACACCGATCGATGCCGGCTTGATTCCGACTGGCGCGCGGATGGCGGTCGACGGCACGCCGTTCGATTTTCGAGAACCACGCACAATCGGCGAGCGAATCTCAGACCCCTCGGATCAGCTGGATTTCGCCGGTGGGTACGACCATAACTTCGTGTTGGAGAAGGCCACGTCAGGCACGCCGACACTTGCGGCAAGGGTGCACGAGCCGCGTTCCGGACGCGTGCTGGAGTTGCTGACGACGGAACCGGGGATGCAGTTTTATAGCGGGAATTTTCTGGATGGATCGGTGATCGGGAAGTCGCGTCGGCACAGCCATCGAAGCGGGTTTTGCCTGGAGCCGCAGCATTTTCCGGATGCACCGAACCGGCCGGCATTTCCCGATACGATCCTGCGCCCAGGCGTGGCGTATCGGAGCGAATCGGTCTATCGGTTTCTGGTGGTCGATTGAGCGGCTTGATTTGATCGCGCAATGATTTCACACCATCGCTTCATCGGGGAATGCGCCGCGCAGCGAGCAGCATCACGATCCCGATCGCTGCCGTAATGGCGCCATATGCGGCCCATTTCATTTGCCCTGTCATGAAGCTTCCAGGCAAGATGTTGATGCCCTGCAGGATCCATATCACACCGAATAGTACGAGAAGGGCGCCGATGATGTTGAGCGTTTTGCGCATGGGGGTCTTTCGCTGTTGGAGTGGAGGCCGTTGCATGGTAACAGTCGGCTTGTTTTGACGGAAAAAGAAATCCAGGTCGTGCCGCACGGCCCGGCAAGTCGACTTATCGACTGATACGCTTTCATGCAAAATTTCTTCGCACGTTCCTCCAAAAACACGTTCAAACCACATGCGCGGATTCAGAAGCAGTTTGACAGGCGATTTTCTGAAGACGCGCAAGGTCAATATCTTGCCAAGCGGCCGCCACTCACGACTTTTTTCAGGAGAAACACATCATGCGATCAGTAAAATATTACGGTCTTGCAGCAGCGTCCTTGTTCAGCATCGCCAGTGCATTTGCCCAATCCGGTACGGGTGGTACCGGTGGCACCAGCGATATCGTTCCGCCGTCACCGCCCGCGTCGGCGCCTGCTGAAAATCCGGCCACGTCGACCACGACCCCCGATACCATCCACCACACGCCTGGCGACACCAGCGGCGCGACGGGGCAGGGCACGAGCGGCTCGTCCGGGCAAGGTATCAACGACGCCAACGTTCGGTCGCGCGAAACCGCCACCGGCGAGCCGTCGCGATCCTCGACCAGGATGCAGTCCGGCGCAAACTCGGGATACGGCGGCAGCCAATGGGGCACGCATTACAACGATCGCAGTGCGCAGAACCGACTCCAGCCGGGCGATCAGGATTACAACCTTTACGGCGGCAACTGACTGGCGTCACGCCTCTCGCGGCGTCAATCGCGGTTTGCAGAATAAAAGCAGAATGAAAGCACGGAGTCGGCCGCCCCGTGCTTTTTTATTTGGAAATCGATACGGCGTCCAGCGCATTTCGGCAACGGCTCCAGGCTGCGCCGCATCGCGGGAAACCCACTACTGGATACCCGCTCGTGTAACCTGTACCGTTGAATCAGGATCGCACCACCATCAATCAATTAAAACACCGGGTATCCCGGAACGGTGCAGATGCGATACTTGATCACCGGCAAGCGCATTGGCAAGTCGCGCATCAATGCCCCGGCATGGCTCTTGCTGAACCTCCTCGGTTGAACTTCACGCACAAAGGCGATCAGAATGGATTACAAGATGTTCGAGGCGGGCAACGTGGTGCTGCAATCTGGGCTCACCTGCCGTAACGCCCGGCTGGCGTACCAGACCTACGGTACGCTCAACAGCGATCGCTCCAATGTCATTTTGCTGATGACACCCTTCAGCGCGCAGCACACCGATATTGAATGGCAGATCGGCGCCGGACGCGCATTCGATCCGACCCGCTATTTCATCGTCATTCCGAACATGTTCGGCAACGGTCTTTCTACCTCGCCGAGCAATACGCCGGCGCCGTTCAATGGCACCCGATACACCCATTTCACGGTGGCCGACAATGTCCGCATCCAGCGCCGGATGCTGCAGGAAACCTTCGGCATCGACCGGCTGGCGCTGGCGACCGGATGGTCGATGGGCGGCATGCAGGCGTATCACTGGGCCGCTCTGTTCCCCGATAGCGTCGAGCGGCTGGCGGTGGTCTGCGGCGCAGCAAAGATCTCGCCCCACAATCACGTGTTCCTGGAAGGGGTGAAGGCGACCCTCACTGCCGATCCGCATTTCCAGGATGGCGGCTTCGTCGGCATTCCCGAGCGCGGCCTGCGGGCGATGGGCCGGGTCTATGCCGGCTGGGCGATGTCGCAGACCTTCTATCGGGAGGAACTCTGGCGGCAAACCGGGTGCTCGTCGCTGGAGGATTATCTGATCAACAGCTGGGAAGGCAATTTCCTGCGCCGCGATGCCGATAACCTGCTGTCGCACCTCTGGACCTGGCAGCACGGCAACATCGGCGCCAACGAGATTTACGGTGGCGATTTCACCAAGGCGCTGCAGGCGATCACGGCGCGAGCGCTGATCATGCCAGGTTCCACCGACTTGTATTTCCAGGTCGAGGACAACCGGCTGGAAGTGGCGCACATGCGCAATGCCGAGTTACGCGTCATCGAATCCGACTGGGGTCACCGAGCCGGCATGCCGGTGCAATATCCCGAAGATGCACGCTTCCTGGATGCGGCGATCATGTCTTTGTTGGAGATGCCCCCGGGCCAGCGCTGAGATGTAACGAACGCTAACAACAGATACAAGATATTGCTGTTTATTCAACAAGAATTCTATA
>JACMQD010000248.1 GCA_014377155.1 Herminiimonas sp.
CGAAGCCCGACATGCTACTGCTCGACGAGCCGACCAACCATCTGGACGCCGAATCGGTCGATTGGCTCGAGCAGTTCCTGCTGCGCTTTCCGGGCACTGTAGTCGGCATCACCCATGATCGCTATTTCCTCGACAACGCCGCCGAATGGATCCTCGAACTCGATCGCGGCCACGGCATTCCGTGGAAAGGCAATTACAGCTCCTGGCTGGAACAGAAAAGCAATCGCCTGAAACAGGAAGAATCGACCGAATCGGCGCGCCAGAAAAACATGGCCAAGGAGCTCGAATGGGTACGCCAGAATCCGAAGGGCCGCCAGGCCAAAAGCAAGGCGCGCCTGGCCCGCTTCAACGAGCTGTCCGAGCACGAATACCAGAAGCGCAACGAAACCCAGGAAATTTTCATTCCGGTAGCCGAGCGCCTGGGTAACGAAGTCATCGAATTCAAGAACGTCTCGAAGGCCTTCGGCGACCGCCTGCTGATCGACAACCTGAGCTTTCGCATTCCGGCCGGCGCCATCGTCGGCATCATCGGTCCCAACGGCGCGGGTAAATCGACGCTGTTCAAGATGATCACCGGCAAGGAACAACCCGATAGTGGTGAAGTCGTCATCGGCACCACGGCCCGCGTGTCGATCGTCGACCAGACCCGCGAATCGCTGGAAAACACCAAGACGGTATTCGAAGACGTCACCGGCGGCGCCGACATTCTGACCGTCGGCCGCTTCGAAATGCCGTCGCGCGCCTATCTGGGACGCTTCAACTTCAAGGGCGGCGACCAGCAAAAAATCGTCGGCAATCTATCCGGTGGCGAACGCGGTCGCCTGCATCTGGCCAAGACCTTGCTCCAAGGCGGTAACGTACTGCTGCTCGATGAACCGTCCAACGATCTCGACGTCGAAACCTTGCGCGCGCTGGAAGACGCGTTGCTCGAATTTGCCGGCAGTGTGCTGGTGATTTCCCATGACCGCTGGTTCCTCGACCGCATCGCCACGCACATTCTGTCCTTCGAAGGCAATTCGCAAGTGTCGTTCTTCGATGGCAACTATCAGGAGTATGAAGCGGACAAGAAAAAGCGATTGGGTGAGGAAGGCGCCAAGCCGAAGCGGATTCGGTACAAGCCACTGACGGTGTAGCGCACGCGGTCGGACGATTCAGTGTACACAGCGGTGCCGTGGGTGCCGTTGCCTGGCTGCTCGCGACTGGTAACGTCACTATCGAAGCTGGCCACTCAATACATGCGTCGATCCGGATGGATGCACACTCAGCAAAAATCGTGCATGGTAGCGCGCGCCATTACTTTGTTCAGTCGGCATATTTGCTTGGTTAGTAAGCCTGAATTTAACTGGTTGCCCTGCAAGAAAGCAAACAAAAATATCGTCCACATGTCATCGTCAGCAGACGACTGCACGAAGTGTCAGAAGTCGTCTACACGACCGATGAAAAAGAAAGAAATCTGAGATGATGGCTTGCTTGGCGAAGGTCAGCAGCCGAGCCAGAGCGGTCGGTTCCGTTGTTAAGCTAGCCCAGTCGGCGGCGCCTGCTGCTGAACACGTTATGCACGCTACATGCCGACGGGTTTCGCGAGACCGAGTTTGCTGAGAAATTGTTCTACGGTCGGCCGAACAATGGGAAACGCTTTGCTGAACAATTGATGACCATCGAAGCCGTTTGGCTTGTCATACAGTTCGAACGTCAGATCACCGTCGTTGCCACGCGCGGCCTGGGCGTAACTCTCGACCGACGCAACCGGGTAGTAAAAATCGCCGCGCGCGTACACGAACAGTTGCGGCGGCATAGGTTTGCTAGCCGTACTTTCAAAAATTACCAGATTGATATCGGGGCTGGCGCAGTTGGCATTTTTCCAGCCGCCCGAAAAATTGATGACACCCCTGACGAGTCCCGGGTGCTCGGCAGCATAGACAGTTGACAAAATGCCACCGCGAGAATGGCCAGCCAGTACTATCTGATCCGTCTTGGCCCAAGCCTGTGTGCGCAGCCAGGCAATGCTTGCGTCCACCGAACGTGACGCCGACGCGATGCCAGCGCGCGCTGCATCCACAGTACACGCCGATGGTTCTTCTTCATACACCCCGTCCGACGCACCGCGCCCGACCCGCATGACCGCCAGCACGGCGACGCCACGGCTGGCAAGCGCATCGGCAAAATCCTGTACCTTGACTGTTACCTTATACAGACGCGGGTCACCGGCTGCGCCGTGGCTGTACAACACGACCGGAAAAGGCCCGTTACCGGCAGGCTTGTGCAGCGTTGCCTCGAGCGTAAGCGGGGCCTGGCCTGCGACCGTGGTCAATGGAATTCTGACGGTTGAGGTGAGCGCGACGCTATCGACAGCGCCAGCAAATGGTGCGGCGACGATGCATAGCGATGTCAGTAATACTGCAAAAGACAATACTGTCACGATCAGCTATCGATGAGTTTCGGAGATCTCATCCTAACTGCAGCGGCGTTAAAACGATGTAAAAATTGTCAAATATTTTAGCGATGCATGTACCGCCGAGCACTAGCGACATACGCATCGCCGCGAACTATAAGTGTAAATACGCGCGCGGACAACCACAGCAGCGCGATCAGCACCGAGCTACCGTACAGCACCACGTTCAGACAGAATCATGATCCGTGACCCCAAAACCTCAGCGGCAAAAATAGCGCAACGATTGTCCGTTGCCACAATTCGACGCCTATAACGAAGCGGACCGGGGATAGAAAGCAGCATCGCGTTTTTTGGAAAGCATGTTCGAACGGCACAATCGCAAAATCGAACCGGTGAATAAGTTTAAAAGTTAACGCCGCGTTCGTCAGACACCGGTGCAGCCTCGGGCACGGGCTTTCGGCCCGGTTGAGCGAGCCACTGTCTCTGGCAACTATGCTCAGGTCATTTCGCGCCGTAGAAAGCTTCCTATTTCATGGTCGTTTTCGCATGTACTCATTTACGCCGTCAACACGAAGCAAAGAAAATTGGCGCGATAGGAGAACACACACTCGAAAGCACGTCAGAAGCTGAATGAGGAAGCGGATACTGACGGCTTTAGCCGGATGGCCGGCATTCAATGCAACTGCCGACGATAAAATTTGAGCAGCGGTGAAAACATCTGGTTGTAGCCAAAGCCAGCAACCAATGCACTTGCATCGATAGACGAATTCGATTTTGAAACATAAATTTAGATCTCCCTCATTTAACAATTCTAATTTGATATTTAACAATATCAAAGCGCTCTCCTGGAATATGGTGATATCAGGCTAACGGGATCAATGTCACTCGTGATTTTCCACTAATAAAAAATTGCGCTGTTGCTTGATGATCGTTGCCTCATCCCGCGACCATGATTAGGTTGCTCGCCTTTAAGGAAAAAATTATGGCAAACGAATCAGGAAATGGATATGGCTCATATTCAATAAATGACAGGGGTAATGGATCCTTGTTAGCCCAAGGTGGTTTCCCAAGGGAAGGAATGGGAGGTGATGACAGTGAGGCCCCCGTCCCCGGCGCGCCGGGAACTCAATTTTTCTCTATTAAGAGCAACGCATTCGGCAACGAATTTGGCGAAGCCAGGAGTGAGGAATCAGTGGGCGAGGTGGATATTCCGGTCACTGGCGTCGAAACCACGTCCGAAACTGCTGCGTCTAGCGAAGAAGTCGCCAATTCTCAAGGGGAAGAATCAAGTGAAGAATTCGTTGAAGCGAGCCCTGACCAATTGCGCGCTACTGCCAGCGAGTCAGCCACAGAAGCCGGCGAGGAAGGCTTCCTGGATAGCATCGTAAGTTTCGCAGGCGGGTTATTCGGAGGCGAGGCAGCCGAACAAGCTGAAGTGTCCGAGGTGGGTGCTGTCCTGGAAAGCGGTTCTGAAGCAGGGCAGGAGGAATTCTTTCCTTTTCTTGCCGCTCTGGTACCCATGCTTGTGTCGAGCATTGGCCCGGCGATCGGCAAGAAATTGATGAGGGGGCTATCTCCTCTCGCCAAACAGGGTATCAAACGTATTGCTGCTGCAGGCGTTAACGGGACCGGTAAGAAGGTTAGGCCAGGACGTAATATTTTGAGCACCATCGCGCGCTTGCTCGAATCGGCCGAAAATATGTCGGGTAGCGAAAGTGGTATTGAAGTGGGAGCAGAAGCCGATGCAGTGATTACCGAAGCACTCTCGACACTTGAAGTCATCATCGGCGAAGATAACCGTCAACTGTTTCAGAACACTACCTCTCCCGTGCATCGTCGCATTTGCCTACTGCGCATCACTTTCCCTAACGGAAAATCCTTCCGCGGGACTGGTTTTTTTATTGGCCGACGCACACTTGCCACTGCCGGGCATTGCGTTTATATGCATAGCCAGGGCGGTTGGGCGCGAAGAATCCAAGTGAGTCCCGGAGCAAATGGCACCGCACGGCCCTTCAGCTCTGCCACAGCCACGAGCTTTCGCTCAGTGCGCGGCTGGGTCGAGGGGAAGAAGCCAGAGCATGACTACGGCTGTATTGTGCTTCCCACCGGTGCTTTCAATGGTCGTGACTTCGGGAAATTCGGTATTGCTATCGGTCGAACTCCTGAGTTGCTGGCCAAGAACGCTTATCTAAAAGGGTATCCCGGTGACAAACCAGAGGAATTGTGGGGCATGCACAGGCGAATCAAATCTGTCACGGCCAAGACGTTGATCTACGATATCGATACCGTCGGCGGGCAAAGCGGCGCCCCTGTTTATGTCAGGCAAAATGGCGCTCGTTATGTCGTCGGCATCCACAATTACGGCAATGGCGGTGGCAACTCGGCAACACGAATAACGTCAGACGTATATACGCGCCTCGACAGTTGGAGAAGCATCTAAAGCGTCAAAATGTGACGGGACCGGTCACAGGCAATATCTATGTGACCGGCGCCTGTATGACAGTGATGCAATTTTTGTAGTGAGAGTAGACAGGAGCGGCAATGCAAGCAAAAGCTACCGGGAGTATTAATGGTCAGGTGCGACGTAAAGATGGCGGTGCACCGCTGGCTGGTGCAACCGTCGGCATCAGTCATGGTATTGGCCCATTGCCGGACATTGCGCTGCTTACCAATAGCGATGGATGGTTTACGCTTGACGATTTACCCGTTGGCGAATGGGGATTGCGTGCCTGTGGCCCATCTGGAGAATTCGGGGAAGCGATGACCAAAGTAGCGTCGGAGCAGGTTAGCGAGATCGTAATTCTACTAAGTTGATCGATGCAGGTAAGTATGAAGAATTGAAGGGAACACAGGCAAACTGGCGTGTGCTGACATTTATTTTAACCAAATTACAGAGGTGGCGAGAGCAACAAACGATACGAATCGCGGTGCGAGCTTGTCATAGCGTGTCGCGACGCGTCGGAACTGCTTGAGTTTGGCAAATAAGCGCTCGATCGGATCGTGATTGCGGTACTGGTGCTCGTCACATGCGCGCTGATTTTTCCGGTTAGTTTTCGGTGAGATGACGGCCTTGGCGTCTTTGCTGTCGATATACGCGACCAGCTCATCAGCATCGTAAGCTCTGTCGGCCAGGACCGCCGCCGGCTGGATTTGCTCTAACAGTGCCTGGGCCTGCGTTATGTCGGCGATTTGTCCGCCAGTGAGCGTGAATCGCGCAGGTTGCCCAAGACCATTAACGCGAGCATGGATATTGGTTTTCGAGCCGCCGCGAAAACGTCCCAAAGCCTGTTCGCCCTTCCTCTTGGTAGCCCCGGCAGAATGTTGATGGGCCCGCACGATGGTACTGTCGATGCAAACTTCTTTGAAGTCGGCATCTTCACCCAAGAAGACAAAGATGTTTTGCCAGACATTCTTGTCGGCCCAGCGAGCAAAACGAACAGACGATTGTCTGCTCCGGTGCGGCCTCGGTTGCCAGCTTTTCCCTGTAAAAGCGTCTGATTGGCCTCAATGTCGATATTGCCGCAGCACTTCCAAGGTGTTACATGGGAAACAAAGGGCAGATTATCTGGCAACGCGATATCCCAATCGAGCGCCATGTCGGTTTGACACGCTGCATATTCGCGCGAGTCGACAATACCAATTTGTTAGATGTGTGCGCCAGGTTCGGCCTTCTTGCTGCGCAGAATGGGCTACATGAAGTCGGGATCGCCAAAGCGCAAATGGTCCTGGAAACACTTCTTGCCAAGGACATGGCGTACGACCTTGAAATCATGCCAGCCGAACGTGCACGCGGCTTGGCCTGTAATTTCACGGAGACGCACGCCAGCGCCGACATCCGATTTTTTTCCAATGGTGATTGGCCTGCGCGGGCGGGAACCAGCGCACCCTTTTCATCGACTAGCCTGACGAACGCGACCTTCGATGGCGGCGTTATCGCAGTCGGAGGTGACTTTGTTTCCTGTATCTGGTTCGAGGATGAAGATTAATATTTTACAGTGCCCAATCTGTCGGTAGCATTGGGTTATTAAAATCGATTATATTTTCTCTGGGGCGCGTCATTTTTAAGTGCTTTTGAATCGGTGCCTGACCGGACGTTTGTTCAGATGCGCCCACCTATGCGGGGCATGCAACGGTGCTAGCAGTCGCAGCCTCACAACCGCGTACCTCAAAGTCGCCTACCTATCTGGTCAATGAACCTATGCATACTAGATTTTTCACACAAAATGACGGGTTCTTAAATGACCACATCAAATCTGCAGCCGAGTTAATTTCTGAAGCGGATGGACTGTTGATCACGGCAGGCGCGGGCATCGGCATCGACTCTGGTTTACCTGACTTTCGCGGAGAAAACGGCTTCTGGAATGCGTATCCGGCGTTGGGCGTGCTAGGCATGAATTTCTCCGACATTGCCAATCCAAAAGCCTTCGTTGAACAGCCTGAGCTTGCCTGGGGCTTTTACGGACACCGGTTGCAGTTGTATCGCGATACTGTTCCGCACGAAGGGTTTCACAGACTGCTTGCGCTTGCCAAGAACATGCCGAACGGTGTGCGGATCTTCACGAGTAACGTCGACGGTCAATTCCAAAAAGCGGGATTCGATTCGGACCATGTTACAGAATGCCATGGTTCGATTCATCACTTGCAATGCATGAAGCAATGCGGTCAGGACGTGTGGCCTGCCGACGCGTTTCAACCGGTGGTCGATGTCGATACCAGCCTGCTGCAATCCGCGCTGCCATCTTGCCCATCATGCGGTGGGTTGGCTCGACCGAATATCCTGATGTTCGGCGACTGGGATTTTGACGGACAGCGATACGATCAACGCCAATCCCGATTGCAGGCATGGCTGGCACGAACGAGTCGTCCGGTCGTCGTCGAAATCGGCGCCGGCACCGGTATTCCAAGTGCACGTCGCTTCGGCGAAAGCATCGATTGCCCGTTGATTCGAATCAATCCCACCGAATGGCAAGTCGCACTCAAGCGCGATATTGGCATTGCTCTCGGGGCGAAGAATGCCTTGATTCGAATGACGGGTAGTTGATTTTGCAGGGTCGAATTTAGTACAGTCACAATTGATAAGTAAATGCGACACGTTGGAAGCAGTAATCTGACAACGATTCGCTACTGCAAAAACCGATGTACCATCTTGCACGATGCACACCGGTTCGTTCTGCAATGCTGACCAAGCCCAACCCATGAAAATTGAAATCGACGACCTCTCGCGTCCCGCTATCCATGCCCTGCTCGATGAGCATTTGCACAGCATGCAGGCGTTGTCGCCACCCGAGAGTGTGCATGCCCTCGATCTGGACAAGTTGCGCCAACCCGGCATCACGTTCTGGTCGGCCTGGGAAGGCGATTTGCTTCTGGGCTGTGGCGCCCTCAAGCAATTGGACCCGACCCATGGCGAGCTCAAGTCGATGCGCACTCCCAATGCGCATCGGCGCACCGGCGCCGGCCGCGCCCTGCTCGGACATATCATTGCGGTGGCCCGGTCACGTTCCTATACACGCCTTAGTCTGGAGACCGGGTCGATGGACGCGTTTAAGCCGGCGCAGGCACTCTACGAGAGCGTGGGCTTTACCTTCTGCGGACCATTCGGTCGCTACGTCGACGATCCCAGCAGTGCGTTCATGACACTGGGGCTGTAACTGCCATGCGCCGCCCGGCCTTTCTACACTACCGGACCATCGTGCCCACGGCTGCGGCTCTGGCAGCGATGCGCCTCGACGCGGCACATCCGGCGTAATGGCGAACGGCATTCAGCTTGCGAGGTTTACACGGCTTGGGCGGCGCGTGTTGGGGTGGTTCGGCAGCTGGTGGAAGATCGTGCTGTTCGGCGTGGTGGTCATGTCGCTGGCGCTGTCACCGTCGACTTATGATCGCCGCACGCGCAGCGCCATTGCGCTCCAGATCGTCCGGGCGACGACACCGAATCTGTGGTGGTTCACCGTGTTGTCGGCGCTGATCAGCGTGGTATTGATCCGCATTGTGGTCGTCACCGCATTGAGCTATGGCCTGTCGCGCTTTGCCATCGAAATGGTGGTGCGGGTACTGGTGCTGGAACTAATTCCGCTGACGGCCGCCATGTTCGTGGCGGTGCGCTGCACCCTGCC
>JACMQD010000249.1 GCA_014377155.1 Herminiimonas sp.
CAGTGCAGCGAAGTCAATACCTTCATTCCGGCGCTGGCCTATACTTTTTCGCGCAATCCGACCGAAATTACAGTGGCGCATGAAGAGCGCGCGGCCGGTGAATCAAAATATTCTTTTTATTGCCTTATCCGCCTGAATTTCGATCTGGTCACCGGATTTTCGCTGGTACCGCTACAGTTCTTTTCGATGCTTGGCATTGGCTTGTCATTTTTGTCCGCAGCGCTGTTCATTTTGCTGATGGCACGGCGTTTTATTTTCGGCGCGGAGGTCGAAGGCGTGTTCACGCTGTTCGCCATTACTTTTTTCCTAATGGGCATGATCCTGTTCGGCATCGGCCTGGTAGGTGAATACGTTGGACGCATTTATCAGCAGGTACGTGGTCGGCCGCGCTACGTGGTGCATACCGTCTTGCAGCAAAGCGCCGATCCGAAAATCCATGCCGCGCGACCCTCGGTGCGGAGCTGACCCGGATGCGCACGGTCGTTTTTGCTTATCACAATGTCGGTGTGCGCTGTATCAAAGTGCTGCTGGCACGTGGCGTCGAAATAGCACTGGTTGTCACGCATGAGGACAATCCGGCAGAAACCATCTGGTTCGAATCGGTTGCCAGTTTGTGCCGAGAGCACCGTATAAAGTGCATCGCACCGGCCGACCCGCGATCGCCTGATCTGTTGACACTCATTCGTTCTGCACAGCCAGATTTTATTTTCAGCTTTTATTATCGTCATATGCTGCCGGTAGCGCTTTTGGCATTGGCCGCGCAGGGTGCGTACAACATGCACGGTTCATTATTGCCTAAATATCGGGGTCGGGTTCCGATCAACTGGGCCGTGCTGCACGGCGAGACGGAAACTGGCGCTACCCTGCATGAAATGGCAGCCAAACCGGACGCCGGCACGATCGTTGCACAAACATCGGTACCGATCCTGCCTGACGATACGGCGTATGAGGTATTCGGCAAGGTGGTCGTGGCGGCCGAACAGACGTTATGGAACGCGCTGCCGGCAATGCTGACTGGCCAGACACCGACCTTGCCGAACGATTTATCCAAAGGCAGTTATTTCGGCGGGCGCAAGCCGGAAGACGGCCGCATCGACTGGACGCAACCGGCGCAAAGCGTCTACAACCTGCATCGCGCGGTCGCTCCGCCCTATCCTGGCGCGTGGACTCTCGTCAGCGGCAAAATGGTAGTGATCGGTAAAGCGCGCTTGTCTGACGCACCCGCACTGAATTTGCCGCAAGGCTTGGCAGTAGTGGATAATTGCGTGTTTGGCGTCTGCGGCGATGGCCATGCGCTTTTGATTCACGAGTTATTGGTGGACGGGAAACCTGTCTCGCCGGCAGCTTTAGACCAACTTCTGGCAACCAGATAGACTCCTTTTGCAATAGGAAATCTGCATGGTTGACCACTGACATAATAAAGACACCGAACATGAAAAAAGTCCTCATCCTGGGCGTCAATGGTTTTATCGGCCATCACCTTTCCAAACGCATCCTGGAAACCACCGACTGGCACGTCTATGGCATGGACATGATGTCGGACCGCATTACCGATATCCTTGAAAACGATGCGTACAAGTCGCGGATGCATTTTTTCGAAGGGGACATTACGATCAACAAGGAATGGGTCGAATACCACGTCAAGAAATGCGATGTGATTTTACCGCTGGTAGCGATTGCGACCCCATCGACTTACGTCAAGCAGCCGTTGCGCGTATTCGAACTCGATTTCGAAGCCAATCTGCCGATCGTCCGGTCTGCGGCAAAGTATGGCAAGCATCTGGTGTTTCCCTCGACATCCGAAGTCTATGGCATGTGCCACGACGACGAATTCGACCCGGAGCAGTCCGAACTGATTTGCGGCCCGATCAACAAACCGCGCTGGATTTACTCGTGTGCCAAGCAGTTGATGGATCGCGTAATCTGGGGTTATGGCATGGAAGGTCTGAATTTCACGCTGTTCCGTCCTTTCAACTGGATCGGCGCCGGACTCGATTCGATTCATACGCCGAAAGAAGGCAGTTCACGCGTGGTGACCCAGTTCTTCGGCCATATCGTTCGAGGCGAGAACATTTCGCTGGTCGATGGTGGCCAGCAAAAACGTGCCTTTACCTACATCGACGATGGCATCGATGCGCTGATCAAGATCATCGCCAACAAGGACGGTATCGCCAGCGGCAAGATCTATAACATCGGCAATCCGGTCAACAATTATTCAATCCGCGACCTGGCCGACATGATGCTAAATCTGGCAGCCGAATATCCGGAATATGCGGACGCCGCCAAGAACGTCTCGCTGATTGAAACCACGTCGGACGCGTATTACGGCAAGGGTTACCAGGACGTGCAAAATCGTGTGCCGAAGATTACCAACACCTGTGAGGAACTGGACTGGAATCCAACCACGTCGATGGCCGATACGCTACGCAACATCTTTGATGCGTATCGGGGCCAGGTTGCCGAGGCAAAAGCATTGATGGATTGATGCCCCATATCGATGCCTTTTCTTACTTTAAAAATCGATGTCGACACTTATCGCGGCACGCGTGAAGGCGTGCCGAATCTGGTGCGTTTGCTGCAGAAGCATCGCGCCAATGCGACGTTCCTTTTTTCGCTCGGGCCGGATCATACCGGCTGGGCATTGCGGCGGGCGTTTCGTCCCGGCTTTTTCCAGAAAGTGTCGCGCACTTCGGTAGTCGAACACTACGGTCTAAAAACCCTGATGTATGGCGTGCTGTTGCCAGCACCGGATATCGGCAAGGACTGCGTCGCCGAGATGCGTACGGTCCAGCAAGCAGGATTCGAATGCGGCATTCATACCTGGGATCATGTGGTCTGGCAAGACAACGTGCGCCGTCGCGGTGCCGACTGGACAAAAAAGCTCATGCAACTGTCGTACGACCGGTTCACTGATATTTTCGGCCAGGCACCGGCAACACACGGTGCCGCCGGCTGGCAGATGAATGCGCATGCCTTCACTCAACTCGATGCATTCGGCATGGCCTACGCATCCGATGGCCGCGCAATGCTGACCGAAACCGGCACGCTGGCAGACCCATTGGCGGGGCCGCATCGATTGGCCGTATCCGGCGCTACCCTGTCCTGCATTCAACTGCCTACCACGCTGCCGACGCTGGACGAGCTGCTTGGTCGAACCATCGACGGCGCTGTCATCACGCCATCGACTACGGCTGCCGCGCTGCTGCGACTGACGGCAAACCCGCGCGACCATGTATTTACACTTCATGCCGAACTTGAAGGTCAAAAACTCGCCCCCATATTCGAACAGTTGTTGGAAGGATGGCAATCGCAAGGCTACGATTTGGTGTCGATGGCAGACTATTATCAAAAAATAAAAAATGCCTCGTTGCCGACATCATCGATAACTTGGGCGGAACTGCCCGGACGGTCAGGCGAACTGATCGTCTAGATCGGTTTTTGTGATTATGTTTAAATGCGGGCGGCGACGGCGACCGAGGTGTTTGTGCACTGTCCCTACTCGAACCGAGGTCACGCTTTTTTAATGCCGAATTACCGAATTACCGAATTACCGAATTACCGAATTGAATACCTATCTGCAATTTGCCACAAGCGAATGCTAAATTTATCGACCAGGAGATCACCGTGGTAGAGAGCCCAACCGTACTGAACGTGACGGTGCCCGATTTTTCCGCTGAAATGACTGGCAATAGGACATTCAAGCTGTCTGATTACGCAGGAAAAAATGTTGTGCTGTATTTTTACCCCAAAGACAATACGCCGGGCTGCACCACCGAAGCCATTCAGTTCCGTGAACTGTATCCCCACTTCAAGCAGACCAATACGGAGATCTTCGGTATCAGTCGCGACAGCCTCCGATCGCATGAAGGGTTCAAGGCAAAACTGGACATGCCGTTCGATCTGATTTCTGATCCCGACGAAGCGGCCTGCAGCTTGTTCAATGTGATGAAAATAAAAAATATGTATGGCAAGCAGGCTCGCGGTGTGGACCGATGCACGTTTGTGATTGACGCAGCAGGCAAATTGGTGAAAGAATGGCGTGGAGTGAAAGTGCCCGGGCATGTCGATGACGTGCTCGAATATTTGAAGGCTATCGTTTAAATTCGCTCAACCCATTGAATTCAAAAAGAACTCTTTGCAACAAGCCGTTGATGGCAAAGGCGCCCTGCCTTGGCTCTCAACGGCTTTTTGTATTTTTACATTTGAAACTTCACCGGAATCTTTCGCTTCATGATGCAACCAACCGGCGCTGTTCATCGCATTACAAAAGTTTTATAACTCAAACACTTCTAGATTGAGGTTCTGATGCCCCTGCCAAAATTGCCGACCAAACCTGCTGCATTGCTATCACCAAGCGATTACCCGACCGCAGCCAAGGTCAAGCCGGCCAAGCCGCTGTTGCTGGTCGAGCCGACACCCAAGAAGATCGACGCCAAGCCGCAGGCGCGTACCACCGCACCTGCCGTAGCACGCGCTGACAAGCCTGTAGTCGAGGCAGCCAAGCCTGCGAAGCCCGTCGAAGCCCGCACCAAACCCAAAACCAGCCGTTCAACTGCCAAGGGCGGCGTGACCAAGCTTTTCGTCCTTGATACCAACGTGCTGATGCATGATCCATCCTCGCTGTTCCGATTCGAGGAACATGACGTCTATCTGCCGATGATGACGCTCGAGGAACTGGACGATCACAAGAAAGGCATGTCCGAAGTCGCGCGCAATGCCCGCCAGGTTTCGCGGTCTCTCGATGCGCTGGTCAGCGGCGTTGAAGACAACACGATCGATCAGGGCATTCCGCTGTCGAAGCTCGGCAATAAGGACGCCCGCGGTCGGCTGTTTTTCCAGACCAAACTGCAGGGCGGTACGCTGCCAGAAGGCCTGCCGGTCGGCAAGGCAGATAACCAGATTCTGGGCGTGGTGCGCGCGCTAGAAAGCCAGTATCCCGGCCGTGCGATCGTGCTGGTGTCGAAAGATATCAACATGCGCATCAAGGCCCGTGCAATGGGTCTGCCGGCGGAAGAGTACTTCAACGACCACGTGCTGGAAGATACCGATTTGCTCTATTCCGGCATCATGCAATTGCCGGACGATTTCTGGAACAAGCACGGAAAAGGCATGGAGTCATGGCAGGAAAACAAAAATGGCACTGGCTACATGTACTATCGGCTGAGCGGGCCCGTGGTGCCGATGATGCTGGTAAACCAGTTTGTGTACATGGAGCCCAAGAACGGCGAATCGTCCTTCTACGGCCATGTGACGCAAATCAACGGCAAGACGGCGGTGATTCGCACCTTGCGCGATTTCGGCCACGCTAAGAACGGCGTATGGGGCATTACGGCGCGCAATCGCGAGCAGAATTTCGCGCTTAACCTGCTGATGGATCCGGAATGCGATTTCGTCACGCTGCTCGGCCAGGCCGGTACCGGCAAGACACTGCTGGCGCTGGCTGCCGGTTTGGCGCAAGTGCTGGAGACAAAAACCTATAACGAAATCATCGTCACCCGCGTGACGGTGCCGGTCGGGGAAGATATCGGCTTCTTGCCGGGTACCGAGGAAGAAAAGATGTCGCCATGGATGGGTGCCTTCGACGACAATCTCGAAGTCCTCAACAAGCCTGATTCGGATGCTGGCGAATGGGGGCGCGCCGCAACGCAAGACTTGATCCGCTCGCGTATCAAGATCAAATCGCTCAATTTCATGCGTGGACGCACCTTCGTCAACAAGTTCCTGATCGTCGATGAGGCGCAGAACCTGACGCCCAAACAGATCAAGACTCTGGTCACGCGCGCTGGCCCGGGTACCAAGATCATCTGCCTCGGCAATATCGCGCAGATCGACACGCCTTACCTGACTGAAGGCTCGAGCGGTCTTACCTACGTGGTCGACCGTTTCAAGGGTTGGGCACATAGCGGACACGTGACGCTTGCGCGTGGCGAGCGTTCACGGTTGGCTGATCATGCGAGTGAAGTCTTGTAGTCGTACGTCGCCTTAACGAAAAAGCCTGCGTTGAGCAGGCTTTTTCGTTTGAGGACTCGCGCCAGCGCGGGAATTCCTTAGAAAATTTTCGTCCCGATCCACCAGGCAATCGCTGCCATGAACGCCGATGCCGGTATCGTCAAAACCCAAGCCCAAACAATGTTGCCAGCCACACCCCAACGCACTGCCGACATTTTCTTCGAAGCGCCAACGCCGACGATGGCGCCAGTGATGGTATGCGTAGTCGATACCGGAATACCCAAGCCGGTCGCCAGGAACAGGGTGATCGCGCCACCGGTTTCGGCGCAAAAGCCACCGACCGGACGCAGCTTGGTAATTTTCTGCCCCATGGTCTTGACGATGCGCCACCCCCCGAACAGCGTACCCAGGCTGATGGCGGCGTAGCAACTGACTACTACCCACCACGGCATCGGATCGGAGGCGGTCGAATAGCCGGCGAAAATCAGCAGCATCCAGATGATCCCCATGGTTTTTTGCGCGTCGTTGCCGCCATGGCCGAGGCTGTACATCGACGCCGAAACAAGTTGCATGCGGCGAAACCACTTGTCGACCCGGCGCGGCGTCGAACGCACGAAAAGCCACGAAACCAGAATCATCATGAGCGACCCGAACAGAAAACCCAGCAACGGCGACAGCACGATAAACAGGATGGTCTTAAGCAGGCCCGATGCAATCAGCGAACCAGTACCGGCTTTGGCCACGGCGGCGCCGACCATGCCGCCGATGAGTGCATGCGACGATGACGACGGAATGCCGTAGTACCAAGTGACGAGGTTCCAGAAAACCGCACCGACCAAGGCGCCAAAAACCACGTAGTGGTCCACCACCGAGGG
>JACMQD010000250.1 GCA_014377155.1 Herminiimonas sp.
ACGATCTGGACCTGCACATCCTGCACATCCGGGAATGCTTCGATGGGAAGATTGACGAGCGCACGGAAACCGAGCAGGGCAAGGGCCACTGTCAGAATCCAGATGAAAAGGCGTTGGGTCAGGACAAAGTCCACTAACCTAATGAACATTGCCCTTGACCTCCGCGTTTAGAAGGAACGCGCCTTCTATCACCACGCTCTCACCGTCGGCGATGCCGTCGGTGATGAAGGTAGTGTCGCTGCTGGATCGCGCAACCGACACGCGACGCTTCAGGAAGGTGCCTGGTGCCGTCTGCACAAAAACAAAACTTGCCAGTCCATCCACGTATAGACTTGTGTTGGGCAGTGCGATTGCCTGCTGATTTGTAGCATCCGATAGGAACGATACTTTTACGAACATTTCGGGCTTGAGCTTGCGGCTGACATTGCGCACGGCACAGCGAACCTGTACCCGCCGCGTGGTGGGATCGAGGACTGGCGCTACCTTTTCGACCGTCACTGCAAAATGTTCATCCGGCCAGGCATCGCTGGTCACGCTTACCCGCGTACCTTCGTGAATGCCTGCAGCAACCTGTTCTGGTACGTCGACGATCGCCCACAGGTTGTCCAGATCCGTAATGACAAAAAGCGGATACGCCAGATCCGGACGCACTTCCTGCCCGGGATTCACCTGACGCTCAGAAACGGTTCCAGCCAGTGGTGCGCGTAGCCAAAAAATACCGTCCTGGCCTCCCGTTGCATGCAGGTTCTTCAGGCGTTGTGCAGCACGGCGTGTCTCGGCGCTGGCCTGCTCGAGGTCGGCTTGCGCACTTTCATAATCTTTTGCAGCCATCACCTGGCCGTCGAACAGGAGCCTGGCACGCGCGAACGCCCGCGTTTTTCGGCTTTCGTCGGCCCGTGCCTTTTGAAGATCAGCTTGAGCGGTGGCAAGGTCCGGCGCATCCAGTTCAGCGAGAGCATCAAATTTGGCGACCTTGTCCCCTAGTTCGACCTTGAGCTTCGTGACCCGGCCTGTGACTGGCGAACTGACGCGGGTGGTCCGATTTTCGTCGTATGCAATCCTCCCGAACAAGGGTTCGGATACCGGTAACGGCACCCGACGTGCTGTCATCACCTGAATGGATGCCAGTTGCACCCCTTGTGCTGGGAATGACACCGTACCCGGCGGAAATGGATCGTGTTCCCGTTTCTCGGACTTTGCAGCTGACGGCCCAAGGGTCAAGGTGCCGGTTTTCGTAAAGTAGATGCCGGTGGCAATGCAAATGACACCCGCGATGATGGCGACCGCGCTTTTGATTTTTACTTGCATGTTCATTGCAGGGCGTCCTCGTTTTCGGGACCTAATGGGACCGTGCTGGATTTGGCGAAGGACACGCGCGCATCGAGCGCATCGAGCTGCGTCTGGCGCAGTGTGCGCCGCACGTCGAGAACATCCATGATGCTGATGGCGCCATGTTCGAATGCAAATTCGGCAGCGGCGGCGGATTGAATCGCAGCCGGCAGGAGTTCCGACTCATAGCGTGCGAGTCGTTCTGCAGCAACCTGCCGTTCATGAAGCGTGAGCAAGACCTCGGTGTTTGCAGCGTCGACTACCTTGAGACGCGTTTCCTTTGCGGAAGCCAACGCTGCGGCAGCACTTCGAATCTCACCGTCAAATTCATAACGAAGAAACAGCGGAATCTGTATTGAGATTGAAAAGCTGTTGCCGGACCCTTGCTGATTCATCGCACTTGTTGGGTAATGGTCGGCCTGTAGGCCAATTGAGACGTCGCGCGTACGAGCGGCAAGCGCAAGTCGATACCCGCGTTCTGACGCCTTTACGCGTGCTGCGGCAGCACGTACATCGGCGCGGGCGGCCACGATCGCATCGGCATCAGTCTTTGGAGCGGTGACAAGCTGCGGCCAGTCATCGCCGGGGACGATGGTGTCTGCCAGCGCGTTATGTCCCATCAGCGATGCAAGCAGGTGCTGTACTCGCGTCACTTCTGCCTGCGCCATCGTCGCGTCGTTGCGTGCACGCAGGGCATCGACCTGCAACCGTGCCACGTCCGAAGGCGCCAGATCTCCGGCGCGCTGCCGCTTGCGCGCGGCGTCGACTGTCGCACCATAGAGTTCAACCGTCTGTTCGATGAGCCGCGCTTTATCGCGGACGGCCATCAGATCGTAATAAGCCTGGCGAACCGCAACGCGGAGTTGGCGGGCGGCATCGGCGCTGTCGAGACGCGATGCATCCAGTTGAAACAAGGCATTTTGCTCGCGTAGAGCACGCTTGTCGCCCCGTTCGAAAAGCTGGTCCACGCGGATTGCGGTATCAACCGTCTTGCTACGAAGATCACCGCTGCCAATGCCGAGTCTTGGATTGATTCCCAACGTTTGTACGGTCACCGTAGGGTTGGGGGCGGCCGCCGCGATTTCGCGAGCGGACGCCGCTGCCTCCACGCTGAGACGCGCAAGTAAAATATCATGGTTATCGCGCAAAGCGATACGCTCGGCATCGCGCAAATGTAACCCCTGCATCTGCGCTGCAGACCCAGTATCAGGCGATGCAGATTGTGCCAACGCCGGCATTCCAAGAATAAGCAATCCCGCAATTTTCCACATCCGCATCCAGAAGAAGGCTGCGAGAACAGCGAACCCCCGCCTGAGTGCCTGCCAGAAACGCCGACAGGGAGGTGAACTGAACCGCATCACCTACTCGGCCGAGAGTGCACGCGTTACACGTGCGAGCTTTCCAGCATCGCAATCCGCCGGGAATATCTCGACCTGCGTACCCAGCGCGGTGGATACGCCTGCAGCGACCTCGGCAATCTCGACTCCCACGAACCGCCGCTGAAAGCGCTGTACCTTGACGAACCGGCGGCCGGTGCGTTCTGCGGCTGGTAACGCTGCCAGGCAAGGTGGCAGATTGACCCCGGGTGTATCGATGTTGATGAATTCCACAATTTCGCCGCGCCTGGCGCCATGCTCCCAGTCGATGAGCGGTACACCGGCACATGCAGCCAGACTACCGGCCGTCCCGCAGTAAAGAAGGGTGCGATATAAGAAATCCATATTATTAACGCTTCGATAAAAAGAAACACTGCGATAAAAAGTTTACACTCCGCGAGATCCGGGTTCGAGCAGCCACTCGCTCGGGCCCCCACTTGCTCGGGCCCCAATCATATGAAACCAACCTTGCCCGAACCTTGCTGAAGGACTGCACATGCGTCTGCTGGTAGTTGAGGACGATCTCGAACTTGCGAATGGACTCGTCAATGCGTTGGGCCAGTCCCATCATGCTGCGGAAGCGGTACACACGGCGCAGTCGGCAATGAGCGCCTGTGCCGTCACGCAGTACGACCTGGTAATTCTGGATCTCACCCTTCCTGACGGCGATGGAATCGAGCTGATGCGCCGCCTGCGTCACCTTGGTCTCACTGCGCCGGTTTTGCTCTTGACGGCCCGGGACCATCTTCAAGACCGCATCAACGGGCTCGATGCAGGTGCGGACGATTACCTGACCAAGCCGTTCGAACTGGGCGAACTTGAGGCACGCATTCGCGCGCTGGTCCGTCGCGGGATTTCAACCGACCCATTGTTGAATTTTGGTACTGTCAAGTTGGACCCGGCCACACGCGAGCTCACCGTGCGGGGTGCGCCGGTTACGCTTACGGCTCGCGAACTCGCTGTCCTTGAACAACTGCTACGCCGACCGGGACGCGTGGTCAGCAAACAGCAGATGATTGAATCGCTTTATACCTGGGACCAGGATGTGAACCCGTCCATGATCGAAGTGTTCGTGAGCAGGCTTCGCCGAAAGCTTGAGCAAGCCGATGCCGGCATCGCGATTCGCGCGCTGCGTGGACTAGGTTATCGTCTGGAGCACGAGACCGATGCCTGATCCAGTTGCGTGGAGCCTGCGGCGTAGGCTGCTGGTGCGCTTGGGCGTGCCGCTGTCACTGATTCTGATAGTAGGCGCGGTCGGAACATTTGCGGTAGCAAGCCACATCGGTGCATTCGTGCATGATCGATGGCTACTCGATTCCGCAATGACACTGGCACAACAAATCAAGCCGGCAGGCGGTCGAATCGTACTCGACCTGCCCAAATCGGCGATGGAAATGTTTGAATGGGACACGATCGATCATGTCTTCGAGCAGGTGCGGTCCGAAAAGAACGGCGCATTTTTTGGGAATGCGGCGATCCCAATGCCCGCCTTGCAACTGTCATTGGGTGAACCCATTTTCTACAACGCGACGATCAACGGGCACCCTACCCGCATCGTCGCGGTTGCCATGAACAATCCGGCAGAGCCGGGCGACAGGATCGTTGTTCAGGTTGCTGAAACCATGCTCAAGCGTAAGGCGTTAGTGGCGGAGATCCTGACTTTTGCGGTGCCATTGCAGATTGCGATTTTCATCATCGCAGTGCTGGCGATCTTAATTGCAGTTAAATCAAGCTTGCGCTTCCTAAACAATATCGCTGCAGAACTATCACAATACAATCCTGACGCACTGGTTCCTGTAGCGCAGATCGAGACGGCGCCACTCGAAATCAAGCCACTGCTCAATTCAATCAACCAGCTGATTGCCAAGGTTGCAGACGCGCAGGAGACCCAGAGTCGTTTTATCGCAAACGCAACGCACCAGCTGCGCACGCCGCTCGCAACGCTTCAAGTACAAACCGAGCGGGCCCTTCGGGAGGTGGATCCGACCCGACATCGAGAGGCCCTTGCACACGTAAAGGTTGCCCTGGAGCGTCTGGGCCATCTGGCGCGACAGCTTCTGACGCTTGCTCGATCGGAGCGATCGGCAGAGGCAGCGTTACAAATGAGGCCGGTCGATCTGGTACAACTTGCACGTGACGAAATCGAGGAATGGGTGGACGCGGCGATCCTCCGCGAAATCGATCTGGGTCTAGAGGCACCTGCCAGTCCCGTGTCAATTGATGGAGAGCCGCACCTCATCCGCGAGATGATCGGCAATCTTGTGGACAATGCCATCCGATATGGCAATGCACGCGGTGCGGTGACGATTGGCGTCTTCACGAACCCTGTTCGACTGTATGTAGACAATGATGGCGAACGAATTCCACCCCTTGAGCGAAGTCGGGTTTTGGAGCGCTTTTACCGGCGCACATTAACCACTGTTGACGGCTGCGGACTTGGGCTTGCAATTGCGAATGAGATAGCCGAGAGACACAGTGCGACGTTGATCATCACGGATAGCCCGAGCCGAAGGGGAACCCGGGTATCCGTCGTTTTTACTTCTGCGCTTCGAATCGAACCGCTAGCTTTCCAGCACCATAACGCGACCAAGACATAGGGCCTGCGAGCAGTTGAACCGCACTGGGTTGTGTGGCGAGACCTGCATTTTGAATGGCAACTACCCTAAGGCGCCACCGCTGATCAACGCCAAGATTTTGTGTGGATAGGTCCATAGTCATGAAAAAACGCGACGACACCGGCCGGTGCGGAAAAAGCGATTGATATGCTGTCTGCAAACACCGGCTTTCCACCCAAGCACCGGGCGGCAGCTGCTCGATCGAATTGGGTCGGACGCGACGGGACGCCGACGAACGTCATTCAACGAACCGCCAAAGCTTTTTAGGAGATCGCAATGTTCCTTCCAAAAATGAGAGTGTATTGATTCCTGCCTTGTTATGTGTCGAGCAACTGTATCGCGATGTCATCACCGCTATGCGGGATCAGATATCAGCGACCGTGCTGATATCCGCCAAGTCTAGTTTGTCGGAAAGTTGTGCCGATACTCTTGCCCACGCACCGAAAAAATTTATTCTGGTCGGCACGTCGTACGGCGGTAATCTGGGGCTCGACATCGTGCTGGCGGCACCGGAAAGCGTCATTGGACTCTGGCTGATGGGATGCGACCCATTTCCAGTGACTTGAGGCC
>JACMQD010000251.1 GCA_014377155.1 Herminiimonas sp.
CAATGTGCGACTGCACTTGGTGAAGCGTCGGCTTTGGACGATCCCGTGCTCATCGCCGAGTGGCTTCGAACGGCGCGCGTCGTGCTCGACCAGATTTCAGGTCTGGCGGGGGTCGATCAACTGCTCGATGCATTGTTCGGACGTTTCTGCCTCGGCAAATAGTTTCACGTGAAACATTGGGCCTTTTGGTTTCGGCGAAAGACGCGCGTAGGGCGTGACGATGTTCGACGTCCTCGTAATTGGAGCTGGCCACGCGGGGGTCGAAGCCGCCGCCGCCGCCGCACGCCGTGGCGCCACTGTGGCCCTTGCGACCTTTGGGAAAGACGACGTCGGCAAGATGTCATGCAACCCGTCGATTGGCGGAGTCGGCAAAGGGCATTTGGTCCGCGAAGTCGATGTGCTTGGCGGGATCATGGCGCGCGCTGGCGACCGCGCCGCGATCCATCGGCGGATGCTCAACGCCAGCAAGGGCAGTGCGGTTCGCGGGCCGCGGATCCAGGCCGATCGCAAGCGCTTCAGCGCCGCGGTCGCCGACTTGCTGGTCTCGGACCGGATCACGCTGATCGAGTGCGAGGTCGATGCGCTCAGTATCGTCAGCGGACGCTGCGGCGGGGTCGTCCTGCGCGACGGTGGGGTGATCGGGGCGCGCGCTGTCATCCTTGCGACGGGGACGTTTCTGGGAGCGAATCTCTATCGCGGAAATGAGCGTTGGGCGGGCGGGCGAAGTTCGGCGCCCGCCGCGACTGAGTTGGGGGACCAGCTGCGCGAATATGGTCTTGCCGACGATTATCTGAAGACGGGAACGCCGCCGCGCATCGATGGCCGTTCAATCGATTTTTCGCGGCTGCAGGAGCAACCCGGCGACCTCGACCCGATTCCGGTGTTTTCGTTTATGGGCTCGGCGGCAATGCATCCGAAGCAGTTGCCATGCTGGGTAACACACACCAATGAGCGCACGCATGACATTATTCGCGCCGGCCTCGATCGCAGTCCGATGTATACGGGCGTCATCGAAGGCGTCGGTCCGCGCTATTGCCCGTCGATCGAAGACAAGATTCATCGCTTTTCAGACAAGGCATCGCACCAGATTTATCTGGAGCCGGAAGGCCTGACCACCAACGAGTTCTATCCGAACGGGATTTCCACCAGTTTGCCGTTCGATGTTCAACTGGCATTGGTGCGCTCGATGGTGGGCATGGAAAACGCGCATATCCTGCGTCCCGGCTATGCCATCGAATACGATTATTTCGATCCGCGCGGATTGAAAGCATCGCTTGAAACCAAGATCATCAAAGGACTGTTTTTCGCCGGCCAGATCAACGGCACCACGGGCTACGAAGAAGCGGCGGCGCAGGGCATGCTGGCGGGCCTGAATGCCGCCTTGCTGACGCAGGGTCGCGACGCCTGGACACCACGCCGCGACGAAGCCTATCTGGGCGTGCTGGTCGACGACCTCATCACACAAGGTGTACAAGAGCCGTATCGAATGTTTACCAGTAGAGCGGAGTATCGGTTGAGCCTGCGGGAAGACAATGCGGACATGCGGCTTACCGAGATCGGGCGCACGCTCGGTTGCGTGGGTGACGCGCAGTGGGCGATATTCGAGAAAAAGCGCGAAGCTGTTTCACGTGAAATGGCGCGCCTTCGATCTACCTGGGTCAGTCCTCAACTGGTCGCGGCATCGGAAGCGGAGCGGGTGTTGGGCAAGGCAATCGAGCATGAATACGCTTTCGCCGATCTGTTGCGCCGTCCCAATATTAGTTACGACAGCTTGATGGCGATGCGCGGCATTGACGGCGAAACGCTGGCTGGTCCGGGCGTCGATGCGCCAGACGTAAAAGAACAGATTGAAATTCAACTGAAATATGCTGGCTATATCGAACGTCAAGCCAAGGAAGTCGAGCGCCACGACCATTTCGAAAACCTGAAATTGCCTACCGACTTCGATTACATGGCAGTGAAGGCCCTATCGATGGAAGTGCGCCAAAAGCTGACGCGGCATCGCCCGGAAACGCTAGGGCACGCATCACGCATTTCCGGCGTCACGCCGGCGGCCATCTCGCTCTTGCTGGTCCATCTTAAAAAAGGCGGCTTCATCAACGATAATGGCGCCCGCAACACTGCGCCGGTTGGCATATGAGGAGCGACCGGTGATGCGCACGGTGGATACGGCAGCGCTGAAAAAAAGTTTCGCTGAGGGCGCACGCACGTTGGACCTGCGCCTTAGTGATGCGCAACTCGATAAAGCCATTGCTTACCTGACCCTGCTGGAAAAATGGAATGCGGTGTACAACCTCACTGCAGTTCGCGATCCGGCGCAGATGGTCAAACAGCATTTACTGGATTCGCTGGCAGTCGTGACGGCCTTTGGTGGCCGGCGCAACGTCCTCGATGTCGGTTCCGGAGGTGGATTGCCAGGCGTTATGTTAGCGATCTGGGCAAGCGAAGCAGACCCCGACATGCGGATATCGATGATCGATATCGTTCACAAAAAGACTGCATTCCTGACCCAGGCAAAAGTGGAGCTCGGCCTGACCAATGTGACGATTCATACCGGGCGCGTCGAGCAACTGCAGGTGAAAGAAAAATTCGACGCCATTACGTCACGAGCGTTTGCGGAGATAGCGGATTTTGTCACGTGGTCCGCGCACTTGCTTGCCGACGGTGGACAGTTCATTGCGATGAAAGGGATCGATCCCGTCGCAGAGATTGCCCGTCTGCCGGCGCCATGGGTTTCACGTGAAACAAGGAAAATCATTGTCCCCGGACTGAACGCCGAACGGCACCTGATTTTTATGGAACGTTCTGCAGGCGCCGCATGAAAAATTGTGCCGGTCATTATTCCGGCACGCGTGAAAGGACCGACCAATGACGACGTTTTTCTACGCGCTCGGCATTACCGATGTCTGGCAGCTAATTATTGCGACATGCGTTTTTCTGATTTTGCCGGGGCCTGGCAGCTTTTGCGTGTTGACCTGTACCGGTCGCCATGGCGTGCGCGGCGGCTTCGCTTCGTTGGCAGGGCTGATGCTTGGCGACCTCGTGCTGATGATTCTCGCCGCAGTTGGCGTGGCTGCCATGTTGCAAGCGAATCCCGTTTTATTTAAGACGATGCAATATCTGGGTGCCGCTTACCTTGCTTATCTCGGCGCGCGTTTGTTGTTTTCAAAAGGTGAAGGCGTTGCTGCTTCGTTACCTTTTTCCAATAGGCAGGATTTCCTACGCGGTTTCCTGGTGACACTGATCAATCCGAAAGCCATTGTGTTTTACATGGCGTTTTTTCCTTTGTTCATTAATCCTTCGATGCATCAGGGCGCGACGACATTTGCATTGATGGCAGCGATCATTTCATGCTGCACATTGGTATATGGAAGCATGCTCGTGTTCGGCGGAAATGCCGCCGCCCGGCGCTTGAAAAAGAACCAGCGCATCACCTCCCTTGCCTCCAAAGCTGCTGGCATTTTCCTCATCGGTTTCGGTATCAAACTGACCACTAACTAAAACAACCATGGCCAAAATATTTTGCGTCGCCAATCAAAAAGGCGGCGTTGGGAAAACGACCACGGCCGTCAATCTTGCAGCCGGATTGGCGCAACTAAAGCAGCGCGTCTTGCTAGTCGATTTGGACCCGCAGGGAAATGCCACTATGGGCGCGGGTATCAACAAGGCTACGCTCGCGTCATCGATCTATGAGGTTCTGCTCGGCTTAACCGATGTACGCACGGCCCGTGTCACATCGGACACGGGCAAATTCGATGTCTTGCCCGCCAACCGCGAACTGGCAGGTGCCGAAGTTGAAATGGTAGCGCTAGATAATCGAGAAAAACGCCTGAAAGATGCGTTGGCACAAGTTGCTGATGACTATGATTTCGTGTTGATCGACTGTCCGCCGGCTTTGTCGATGCTGACGCTTAATGGTCTATGCGCAGCCAATGGCGTCATTATTCCGATGCAGTGTGAATACTATGCGCTCGAAGGCTTGTCAGATCTTGTCAATACGATCAAGAAAGTGCACGCGAAGCTCAACACCGACTTGAAGATTATCGGCCTGTTACGCGTCATGTTTGACCCACGCATGACGTTGTCGCAACAAGTATCGGGGCAGCTCGAACAGCATTTCGGCGACAAGGTATTCAAGACGATCATTCCACGCAATGTGCGCCTGGCCGAAGCACCGTCGTACGGCATGCCGGGTGTGACCTTCGATCCGACCTCGAAAGGCGCGCAAGCCTACATTGCCTTTGGTGCCGAAATGGTTGAACGCATCAAAACCATTTGATCCAAAACTGGCCGGGGAATCGGTCAAGCAACGGATACGCAAGACAGGCGAGGGTGCGTCCCCGACCCGCAACAAGCATCAACCCTATCAGGAAATCATGGTCACCAAAAAACCCAAAGGCCTCGGCCGCGGACTCGACGCCTTGCTCGGCGGTTCCAGTCATTTCGACGAGGCGCCCGGCGCCAGCATGCCGACATCGCTGAGCGTGGCCGACTTGCAAGCGGGCAAGTATCAGCCTCGCACGAGGATGGACGAAGGTGCGTTGAACGAATTGGCGACATCGATCAAAGAACAGGGCTTGCTTCAAGCCATTCTGGTTCGCCCGATTGCGACCGGCGAGGGCGGCGCACGCTACGAGATTATCGCCGGCGAACGGCGCTTTCGCGCGGCGCAGATTGCCGGTCTGACCGAGGTACCCGTGCTGGTCAAAGACGTGGATGACCAGGCTGCGGCGGCCATGGCGCTGATTGAAAACATCCAGCGCGAAGATCTCAATCCGCTGGAAGAGGCGCAGGGCATCCAACGCCTGATTACCGATTTCAGCTTTACCCATGAAAAAGCAGCGAGCGCGGTTGGCCGCTCCCGCAGCGCCGTGTCGAATCTCTTGCGCTTGCTCAATCTGGCCAAACCGGTGCAGACCATGCTGATGGCGGGCGATATCGACATGGGCCACGCGCGCGCTCTGCTGGCAGTCGACAATGCGACGCAGATCACGCTGGCCAATCAGGTCGCGGCAAAACGCCTGTCAGTTCGCGAAACCGAAAAACTGGTCGTCCGCACGACTACCGAACAAGCCACCTTCGGTAAGCCACGTAGCATTAAAGACAAGTCGCGCGATATTACCCGGCTGGAAGAAGAGCTCGCCGACGCATTGGCAACTGCAGTCGCCATCAAACTGGGTGCCAGAAATCGTGGCCAACTGGTGATCGATTTTGCCGACCTCGATGTGCTCGATGGTGTCATCGCAAAGTTGCGCGCATAGCGTCGTTCGCCACAACATTTAGGGGCGCTTTGTCAAGACCGTAAAAACCCCCGTGAGCGCCGCGCAACACCTGTGCGCATGCGGGTTTGCGCCGCGTAATCGTTTGACGGTTACTGTGGAAACCACTTATAATCCCGTGGCTTTGGATTGCACCACACATTAATTCGGCCCGCTCAGTCAATAACCTCTGGCGGGTTGCGACACCTTGGACAAGTATGCTGCATGTCGTGTTACTGCAACTTGCTGCCACGGTCATTACCGCCGCGATTGCAGGACTGATCGCCGGAGTGCCTGCTTTGCTGTCGGCGCTGCTGGGCGGATTGTGTTGTGTCCTGCCGAACGGCTTGTTTGCATTGCGCTTGTTCATCGGCGCGCAAACACCGGGCGGCGCCAGTCCGATGACATTTTTCATCGGTGAATTTGCCAAGATTGCATTGACGATTGCGCTGTTAGGCGCGGTTGTGTGGCTGTATCGCGACTTGAACTGGCTGGCCCTGATTGCCGCCTTCATCGTGGCCCTGAAAAGTTACATCATTCTATTATTTAGGCACTGACATGGCATCTACAACCGCTGACGGCGCGGTGGGGCACGCTCCCACTGCATCAGAATATATCGTCCATCACCTCGGACATCTGTCGACCAAGCATCAAGAAAAGGTCATCGACTTTTCGATCATCAACGTCGACACGATGTTCTGGGCAATCGTCACCGGTGTGGTCGGCTGCTTCATCATGTGGCTGGCGGCGCGCCGCGCAACCGCCGGCGTGCCGGGACGTTTCCAAGCCTTCGTCGAGATGCTGGTAGAGATGGTCGAAGACCAGTCGAAGTCGATCATTCACGGTGACCGACGTTTTATCGCGCCGCTGGCACTAACAGTATTCGTCTGGGTATTCCTGATGAATTCTCTGGACTTCCTGCCGGTCGACATGTTTGCCAGCCTGTTCAAGGCAATCGGGCTCAACAACGTAATTCCTTATCACCGTGTGGTGCCGACCGCCGACTTGAACGGTCCGATGGGAATGTCGCTGGCGGTGCTGGTAATCGTCATTTACTACAACATCAAGATCAAGGGCGCTGGTGGCTGGCTGCACGAATGGGTCGCCGCACCGTTCGGCATCTGGATGGCGCCATTCAATGTGCTGCTCAACCTGATCGAATACATTGCCCGCACCGTGTCGCTCGGCATGCGACTGTGGGGCAACATGTACGCCGGCGAATTGCTGTTCTTGCTGATCGCCTTGCTCGGTTCGACCGCGACCGCATTCGGTTTCATCGGCCACGTCATTGCCGGTTCGGTATGGGCGGTGTTCCACATTCTGATCGTGCTGCTGCAAGCGTTCATCTTCATGATGCTGACCCTGATCTATGTCGGGCAAGCGCATGAGTCGCACTAGGATTTGAATAGTTGTGTTTGTAAAAGTTTTGGATTGTAATTTCGTTTTTTAAATTGTTTTGACTTAACCTTTGAAGGAATTCTCATGACTGACCTCTCTTTCGTTGCTTTGGCTTGTGGCTTGATTATCGGTTTGGGTGCGGTTGGCGCCTCGATTGGTATCGCACTCATGGGCGGCAAATTTCTGGAAGCGTCCGCCCGTCAACCAGAGCTGATCAACACGCTGCAGACGCGCATGTTCATTCTGGCAGGTCTGATCGACGCGGCGTTCCTGATCGGCGTTGGTATCGCAATGTTGTTTGCATTCGCAAACCCATTCGTTGCCGCCTAAGCCGGCAGTATCGCTGACTCTCAAATGCCAGACCGCGTGTCTGGCAAGGTTATTCTGAGAAGGAACCTACCGTGAACTTAAACGCAACGTTGTTTGCACAGTTCGTGGTCTTCTTCATCCTGGTGGCATTCACGATGAAATTCGTGTGGCCGCCGCTGGTGAAAGCGCTCGACGAGCGCGCACAGAAGATTGCGGACGGATTGGCTGCGGCCGATCGGGGCAAGGCTGAGATGGCTGCCGCTGAAAAGCGCGTGCAGGCTGAACTGGCCGGCGCTCGTGACGAAGGACAAAAGCGCATCGGTGACGCTGAGAAGCGCGCAACGATCGTCGCCGATGAAATCAAGCAGAATGCCCAGGCAGAAGCAAACCGCATCGTTGCCCAGGCAAAAGCGGATGCTGAACAGCAGGTAACCAAAGCGCGCGAAGAATTGCGCGATCAGGTTGCGGCATTGGCCGTAAAAGGCGCCGAGCAGATTCTGAAGCGCGAAGTCAATGCATCGGCGCATGCCGATCTGTTGAAGCAACTTGCGACTGAGTTGTAACCATGGCTGAAATCGCAACCCTCGCCCGTCCTTATGCAGAGGCGTTGTTTCGTGTGGCCAAGACCGGGAATTTGACGGCTTGGTCCGATCTCGTTTCCGAGATGGCACACGTTGCGGCCCATCCTGATGTCCAGGCGCTTTCGCACAATCCGAACGTGCCCGACCAGCAACTGGTCGCTACGTTCGTTGCCCTGCTGAAATCGCCGGTTAACGATGAAGCCCGAAATTTCATCAGCATGCTGGTCGAAAACGACCGTCTCACCGTGCTTCCCGAAATTGGTCAGCAATTCCATGTGCTCAAGAACGCACAGGAAGGTGCAGCCGATGCCGAGATCACGAGTGCGTTCGAGATGACAGAGAGCCAGCTCTCCGAACTGATCGGCACGCTGGAAAAGAAATTCGGTCGCAAGCTCAACCCGTCGGTCACAGTGGACAATTCCCTGATCGGCGGCGTGCGCGTGGTCGTTGGCGATGAAGTGCTCGATACCTCAGTACGCGCGAAGCTGCAACAGATGCACGTTGCCTTAACGACGTAATCTGCGCTCTGAGCCCTGGCAGATGTTGTAGATGAACTGTAGCGAGCGCTCGAAGGTTTGGCCGGGCGACGCAGCCGTACAGAGGTACGGCTGCATCATGGTTTGGCAATGCTTTGGCAATCTGACACGCACTTGCAACAGAGTCATTCACAACATTACAAGAAACAATTTTAGGAGTTTGTATGCAACTCAACTCGTCTGAAATCAGCGAACTGATCAAGACCCGTATTCAAGGGCTTGGCGACACTGCTGAGATTCGCAATCAAGGCACGGTTATTTCCGTCTCCGATGGTATCTGCCGCATCCACGGTCTGTCCGACGTCATGCAAGGTGAGATGCTGGAATTCCCTGGCAACACGTTCGGCCTCGCGCTGAACCTCGAGCGTGACTCGGTCGGCTCCGTTATCCTCGGCGACTACGAGCACATCTACGAAGGCGATGTTGTCAAATGTACCGGCCGCATTCTCGAAGTGCCGATCGGTCCGGAACTGCGTGGTCGTGTCGTCAATGCACTCGGCCAGCCGATCGACGGCAAAGGCCCGGTCAATGCAAAACTGACGGCACCGATCGAAAAGATAGCGCCGGGCGTGATCGCCCGTCAATCCGTCTCGCAGCCGATGCAGACCGGCTTGAAATCGATCGATGCCATGGTGCCAATCGGCCGTGGTCAGCGCGAATTGATCATCGGCGATCGCCAGACCGGTAAATCGGCTGTCGCGATCGACGCGATCATCAACCAGAAGGGTCAGGACGTGACATGTATCTATGTTGCGATCGGTCAAAAAGCGTCGACGATCAAGAACATCGTGCGCTCGCTTGAAACGCACGGCGCGATGGAATACACCATCGTGGTCGCCGCTTCGGCATCGGAATCGGCCGCGATGCAATATGTGTCGCCGTACTCCGGTTGCGCGATGGGTGAATACTTCCGCGACCGCGGTCAGGATGCGTTGATTGTCTACGATGACTTGTCCAAGCAAGCGGTGGCCTATCGTCAGGTATCGTTGCTGTTGCGCCGTCCACCAGGCCGTGAAGCATACCCTGGCGACGTGTTCTATCTCCACAGCCGCCTGCTCGAGCGCGCAGCACGCGTCAATGCCGATTACGTCGAAGCCTTCACCAAAGGTGAAGTCAAGGGCAAGACCGGTTCGCTGACGGCATTGCCGATCATCGAAACGCAAGCCGGTGACGTGTCCGCGTTCGTACCGACCAACGTGATTTCGATTACCGACGGCCAGATCTTCCTGGAGACATCCCTGTTCAACTCGGGTATCCGTCCAGCGATCAACGCCGGTATTTCGGTGTCGCGCGTCGGTGGTGCCGCGCAGACCAAAGTCATCAAGAATCTGTCCGGCGGTATCCGTACCGACTTGGCGCAGTATCGTGAATTGGCCGCGTTTGCGCAGTTTGCCTCGGATCTCGATGCGTCGACTCGCAAGCAACTCGATCGTGGTGCGCGCGTGACCGAATTGCTGAAGCAGGCACAGTATTCACCGTTGTCGATTTCTCTGATGGCGGTATCCCTGTTTGCAGTCAACAAGGGCTTTCTGGATGATATCGAAGTGAAGAAAGTACTGCCATTCGAAGCCGGCGTGCACGCATTCATGAAGACCAGCCATGCCGCGTTGCTGCAAAAGATCGAAGAGACCAAGCAACTCGACAAGGATGGCGAAGCTGCGCTGTCGGCGGCGATTGCTGATTTCAAAAAAACATTCTGATCTTAAATTGGGGCTGAAGGAGTAAATACTCATGGCTGCAGCCAAAGAGATACGTGGCAAGATCAAGAGCGTAGAAAATACGAAGAAGATCACCAAGGCGATGGAAATGGTCGCCGCATCCAAAATGCGCAAAGCGCAGGAACGGATGCGTGCGGCGCGCCCGTACAGCGACAAGATTCGCAATATCGCCGCCAACATGGCGACCGCGAATCCGGAATACACCCATCCGTTTTTGGTCAAGCAGGACGCGTCCAAGACGGTCGGATTCATTGTCGTGACCACCGACAAGGGCTTGTGCGGTGGCTTGAACACTAACGCCTTGCGTTTGTTGACCAGCAAGATGCGCGAAGTCGAAGGCCAGGGCAACAAGGTCCAGATGGTCGCGATTGGCAACAAGGGCTTGGGTTTCCTGAACCGTATCGGTGCTAAAGTCGTTTCGCACGTAATCCAGATCGGCGATACGCCGCAACTGGAAAAGCTGATCGGACCGGTCAAGGTGCTGCTCGATGCATACCAGGAAGGCAAGCTCGATGCTGTCTATCTGGTGTACACCAAGTTCATCAACACGATGAAGCAAGAGCCGATGATGGAGCTGTTGTTGCCATTGTCAGCCGACAAGCTGGCAGGCGATAAAGGTAATCACGCATGGGATTACATTTATGAGCCAGATGCGCAATCCGTGATCGATGAACTGCTGGTGCGGTACGTCGAGGCGCTGGTCTACCAGGCAGTCGCCGAAAACCTCGCATCGGAGCAATCTGCACGCATGGTCGCGATGAAATCGGCGAGCGACAACGCGGGTAACGTCATTGGCGAGTTGAAGCTGATCTATAACAAGACGCGTCAGGCAGCGATTACGAAGGAATTGTCGGAGATTGTAGCGGGAGCGGCGGCAGTTTAACAGTGTGACTGTTTGCGGGACAGAGTTGATGAGGCGCCGAAGCGCGACGAATTACTTTATCTCCACGTATTGCGGGACAGAGTTGATGAGGCGCCGAAGCGCGACGAATTACTCTGTCCCCAACTGACTAGACAGCATTAAGAAGCAGCATTGTGATCCACCGACGCAAGTCGCAAAACCACAATGAGCAGGCCACCCGACCTGACAAACAAGTATCGCAAGGCAGGGACCCAGGGCGCGAAACCGCACCATCCCTTGCCCCACTGACTAAACAGAACTTAAATTTCATATTGAAGGACCGAAAATGTCTGATGGCAAAATCGTTCAGTGTATCGGCGCTGTGGTGGACGTTGAGTTCCCGCGCAACGCGATGCCCAAGGTGTACGATGCCTTGAAAATGGCTGGCTCCGAACTGACTCTTGAAGTGCAGCAGCAGCTTGGCGACGGCATCGTCCGTACCATTGCGCTCGGTACCTCTGACGGTCTGCGTCGCGGCATGGTAATCCAGAACACAGGCAAGCCGATCATGGTGCCGGTCGGTAAGGCGACGCTGGGTCGCATCATGGATGTGCTGGGCAACCCGATCGACGAATGCGGTCCGGTCAGCCACGAACATACGGCGTCGATCCATCGCAAAGCGCCGACCTACGACGAATTGTCGCCTTCGCAAGAATTGCTGGAAACCGGCATCAAGGTGATTGACCTGATCTGCCCGTTCGCCAAAGGCGGTAAAGTCGGCTTGTTCGGCGGCGCCGGTGTCGGCAAGACGGTCAACATGATGGAACTGATTAACAACATCGCGAAAGCGCACAGCGGCGTGTCGGTATTTGCCGGCGTCGGCGAGCGTACCCGCGAAGGTAACGACTTCTACCACGAGATGGCGGACGCCAAAGTTGTGGATCTGGAAAACCCGGAAAACTCGAAAGTCGCGATGGTCTACGGCCAGATGAACGAGCCGCCAGGTAACCGTCTGCGTGTCGCGTTGACCGGCCTGACGATTGCCGAAGGTTTCCGTGACGAAGGCAAGGACGTGCTGTTTTTCGTCGATAATATTTACCGCTTCACATTGGCCGGAACCGAAGTATCGGCGCTGCTCGGTCGTATGCCATCGGCCGTGGGTTACCAGCCGACATTGGCAGAAGAAATGGGTCGTCTGCAAGAACGGATTACCTCGACCAAAACCGGTTCGATCACGTCGGTCCAAGCCGTCTATGTGCCAGCCGATGACTATACCGATCCGTCGCCGGCAACCACGTTTGCCCACTTGGATTCTACCGTTGCCCTGTCGCGTGACATCGCGTCGCTCGGTATCTACCCGGCGGTCGATCCACTCGACTCGACCTCGCGTCAACTCGATCCGTTGATCGTTGGTCAGGACCACTACGACACGGCGCGCGCGGTGCAGGGTACTTTGCAACGGTACAAGGAATTGCGCGACATTATCGCGATTCTGGGTATGGACGAATTGGCGCCGGAAGACAAACTGCTGGTTGCGCGTGCGCGCAAGATGCAGCGTTTCCTGTCGCAACCGTTCCACGTTGCGGAAGTCTTTACTGGTTCGCCAGGCAAGTATGTTTCGCTGAAAGACACGATCAAAGGCTTCAAGATGATCGCATCGGGCGAACTCGATCACCTGCCGGAGCAAGCGTTCTACATGGTCGGCACGATCGAAGAAGCAATCGAAAAAGCCAAGAAGCTCAATTAATCGGCAAGCGGCACGGTGGCGCTGTACGGGTACCGTGCCGCGGTCGGTAATTGAACAGACGAACAAAAAGGTTCTAACATGGCAAATACAATTCACGTCGACGTCGTCTCTGCTGAAACCCTGATTTTTTCAGGCGAAGCCGAATTCGTCGCGTTGCCGGGTGAGTCGGGTGAGCTGGGTATCTACCCGAAGCACACGCCGCTGATCACGCGCATCAAGCCAGGTGCGGTACGCATCAAGGTAGCCGGCCGTGCCGAGGAAGAATTCGTCTTCGTTGCCGGCGGTCTGCTGGAAGTGCAGCCGAACGCCGTCACCGTACTGGCCGATACCGCCATCCGCGGTGCCGATCTGGACGAAGCCAAGGCAGTCGAAGCGAAGAAAAAAGCAGAAGACGCAATGGTTAATCAGGAATCAAAAATCGACTATGCGCGCGCGCAGTCGGAACTGTCGGCAGCGATTGCACAGTTGGCAGCAATCCAGAAGTTGCGCATGAAGCGGTAGATCGACAATGTCTCATCAGGAAAGGCAGCTTAGGCTGCCTTTTTTGTTTTGGTGAATTGATCAGGGCATGCTGCGCTCCGGTATGTCCTCTTGCTGGGGCAAGTGGGCGCAGGTAAGCCGCCATGTTGTAATCTCAGTTCCTTATCAGGCGCCGGCCAACTCGCTACGAAAGATGAAATAGACCGCACCGAGCATGCAGAATCCGGCCCACAGGTAATCCAGTTTGAGCGGCTCTTTCATGTAGTACACGGTGAAGGGAACGAAGACCGCAAGCGTGATGACTTCCTG
>JACMQD010000035.1 GCA_014377155.1 Herminiimonas sp.
ATCGAATCCCGGATTCTTGTTGCGCGATGCAACTTTTAGCTCGGCGAAGCCGGCTGCGTCATCTTTGCCTTTGAGCGCTGCAAGCTTTTCTTCGCCAGCTTTCTTGGCCAGCTTCACTGCCTCGATCTGCATGACGCGCTCACGGATGACTGCCTGCACCTGCTCGAACGGACGCTTGGTAGCAGGCTTGTAATCGACGATGCGACCTGAGATCAAGGTGTTTGGCGCAACCGCAACCGCCTCGGTGTTATGTTTGTTCTTGACGACATCATCGGCAAATAACGCAGTCAGAAATTTGTCATTGTTGAACGGCGCACCGGGTGCTGCTGCCGCACTGGGCTTGCGATTAAGGTTGGCCGCGCTCTGGATCGTCAACTTCAGTTTGTCCGCAACCGGCTTCAAGCTGTCGGCCTGCTCATACACTGTATTTGTAAAGATCTCTGCCAGCTCCGCGTACTTTTTCGCAGCCAGCTGCTTCTTGATTTCCGCAGTGATATCGGCCTTGACGTCGTCAAGCGGTTTTACTTGCGCTGGCTTGATCGCCGTCACCTGGATGATGTGATAACCGAATTCGGATTTGACGACGTCACTGATATCGCCCTGTTTCATGCTGTAAGCTGCATCGGAAAATGGTTTTACCATCATGCCTTTGGCAAAAAAATCCAGATCACCGCCACGTTCGGCGGAACCAGGGTCATCGGAGTTCTTCTTTGCCACATCAGCGAACGCGGAAGGCGTCTGCCGTACCTGCGCCAGCAGTTTGTCGGCCTTGGCCTTAGCGGCCGTCTTGTCGGCGGTCGACGCGTCCTTCTTGAGCGCTATCAGAATATGACTGGCGCGCCGCTGTTCCTCTACCATATACCGCTGCTTCAGATTATTGTCGTAATACGTTTTGATATCGGCATCGGTGACGACAATTTGCGACGAGATCGTATCCGAATTCAAGACTACATACTCGGCGGCAGCTTGCTCGGGCACTTCGAACTGCGTAGCATTCTTGCTGTAATAATCTTTCAGCATGTCATCGGTAATCTTGACCTGAGAAGCAAAGTCGGACGCCTTGAAGGCTAGCTCCTGCACTGCGCGTTCCTGGTCATTGAGATCTGACAGACGCGCTGATACAGTTTTGGGAGAAAATGCGGTTGCCTGCACTGCACTATTGACTTGCTGCAGCACCAGGTCCTGGCGCAAGCGTGATTCATACATAGACGGCGTCATACCTTGTGCCGCAAGTGCAGATTTGTAGCGTTCACTATCGAATTTCCCGTCAGGCCCCGTCATTCCGGGAATCGCCAATATGGTCTGCTGCAGGGTCAGGTCTGACACGGCCAGATTGTCTGCTGATGCTTCCACCGCCAATGCGCGCTGGCCGATGAGGTTATCGAGGATGCCTTTCCTGGCTTCCGGCGTGTCGAACATTTTGGGATCGAACTGCGCCCCGAACATTTGACGAAAACGCTCCATCTGTTCGCGTTGCGCTGCGTCCCATTCCGGTTTCGTAATCGACTGGCCGCCCACCTTGGCAATGACATTGTCGCCATCACCGAAACGGCTATAACTTTCGAGACCGACAAAAGCAAACGATGGCACGATGAAGAGCAGCAACGCGAATTGCATCAGGCGCTGATGACTACGAATGAATTCAAACATGGGTGGCTACTCACAGGCAGTTTGCGATAAATTCACCGCATATGAAAAAAGGCGAACTTTCGTTCGCCTTTTTGATTTTTGGCGGAGGACTCGCCTACGTTCCGCAGGCCGCGGAATCCCTTGCAGGGGATTCCCTTCGAGTCCCGACGTGATCCCTTCCGGGATCACTACGCTTACTACAATTCTGGCGGAGTGGACGGGACTCGAACCCGCGACCCCCGGCGTGACAGGCCGGTATTCTAACCAGCTGAACTACCACTCCTGATTACTTCACTTACTCGTTCTTGCCTGCCAACTGTTGGTGGGTGCTGAGAGGCTCGAACTCCCGACCTACGCCTTGTAAGGGCGCCGCTCTACCAACTGAGCTAAGCACCCTGCGTTACATCAAGCTTAGTCAGCAAACATTTCTTTAACGTATGTCACCACGCCAAAAAAAGCTAGTTTACAGCATCTTTCAGCGCTTTGCCAGGCTTAAATTTTGGAACCTTGGCTGCCTTGATTTCGATGGCTTCACCAGTGCGTGGATTGCGACCCGTACGGGATGCACGCTTGCCCACAGTAAAAGTGCCGAAGCCTACCAGCGTCACCGACCCGCTTTTTTTCAGTGTCGTCGTTACAGCGCCGATGACGGCATCGAGTGAACGCGTGGCGGCGGCTTTCGAGATATCTGCAGTCTTGGCAATGTGATCGATCAGTTCTGTTTTATTCACCTGGTCTCCTCGCTAAAGTGGGCATGCGCGATGCAAATTATTTTCAATTCCGGCATCTATTGCATAGTGTCTTGCAAAAAATCTGCAGCCCGTATTAGACAAGCCACATACATCGCTGTCAAGCGCTTTACTGCGACAACCCGCATCCGCACCACGCAGAAAAAAAGCGCCCCGGAGGGCGCTTGACAACATAGTCATATCGACCGGTTAGTGTGTCACGACATTCGGGTCGGCCTGCCCCGCGACAGGCTTGACCGATGCTGCCGCAGCCAACGCCACTTCTTCATCGGTCAGAGGCACCGGACGTCGCTCGAGCGCCACTTCCAAGACTTTATCGATCCAGCGTACCGGAACAATTTCAAGCTTATTCTTGACGTTGTCAGGGATCTCGGCGAGATCCTTGACGTTCTGCTCGGGAATAAGCACGGTCTTGATACCGCCGCGGTGGGCCGCCAACAGCTTTTCTTTCAGACCGCCAATCGGAAGCACCTCGCCACGCAGAGTAATTTCGCCGGTCATCGCAACATCGGCCCTTACCGGTATGCCGGTAAAGATCGACACCATCGCGGTGGTCATTGCGATGCCTGCAGAAGGACCATCCTTTGGCGTGGCCCCTTCGGGCACATGGATGTGCATGTCATTTTTCTCGAACACATCGTTGCGGATGCCAAGCTTGCGCGCCCGGCTTCGTACCACCGTGCGTGCCGCTTCGATCGACTCTTTCATCACATCGCCTAACGTACCGGTGCGGATGATGGCACCCTTGCCCGGTACGTTGACCGCCTCGATCGTCAGCAGGTCGCCGCCCACTTCGGTCCATGCCAGACCGACCACTTGCCCGACCTGGTTTTCCTTCTCCGCCATGCCGAAGTCGAAACGACGCACACCGAGAAATTTATCCAGGTTCTTGGTCGTGATGTTGACCTTCTTTTCCTGCTTTTTTAGAAGGAGCATCTTGACCACCTTGCGGCAGATCTTGGACACTTCGCGTTCCAGCGACCGCACACCGGCTTCGCGTGTGTAGTAACGAATGATGTCGCGCACTGCCGAATCGGCAATGCTGATTTCCTCATCCTTCAGACCGTTGTTCTTGATCTGCTTTGGCAACAGATAACGCAGGGCGATACTGGCTTTCTCGTCTTCCGTGTAGCCAGACAGGCGAATGACTTCCATCCGGTCCAACAGCGCCGGCGGGATGTTGTAGGAATTCGACGTCGCCACGAACATGACGTCCGAGAGATCGAAATCGACTTCGATATAATGGTCCGAAAATGTGTGATTCTGTTCCGGATCCAAGACCTCGAGCAATGCCGACGACGGATCGCCGCGGAAATCCATGCCTAGCTTGTCGATCTCGTCGAGCAGGAACAGCGGATTGCGCACACCGGTCTTGGACAGGCTTTGCAAAATTTTGCCTGGCATCGAACCGATGTAGGTACGGCGATGGCCGCGAATCTCGGCTTCATCACGCACACCGCCCAACGCCATACGCACGAACTTGCGGTTCGTCGCGCGGGCGATCGACTGGCCCAGTGAGGTCTTGCCGACACCTGGAGGACCGACGAAGCACAGGATCGGCGCTTTGAGCTTCTCTACACGCTGTTGAACGGCAAGATATTCCAGAATGCGTTCTTTGACCTTGTCGAGCCCGTAATGGTCGTCTTCGAGGACCTTTTCCGCATTCGACAAATCATTGTTGACCTTGGATTTTTTCTTCCAAGGCAAGCCGACCAACGTGTCGATATAGTTACGCACGACCGTTGCTTCGGCCGACATCGGCGACATCAGCTTGAGCTTCTTCAGCTCGCTGGTGGCCTTGTCACGCGCTTCTTTCGGCATCTTGGCGCTAATGATTTTCTTTTCGAGTTCTTCGAGATCGGCGCCCTCTTCGCCCTCGCCCAGCTCCTTTTGAATCGCCTTGACCTGCTCGTTCAAATAATATTCGCGCTGTGATTTTTCCATCTGACGCTTGACACGACCACGGATGCGCTTTTCGACCTGCAGAATGTCGAGCTCGCCTTCGAGTTGTCCGAGCAAATGCTCATGCCGCTTGGCGACATTGAAAATCTCCAGAATCACCTGCTTCTGCTCGAGCTTCAGCGGCAGATGCGCAGCGATGGTGTCAGCGAGGCGGCCGGCATCATCGATGCCAGCCAGCGAAGTCAGTATTTCAGGTGGAATCTTCTTGTTCAGTTTGACGTACTGGTCGAACTGTTGAACGATCGCACGACGCATCGCTTCGACTTCGGATTCGTCACCGGTTTCGGATTCGACCGGCGTCAGGTCGGCGACAAAATGCGTGTCGAGCTCCGTGATCTTGTGAATGCGTGCGCGTTGTGCGCCTTCGACAAGTACCTTCACGGTACCGTCAGGTAATTTCAACATCTGGAGAATATTTGCAACACAGCCGATTTCGTAAATGTCATCAGCGGATGGTTCATCCTTGGCGGCTGCCTTTTGGGCTGCGAGCATAATGCTCTTGCCTTGTTCCATCGCAGCTTCGAGAGCCTTGATCGACTTCGGACGGCCAACGAAAAGCGGTATGACCATGTGCGGGAACACGACGACGTCACGCAATGGCAATAGCGGCAATTGGGTTGGTTCAGTAAAGGTAGAAGTTGTCATGGCGAGCCTTATCGAAAACGTGTTAATGATGTTGGCGCGAGCTGCCGAAACACAAGCCCAGATCCAAACAAAAATCACCTGATAGCACCAGAATCCCCAAAAAAAAAGCTACACACGAAGTCGCCCTCGGGTAGCTAAACAATGGAAGCCTGAGTGATTCCTGCTGCTTTAAATTGTACTGCTTTTGCGCAAAAAACGGGTCAGGAAGCCCGCTTTTTGCAGATTATTACAGGAATATGTCTACTTTGCGCCCGAAACTTTGGGCTGGTCATGATAAATGAGTAAAGGTTTTGCACCATTCGTTACCGTATTTTCATCTATCACAACCTTGGCAACATTTTGTTGGCTTGGCAATTCATACATCACATCGAGTAGCGCATGCTCGAGGATCGAACGCAATCCACGCGCGCCCGTTTTGCGCGCCAGTGCTTTCTTCGCAATCGCATGTAACGCGGCCGGGCGTACTTCCAGTTCAGCACCTTCCATCTGCAACAGCTTTGAATATTGTTTGATCAACGCATTCTTAGGCTCGAGCAAAATTTGGATCAGTGCTTCCTCGTTGAGTTCACGTAAAGTCGCTACCACTGGCAAGCGTCCGACCAATTCTGGAATCAGACCAAATTTGATGAGATCTTCCGGCTCGGCTTCCAGCAAGACATCACTGGCTGTCCGTTCGGTCTGGCTCTTGACCATCGCCGAAAAGCCGATGCCACTCTTTTCAGACCGATTCGAGATGATTTTCGCCAGGCCATCGAATGCGCCGCCGCAAATGAACATGATATTCGTGGTGTCGATCTGCACGAAATCCTGGTTGGGATGCTTGCGCCCGCCCTGCGGCGGTACCGATGCCATGGTGCCTTCGATAAGCTTCAGCAGGGCCTGCTGCACGCCTTCGCCCGACACGTCCCGGGTAATCGACGGATTATCGGACTTGCGTGAAATCTTGTCGATCTCGTCGATATAGACGATGCCGCGCTGGGCCTTGTCGACTTCATAATTACAATTTTGCAGCAGCTTCTGGATGATGTTTTCGACGTCTTCGCCCACATAACCGGCTTCGGTGAGCGTCGTTGCATCGGCGATGACGAATGGCACGTTCAACATGCGTGCCAGAGTCTGCGCCAGCAAAGTCTTGCCGGAACCTGTCGGACCGACCAGCAAAATGTTGCTCTTGGCCAGTTCTACATCGTCTTTTTTGCCGAGATGCTTGAGGCGCTTGTAGTGATTGTAGACAGCGACCGACAAGATACGCTTGGCAGTTTCCTGGCCAATCACGTACTGGTCGAGCAATTCGGATATTTCCTGGGGCGTCGGCAAATCGGACTTTGGTCCGGTTACCGATTCCACAGTGGAGGCTTCGTCGCGGATGATGTCGTTGCACAGGTCAATGCATTCGTCACAAATGAACACCGACGGTCCTGCGATCAACTTCTTCACCTCGTGCTGGCTCTTACCGCAAAACGAGCAGTAGAGCAATTTTTCACCGCTGGAGGGTTTTTTGTCGGACATGGGGCATGTTAAGGGTTAAGTAGTGGTCTGATCTTACCTGCGAATTTCGGATTCGTCACGCCAGAGCGCAACAAAACGGCGGATTGCATAGGAAATTCTTTAGAGAGAATACAGCACATAAAAATAAACCGCCCGAACGCAAAATCGTTCGGGCGGTTTTACTCGTGCAAGTCCGACAAACGTCTGGAGTACGTGCTTGTATTCAGGCGCGTGTTGTCAAAACCTTGTCGATCATTCCATAGTCGGCAGCTGCATCCGCCGACATGAAATTGTCGCGCTCGGTATCGAGCCTGATCTTTTCGATCGACTGCCCGGTCTTTTCAGCAAGTATACCGTTGAGACGCTCACGCAGATATAGAATTTCCTTGGCCTGGATTTCGATGTCACTGGCCTGCCCCTGCGCACCACCGGACGGCTGATGGATCATGATGCGCGAGTTGGGCAACGAAAACCGCTTGCCCTTGGCGCCTGCTGCGAGCAGAAAGGCACCCATCGATGCCGCCAGACCAGTGCACAAAGTCGACACATCCGGCTTGATGAACTGCATCGTGTCGAAAATCGCCATACCTGCCGACACCGATCCGCCTGGCGAGTTGATGTAAAGCGAAATATCCTTGTCAGGATTTTCACTTTCCAGAAACAGCAGCTGCGCTACGATCAGGTTGGCCATATGGTCGTTGACCGGACCCACCAGAAAGATCACGCGTTCCTTCAACAGGCGCGAGTAAATGTCGTAAGCTCGTTCGCCGCGACCACTGGTTTCGATAACCATCGGCACCATGCCCAGCATCTGGGTATCAAGGGCGGGATTTCTCATCATCATGCTTGTCATGTGCTTTCCTTGGATAGGCGGCCCAAGCGCATTACGCTTGTGCGTTGTTGGCCATCAATTCATCGAAAGGAACCGGCTTTTCGGTGACCTTGGCTTTGTTCAACACATAGTTGACGACGTTTTCTTCCAAAACAAGGGCCTCGACTTCGGCAAGACGCTGGCGATCGCTGAAATAATACTTCAGGACTTGCTGCGGGTCTTCGTAGCTCTGCGCAAAATCCTCAACCTGGGCTTTGACCTGATCCGCAGTCGCCTGCAGTGCGTTGGTCTTGACCACTTCGGCGAGGATCAAGCCGAGACGCACGCGACGCTCCGCCTGGGCCGTGAAAAGCTCCGGCGGAAATGGCATATCCTTGACATCCATGCCACGTTGCTGCATGTCCTGACGCGTCATTTGCACCAGGCGCTCTACATCCTGCTCGACCAGTGCTTTTGGCACGTCGAGTTCGGTGCTCTTGATGAGCGCGTTCATCACGCTGTCCTTGGTCTTGGCCTTGACACGGCCACCGACTTCGCGTTCGAGGTTGGATTTGATGTCGTCACGCATCTTCGCCATATCGCCGTCTTCGACGCCGAGCGATTTTGCAAATTCAGCATCGACTTCGGGCAAATGCGCCCATTCCAGCTTCTTCAGCGTGATCGTGAACTCAGCGGTTTTGCCGGCCACATCCTTGCCGTGATAGTCCTCTGGAAACGCCAGCGGGAAGGTCTTGGCTTCATCGACTGCCAAGCCGACCGTGGCGGCTTCGAATTCAGGCAACATGCGGCCTTCGCCGAGCACGAACGCATAGTCGTCGGCCTTACCACCCGGGAATTCGACATCGTCGATCTTGCCGACGAAATCGATCGTCACGCGGTCACCGTTTTGCGCGGTATGCACTGCACCGCCGTCGCCATGTGGACCCTGCACGCCCTTGACGTGGTAGTGCACGCGCTGCTTGCGCAAAATGTCGATGGTCTTGTCGATTTCGGCGTCGGTCACTTCGGTGGTGGTCTTCTCGACCTCAGCGGCCGACAGGTCGCCGATGGCAACTTCCGGGTAGATTTCGAAAGTGGCGTCGAAAGAAATAGCGCCCTCGGTGGCCGCGTCACCGGTCTTCGGCTCGATTTTCGGATAGCCAGCAACGCGCAGGTTGTTTTCAGTTGCGGCATCGTTGAAAGCGCGGCCGACCTTGTCGTTGAGGACTTCGGTCTCGACCTGGTAGCCGTACTGCGCGGCAACCATCTTCATCGGCACTTTACCTGGACGGAAGCCAGGTGCCTTGGCAGTGCGCGCACGGGCTTTCAGGCGCTTTTCCACTTCCGTCTGCACATCCGCCATTGCTACGGTGATCGTGAGACGGCGCTCGAGTTTGTCCAGAGTTTCAACTACAGTTGCCATGAGAATCGTCCAAAAAATAAGAATTCTGTGGTGCGAGGAGGGGGACTCGAACCCCCACACCATTGCTGGCGTCAGGACCTAAACCTGGTGCGTCTACCAATTTCGCCATCCTCGCGGGATTTACTGATCCGGAATCACCGGCGCTTGCCACTACAACGGCACCGCCGGTCTTCCTGCGTCGTATCGGTAGCTGATACGACAACCCGGTATTTTACTGCATGGCTGAGATTGTGTGTCTGTTTTGCGGCATGCAGGAAAGCCGGCTCGCATTTTATCGAATTACCGCCCATGCCGTCGGAAATATTCCGGCGGCTTGGGCTGGATATGTTCATCGAACGTGGGCGACATCTTGATGATCCGGCTTCTTGACGCGAAACCAGGCGGCGTAAAGTGCCGGCAGGAAGAGCAGCGTCAACGCTGTCGCCAATACCAAACCACCCATGATTGCGACGGCCATCGGCCCCCAGAACACCGAACGCGACAACGGAATCATCGCCAGCACCGCAGCGGCGGCGGTGAGTATGATCGGTCGGCAACGCCGCACGGCCGATTCGACGATCGCTGTCCACGGAGGCGAGCCGGCCGCGATATCTTGTTCGATCTGGTCGATCAGGATCACCGAATTGCGAATGATCATGCCGAACAGCGCGATGACGCCCAATTGCGCCACGAAACCGAACGGTCGCTGCATGATCAGCAAGGCGAACGCCGCGCCGGCCACGCCGAGTGGCCCGGTCAGAAATACCAGCAAGGATCGCGAGAAGCTATGCAATTGCAGCATCAGCAACGTGAAAATAATGAATATGACCAGCGGCACATTGGCCGCAATCGACTCTTGCGCCTTTCCGCTGTCAGCTGCGGCCCCTGCCAAATCGATCCGGTAGCCAGGTGGCAGGTCAGCGCGCAGCTTTGCCAGTTCAGGGTTGATCTGGCTCGATACGGTCGGCCCCTGGATGCCGTCGGCGACATCCGACTGCACAGTAACCGCCCACTCACGCCCTTCACGCCACACCACACCCGGCTCCCAAACGAACTTGGCACGTGCTAGCTGGGACAGAGGCACCGACCGGCCGTTCGGCGCCTGAATATTCGTGTCGTTCAGCGCCGCGAGCGTGGACCGCTCCTCGACTGGCTGGCGGATCACGATGTCGATGAGCTTGTTGCCATCGCGATACTGTCCTACCGTGGTGCCGCTCAGGATCGTGTTGGCTGCGCGCATGACGGTTTGGGAGCTGATGCCGAGAGCGCGTAACTTGTCCTGGTCGAGGTCCAGGCGCAGCACTTTGACCGATTCGTTCCAGTTGTCGTTGACGCCGATGGCGTTCGGATTGGCGCGCATGATTTCTTTCACCTTGTCCGCAATGACGCGCACCTTGGCGACGTCATCCCCGGTGACGCGGAACTGCACCGGGTAGGGCACTGGTGGGCCGTTCGGCAAAAACTTGACGCGTCCGCGCACTTCGGGAAAATCGGTCTTGAAAACATCGACGATCTTCAGACGCAACGCCGCGCGTGCTTTCAAGTCCTTGGGTAAGACCACGATTTGCGACACATTTGTCTGGGGAAATATCTGGTCGAGTGGCAGGTAGAAACGCGGGCTGCCGGTACCGACATAACTGGTGACGCTCTCGACGCCTTCCTGCTTGCGGATGAAGGCCTCGAATTTCTTGGCCTGCGCTTCGGTCGCCTTGAACGCCGTGCCTTCCGGCATCCACAATTCCACCATCAGTTCGGGCCTGCTGGAATCTGGAAAGAATTGCTGCTCGATGAAACGGAAACCCAGCACCCCCAGTGCGAATACCCCCAGGGTCAACACGATGGTGGTCTTGCGCCACTCCACGCACCAGTTGACCATGCCGCGAAAGCGCCGATAGAACGGTGTGTCGAACAGATCATGATGGCCGCCCTCACCGCTCGACGTCGGTTTGACTTTCAACAGTACATAACCGATGTAAGGGGTAAATCACACGGCAGCCAACCACGAAATCAGCAGAGCCAACGCGTTAACCGAAAACATCGAAAACGTATACTCACCTGCAGTCGACTTGGCCAGGCCGATCGGCAAAAATCCCGCGCCCGTGATCAGCGTTCCGGTCAACATCGGCATCGCCGTCGACGTATAGGCAAAGGTCGCCGCATCAAAGCGCGAAAAGCCCTCCTCCATCTTGCGCACCATCATTTCGACGGCGATGATTGCGTCGTCGACCAGCAGGCCAAGCGCGATAATGAGCGCACCGAGCGAAATCTTGTGCA
>JACMQD010000252.1 GCA_014377155.1 Herminiimonas sp.
CTCGGATGCCAGTGTCGCGGCGTCCTTGATGCCTTCCGGACCAGGCCAGAACCAGACCATGTGCGCGACTGGCAAATAAGAGAAGGTGAACCAGATCACGATGAACAGCAGCACCGCCGAAAACTTCGCCCGCTCGGCAAATGCGCCGATGATCAGGCCACAGGTAATCGCCGCAAAAGTCGCCTGGAACGCCACGAAAATGAATTCAGGAATCGCCACGCCCTTGGTAAAGGTCGCCGCCGGGGCAAATACGCCCTTGACCGGATCCCAGATACCTTTGAGGAAAATGCGATCGAACGAGCCGATGAAATTGCCGCCTTCCGTGAACGCCAGCGAGTAGCCGTAAATGCACCACAACACAATGATGACTGCGAAGATCATGAATACCTGCATCAGGATCGACAGCATGTTCTTGGAACGCACCAGACCGCCGTAGAACAGCGCGAGTCCGGGAATCGTCATCAGGATCACGAGGATCGTTGCCACCATCATCCAGGCAGTATCGCCCTTGTTGACGGTCGGCGCCGCAGCCGCAGGAGCGGGTACGGTAGCGGCCGGAGCCGCTGCCGCGGGCGCTGCTGCGGCGGGCGTGGCAGCAGATGGCGCTGCCACTGCTGCCGCAGGCGGCGCGGCATCCGGCATGGCCGCCGGGCTGGCGGGGGCCGGCACGGCGACGGTGGTGACGTCGGCTTTTGGCGTCGTGTCCTGCGCATTACCCGTCATCGGCAATACTGCAACGAACAGGAACGCGCCCGCCGCCAGCAAACTGGCAAATTGTTTTTTCATAAAATACCCCTTTAGGGTGCTTCGTTGCCGATTTCACCGGTACGAATGCGCACGACTTGCTGCAGGTCGTAGACGAAGATTTTGCCATCACCGATCTTGCCGGTCCGGGCTGCGGTTTCGATCGCTTCGATAGCGCGATCGACGATTATGTCGTCCACGGCAGCTTCGATTTTTGTTTTAGGCAGGAAGTCGACTACGTATTCCGCACCGCGATAGAGCTCGGTATGGCCTTTTTGACGACCGAAACCTTTGACTTCGGTGACGGTAATGCCTTGCACACCGATGGCCGACAGGGCTTCACGTACTTCGTCGAGCTTGAAGGGCTTGATGATCGCTGTAATCAGTTTCATGCTGACCTCGATTTAGAAAGTTTTGCTGATGGAAGCCACGAGCGCAGTCTTGCCCAGATTCTTGGCAGCCGAACCAGGACCGACATACGCTTTGGTATCGGCACCGATGACTGCCAGACTACCGGTCAGGAAGCCGAAATCCTTGGTGACGCCGACTTTGTAGTCGGTATAGCTAAAGGCGCCGTTATTCTTGACGCGCTGGCGACCGACGTGCAAATTGATCACCAGGCCTTCGGCCACGTCGATGTTGGCGCCAAGGTCGAGATAACCACTATTCTTGCTGTCCGCAAAACCGAACAGATTGGTAAGCGAATGCGAATACTTCAGGTAAGCCGGCCCGAAACCGACCTGACCATATAATTCGGTCGTATTGGCGCTGGTGGCAAGCTTGTTGGATGGATAGATATAGCCCAGCACACCGACGTCGTACGACACGCCGCTGACGATTTCACCGCGCTTGCCGGCATAGATATCCCACTCGACATTGCCGTCGCCGCCGCCATCTTTGACCCACTTGATCGTCGACAGCCAAGTACCGACATATAATCCGGAAGGGTTGTTGACAAAATCGGCGCCGCCCTGCAATGCCGGTTTCAGGCGTGTCTGGGAAATACCGCGATAGCGATAGTCGCTGACGATGCTGGCGTTGAAGCTGACTTCGTTATCTGGTTTAGCGTCTTCTGCCTGGGCAAAGCTGCCCGCAAATGCGGAGGCGACTGCAACGGCAAGAATCAGTTTTTTCATAGCGGTTCCCTTTTTTGGTTTATGTAGACAACAATCGGTAAATCTTGCAGGATTGCAGCTACATTAGCAGGAGACGTGCCAGCCTCTGTACGCTGAAATGTGTTATCTTTCTTACCATTAATTTGGCGGGTAGCGTGACAATCGCCGCAATGTACTATCAGACCCGCACCTAAATGGCACGCACCAATCAGAGGCGCACCAAATAAGTGCCTCACAATCGTACGTAAGGAAAAACCATGGACAAGATCAATTTTTTCGATGACATGCAGGACAAGATCAACAAGGCAATCGAGAATTCTCCTGCCAAAGACATTGAAAAGAACGTCAAGGCAATGCTGACCTCGGGTTTTTCAAAACTCGATCTGGTAACGCGCGAAGAATTCGACATCCAGACGCAAGTCCTGGCTAAAACGCGCGCCAAGCTCGAAGCACTGGAACTGCGCGTGACCGAACTTGAAGTCCTGATAAAGAAATAATGACCCTGGCCGTCTTGAAGAGCCGGGCACTGTCCGGCATGGAGGCGCCTGAAGTCACGGTCGAAGTGCATCTGGCGAACGGCCTTCCCTCTTTTACGATCGTCGGCCTGCCTGAAACAGAAGTGAAGGAATCGAAGGACCGGGTGCGCGCCGCATTGCAAAATGCCCGCTTCGAATTTCCTGCGCGCCGCATCACTGTCAATCTGGCGCCGGCCGATCTGCCGAAAGAGTCGGGGCGCTTCGACTTACCAATTGCGCTGGGAATTTTGGCAGCCTCTGGGCAAATGCCGGGTGACGACCTGCACAAGTATGAATTTGCTGGCGAACTGTCGCTGTCGGGCGCGCTGCGGCCGATTCGTGGCGCACTGGCGATGACCTTTGCAATGGTGCGGTCGAGCGGTGCGGCAGGCAAGCTGCGAACCTTTGTTTTGCCGCGCATGAATGCGGACGAAGCAGCGCTGGTGGGCGACGCATCGATCTTGCCAGCCGATTCGCTACTGGATGTAGTGGCGCATTTTGCCGCGGCAAGCGGCGAGGCCCGACTGCCGCGACACGTCGCCAGAACAAATCCGGTGCTGCCAAGTTATCCCGATTTTGCCGACGTCAAAGGTCAGGTGCAAGCCAAACGAGCGTTGGAAATCGCCGCGGCCGGCAACCATAGCGTGTTGATGATCGGGCCGCCGGGCACCGGCAAATCGATGCTGGCGGCGCGCTTTCCCGGCATCCTGCCACCGATGACCGATGAAGAAGCGCTGGAATCGGCTGCGGTACAATCGCTGACCGGCGGCTTTTCGATCAACCGCTGGAAAATCAGGCCGTTCCGCTCGCCACATCACACCGCGTCCGGCGTCGCATTGGTGGGCGGCGGCGGCACCCCGCGGCCGGGTGAAATCTCCCTGGCGCATCGCGGCGTCCTGTTTCTCGATGAATTGCCGGAATTCGACCGGCGCGTGCTCGAAGTATTGCGAGAACCGCTTGAATCGGGCCGTATCACGATCTCGCGCGCGGCGCGGCAGGCGGACTTTCCGGCGCGCTTTCAGTTGATCGCGGCGATGAATCCTTGCCCCTGCGGTTTCTTGGGGCACATTTCCAATAAATGCCGCTGCACCCCCGATAAGGTGGCACGGTACCAAAGTCGGATTTCCGGCCCACTCCTCGATCGTATCGACATGCAGATCGGCGTGGGCGCCTTGCCACATGCCGACCTGCTCAAGCAAGCCGATGGCGAACCATCGGCCGTGGTACGAGAAAGGGTCGGCGCTGCGTTTTCAAGGCAGATCGAGCGCCAGGGAAAAGCCAACAGTAGCCTGTCGACCAGTGAGATCGATAGGCACTGCGCGCCCGATGCGTCCGGCGAGCACATGCTGCGTACCGCGATGATCAAGCTCAACTGGTCGGCGCGTGCCTATCACCGCGTGCTGAAAGTGGCGCGCACGATTGCCGACCTGGCGGAGACTGCGACGATTGCGCAGGTGCATGTCGCAGAGGCGGTACAGTACCGGCGGGCGTTGCGCGAGCAGTGATCCGGCGAGGAGCGCGCCACGTTCCCTCGCCATCATCGCAGTACGCACAAACGCAAACAACCTTGCGAAAACGCCGACGACTCCGAGGTCTGCGCTCCCATCGAAATAGCCTGCCGTTCGACTTGATTGACACAGCCTAATTCGGAGGTATAAGGTATCGGGCCCCACTTCCTTTGTCAGCCGACGTCAACCGTCCTTGTCCCGAATTGGCTCTCGCTACCGGGATAGATATCGCGTGGGACGCGCACCATCGTCCAGTACATCGGACACTTCTGACAATGCTATATCGTTGAGCTGGGACAATAGGGAGCATGGGTGCGACACCCAAATTCACGTTACGATGAAATTAAATATGGAACGCATTCAACCGACTGCAAGCATATCGGTGAGGCAAGGTGCAGGTGGCGCATTCAGGGCCTGTGATGTCTCACGGGCCGAAAAAATGCCCAAAATTTCCGTCATCATTACCACTTACAATTGCGCCGCGTATATCAGCGAGACGATCGCATCGGTAGCGGCGCAGTCTGAACGTGACCTTGAGATTCTGGTGATCGATGATGCATCGACCGATGGCACCTTGCAACTGGCGCGTGAAGCCGCGAGCCGGGACGCGCGCATAAAAATTCATCCGCA
>JACMQD010000253.1 GCA_014377155.1 Herminiimonas sp.
GAACCTCATGTCACCGGGGCGCTACAGATAACGGTTTGTATTGGTCTGCCCAACAGGAATCGAACCTGTGACCCTCAGCTTAGAAGGCTGATGCTCTATCCAACTGAGCTATGGGCAGTATGTGTATGTTTTGAGATGCGATGTCGCTGGTACGAGGCCATGAGCAGCGCTTCAAAGCACAGCTTGACGCGCAAATTGTCGAATAACGGCATTATGCCTTTAATATCACCGGCTTTCAATGCAACGCTGCGCCTGACAGGATGGCCTGCGGCAAGCCGGGCGCGGCGACTCGAAAACCGTCCAAGCTCATGTAGAACTCCGTGGAACTTCATCCGACCACCCCGCTCCAAACCACACTCCGCAATCATTCCTCCCGACCACTGTTCGCAATAGAACTGCGTTCACCGTCTGCTACTGCCTCATGAATGCTTCCGGAGCCTGCGATTTGCCTTTCGCCAATTTGTGATAACCACGGAGTCGGATTATGGTAAACAACGAAATCAAGCAACGTTTTTCACGCATCGAGCAGTCGGTCCAGCAGGCTAGTCAGGCTGTGCAGGCAGATTCGATGACACCTATGGAATTGAAGCAATGCGTGCAGAAGCTCGACCAGCAAACCAGCCAGGCCAAGTCGGTTTTCTTGCAAGGACAGGACGATGACAGTATTCGTCAGTGTGTTGAGGATTTGGAAGAACTGGGTGATCGTGCCAAGAGTGCCTGCGAGCGATCAAAGGATGTCAGCGAGGATGTCAAAGATGCGGTGATGATGGCGCATCGCGAGCTCTCAGACCTGAAACATCAACTGCATTAAAAGTGTCCAGCCGACCGACGGCAGCCGGTCGGCGCTTCATTGACCATCAGTCTTTCGAATAATTGTTTACAACCCGCCGGCCATCGACCCGCGCAGCCGGTCGACCAGCATCACCAGGCGCGGTTTGACTTCGTTGAGCAAAAATTCCGGCGACAAATTAAAAGCAGGGCCACCGCAATTGATGCTCAGCGGTGCGGCGCCTTCACTGGGTCGAAATGAAATTGCAATGGCATTGACATCGGATTGCCAGTCGCCGAAAGAAGTGCAGCATCCCAGGGTCTGGTATTCCTGCAACGAACGTGAAACGCCGTCGCGGATATTCGGCCATTCCAGTTCATCAAGCTCCCGCACGCGCTCCATGATGTCGTTACGCTCGCTGCTGGAGATATCGGCGAGGTAGGCGCGCCCCATCGCGGTTTTAGCAATTGGAATGCGTGCGCCGACGTCCAACCGCAACGTGAGCGCTGCCTGGCTGCGGCAATTTTCGACATAAATCATTGATAGCCGGTCGCGCATGCCGAGCGACACCGTGGCGTGCGAAAAATCGGCCAGTTCCTGCATCATCGGCCGCGCCAGCTGGCGGATGTCGAGCTTGGACAGCATGGCGCTGCCCAGCGCCAGCGTTGCCGTGCCGAGACGATATTTGCCGAGATGATCGTCGTATTGCAGGTAACCGAGCTTGGTCAGCGTGTAGGTCAGGCGCGAAACGGTGGACTTGGGCAACTTGCTGCGTTCGGCCAGTTCCTGGTTACCGAGCAGTTTGTCGCCCGAGCGAAAGCAGGCCAGCAAATCCAGTCCGCGGGCAAGCGCCGTCACGAAATGACGGTCTTCCTTGGCATTGGATTTCGCCACTTCTGGTGCGAGGTCGTTGCTGGTCGGGTCTGCCATCATGCGTGTCAATTTTGCCGAAAAGTGGAATGGTACGCTGGTTTAACTCTCTAGCGCAAAATACAAATCATGCAGCTTCGCAAGATCGACTTCGGCGGCCGGTTTGTCGAGCACCACGCGCCCGCTGCGTAGCATGAAGACACGGTCGGCCAGACTCAGCGCCATGTGCGTGTTCTGTTCCACCAGGATAATCGTCACGCCCTGGGCCTTGAGTTTTTGCAGGATCGAAAAAATCTCGTGAACGATCACTGGCGCCAGACCCAGCGACGGTTCGTCGATCAGCAGGATGCGCGGTTCAGCCATCATGCCGCGCGCCATCGCGACCATTTGCGCTTCACCGCCCGAGAGCGAACCGGCAAGCTGTTTGCGGCGCTCTTTGAGCTTGGGAAACAGATCATAGGCACGCTCAAGGTTGCGCGCCATGACCGGACGCTGCTTAGCCGGAAAAGCGCCCATGATCAGGTTCTCTTCGACGCTCATGTCCTTGAACACCATGCGCCCCTCTGGAATGAGCGATACGCCCAGCGCCGCCATGTCCCAGGTCGGTTTGCCGCGCAGCGTGTCGCCACGCAGCAGGATGTCGCCCTGGGTAGGCGACACCAGTCCCATGATCGCCTTGAGCAATGTCGACTTGCCGGCACCGTTAGGGCCGACAATCGCGGTGAGCTGCGATTCGGCGATGTTCATGCTGACGTCCCACAGGACATTGATGGCACCGTACCCGGCGCGCAATTCGCGAATCTGCAACATGTCATGCATGGGCGGCTCCTGTGTAACTCTTGATGACGTCGGCATTGCGGAAGACTTCTTGTGGCGTGCCATCGGCGATGACCTGACCGAAATTGAGAACGACAACCCGGCTGCATAGCGTGGAAACGGTTTCGATATCGTGTTCGATAATCAGGATGCCGATCTTGAACTTGCGGTGCATTTCCTCGAGCTTGCTGGTGAAGTAGCGCTTGCCGTTGGTTTCGAGGCCAGCCAGCACTTCATCGAGCAAGAGCAGTTTCGGTTCGGTGGCCAGCGCCTTGGCGACTTCGAGTCGCTTGAGTTCCTGCAGCGCCAGGCCTGTGGCGGCGTCGCGTTCGGATTGCGCGCGCAAGTCCATGAAGTCCAGCAGTTCGTCGATGCGCGCATGATCGACCTTGCCGTTGCCGAAGCGTTGCGCCACGACCAGGTTCTCGCGAACGGTCAGCTCATGCATCGGCTGCGGAATTTGAAACGTGCGACCGATGCCGATCCGTGCCCGGGTGTAAAGCGGCTTGCGACTGATTTCGACGGCGTCGAATGTGATCTTGCCGGTAGTCGGCCTGACCAGGCCCGAGATCGCATTGAATAGGGTGGTCTTGCCAGCGCCGTTGGGGCCGACCAGGCCCACGAGCTGATCCGTACCCATCGAAAAACTCACGTCCTTGAGCGCGGTCAAGCCGCCGAACTGGATCGTTACATTATCAAGCTTCAGCATGCTGTGCTCCTGCCTTGCGTTTCTTGAAAAGGGACAGCAGACCGTCCGGTGCGAACAAAATCATCGCCGCCAGCACGACGCCCAAGATGATCTGGTGGCCGGACGACAGCATCGACTTGAAAACCAGCTGGTCGAGCATGTAGATGACGACAGCGCCGATCATCGGACCGGTGACAGTACGGTAGCCACCGAAGATGGCGGCGACGATCGGCAGCACGCTCCAGGAGCCGTTGAAGGCATAGTCCGGTTCGAGGAAGTTGATGATGTGGGCATTGAAGGCGCCGATGATGCCGGTCATGAAAGCCGACAGCACCAGCATCCAGGATTTGAGCATGACGCTGTTGACGCCGACCACGCGGGTGGCGTCTTCGCTGTCATGCATGGCGCGCAGCGCAATGCCGTAATAGCTGCTGCGCACCTTCGCATAGATGACGCAAAAGCCCAGCACCAGTGTCAGGCCCAGCAGGTAAGGTCCGAGTCCGGCCAGCGCATCGATCTTGATGAGCGTCGGCAATCCGGGAATCGACGACAGGCCGCCCGAGCCATTGGTCAGCGAAGTGAATTCGGTAGCGAGAATGCGAAAAATATGCGCATAGGCGAGGATCGCCAGCGCGAAGTACGGACCCGACAGCCGCAGCGCCGGCAGCATTGCCAGCGATGACAGCGAAGCGAATACACCGGCAGCAGGAATCGCCAGCAGTACCGGCCAGCCGGCTTTCATGGTCAACAGCGCCGAAGCATACGCACCGATGCCGAAGAACGCGGCGTGGCCGAAACTGACCATGCCGCCGAGGTTACCAAGCAGCGCCCAGGCAACCGCGATACCAGCCACGATCAGTGACGATACGGTCAGGCTGAGCAGGTAGGTGTTGCCTTGCAATGCAAAAGGCACGACCAGATAGAGAATCGCGACCGCGACCCAGAGATATTTTTTCATGAGGTCAGCCCCTGCGCTTGGTGGCGCCGAACAAACCGTTCGGCATGATGAACAACACGACCAAAAACAACACCATGCCGGCCAGCTCCTGCAGCGCCGAACTCAGCAGCGTGACCGTCATCGCTTCGGTAATGCCCAGCAGCAGTGCGGCAAGCACCACGCCCGGCACCGAGCCGACACCGGCCAGCACTGTGATGATGAACGCCTTGATGGTCAGCGAATGACCCAACGGTGGCGAAATCACACCGCTGGAAAATATTGCGATACCGGCTATGGAGGCCAGTACGCCGGCGACCAGAAACGATGCCAGTTCCACCTTGGCGGGATTGATGCCCATCAGCTTGGCGGCGTCGCGATTGGACGATACCGCCCGCACGGCGCGGCCGTACCAGCTGCGATTGAGCCACCATCCCAGCACTGCGGCTACCACCAGGCTGATCACGAAGAACAATAGCTCGCTGACCATGCTGTAGAGGTTGCCGATCTGTAGCGCGTTCTGCATCGTGGCGTTACCGGTCGAGCGGATATCGCTGGCCCAGATCATCAGTACGCCGTTGGTCAGGATCATGCCGAGCGCGAAGGTCAGCATCAAGGAATTGAGCTCGCGGTTACGCTTGATGCGCGCCACCAGAAAATAGACGATGGCCGAGCACAGGCACACCACCACCATGGCGATCGGTAACGCCACGAGCGGATTGACACCGAGCCGGCTTTCGACCGTGTAGGCGATGTACGCCGCGAGCAGAACCAGCTCACCATGAGCCAGATTAATGATGCGCATGGTGCCGAAGGCGAGCGTCAGGCCCAGCGCAATAAGCGCATAGACCCCGCCGACCAGTACGCCGGAATACAGGGATTGAAAAATGAGTTCGGACATGGGCGAAGTGGGTCGTTAATCGGTCGTTTGTAGAAAAGAAGTGCGCGTAGGAAACCGGCGTCGGCAAAGCGGCGGCCTCCATCGGACGTTTAGGGTTGGGACTGCGGCCTCGCTCGGCGCGCAAGGCGGAATCGAATACGCTTTACACGCCGGGACTGCCGGTTAGCACATTACCAAGGCAAGCCTGGATACTTGATCGGCGACGTGGCTTCCGCCGCCGGCGAAACGATGGCGATCTTGCCACCTTGATGCTGGCCCATGCGATGCTTGAAGTTCGGATTGTCGCCATTGGCGTCGAACACTACCTTGCCGATCAGCGTCTCACGGCTGGTCTTGCGCAACTCATCCGACAGACCGCCTTTCTTGATCGTGCCGGCATCGGCAGAGCGTGCGATCGCTTCGAACAGCAACATGGCCTTGACATAGCCGAACTGCGCCAGATAATCGACGTCCTTGTTGTAGAGCTTTTTGTACGAATCGGCGAACTGCTTGCCTTCGACCGTTTTGTACTCGACCGGGAAGGGCAACAGCGCCGTGCCGATCACGTTAGGCATCAGATCGGGGAAATCGGCTGCCATCTTGGAAGTGGCCAGCGACCAGACGCCGACAATTGCCTTGATCTCCGGCTTGAGCACTTTGGCCGCGCGGATGATGCCGACGTAGTCGTTTTCATAGCCGCTCATCAGCAGCACTTCGGACTTGTCCTGCAACTTGACCTTGTTGATGATCGGCTTGAAATCGGTGATGGCAGGATCGAACGCATGCAGCGTGACCTTCATACCCTTGGTTTCCAGTTCCTTGCCGACGTCCTTGGCGAGGTCGGTGGTGGCTTCCTTGGTCGAGTACAGGATCGATACCGATTTGGCGCCCATCTCGGCGATCAGCTTTTCAATCGCTAGTTGATATCCGCGGGTATTGTTGATGCGAAAAAAAGTCTTGTAGCCACGCTTGGTCAGGTCGTCATTGACGCCGCCAGCGGTGATGTAAGTCAGATTGAGGCGATTGGACGCGTCCGACGCTGGTCCGATGATGTTGGAACCATAGCCGCCGATGATCCCGACCACGCCTTGTGATCCCAGCTTTTCAACGGCGGCGACGGCCTTGGCAGGCGCCGATTCATCGTCGATGGTGGCCATCTTGATCTTGTGCTTGCCGTTGGTGCGGTTGAAAACGTCGACTGCGGTCAGTACGCCTTCGTTGAAACCGGCACCGGAACGGGCAATCGCGCCGGTCAGCGGCATGTGGGCGCCCACGGTGAATTCTTCGGCAGACGCGATATTGGCAGTCAGTGCGGCAGCCATCGACAACGCGAGCGTCGACAAGCGGAAAAATCTGGATTTCATGGTATTTCCTTTAAAAATTCTGAACAGTCCGGACCCGCGCGATGCTGGTCCGGACTTTACCGTCAGGACGCCGGGCAGGCGCGCGACACTTTCAGCGTTTCGCGCGAGCGTGCGATGGCCGATGCGGGCGGCTCGTCGACTGTCATGGTGTTGTCGGTAAACTTGCAGCCATAGCTCGGGCTGGCAACGGTAGCAGGATTGAGGATGTCATCGCCGGCGGGTTTGATGCCATTCTGTTCCCAGTCGATCATGGCGTCGAATGCCGATGCCTGTTCCTTGATGGAGAAGTCGCAGTGGGCGACGCCGCGAATCGCGCGTTGCACGAGCCACTGCGATGTTCCCAACGCATCGGCGCGGCGCTTGTAGATCTGTTCCATGCTAAACGGCACGTACATATCGCCAAGCGTGTGGATCGTCACCACCGGCACACTGATGCGGGCATTGGTCTTCGGCACCCAGCGCAAGCCGTCGCTGCGCGGACGATTGGCGTCGGTAGTCGCTTGCACACGGTAATTGGCGGCATTGAAGGCCGTCTCTTCGGCGTTGAGAGCCGGATTGTCGTCAAGCTGGTAGACGAAGCGACTGTTCGAAACCACATCGTCGTTAAGCACGCCCACCATCTTGCCATCGCGTCCGAAAGTGCCCCACGCCGTCCCGGTGTAGACACCGCCAAAACCGATGTCGAACATCGGCCGCTCGCCGCCTGTCAGGTTCTTGACGATCTGCTTGAGCTTGTCGCCCTGCGCAGTGGTGACGCCGACCGCGGTGGCAGTCGGGAAGGTGGCGAACAGCGCATTGCGGATCGTCGGTTCGATGTCGGGCCAGTTGGTGGTCGGCCATTTCGTGATCGGCGAATTGGCCAGTTGCATGGCGGAGGTCTGGTAAGCGGCGAAGAAATCGTACAGTTCGGTATCGCCCAGCACGCCGCACATCGGTACAGCACCGTTATAACGAATCTTGTTGTTGGCGGCCAGGATGTTTTCTTCGTCGACGGCCGCAGCAGTCACATGTCCACCCATCGATACGCCGATGATAAAAGTCTTGAACGGCGTACTCAGTGGCCGGCCTTTTTCCGCAGCGATATCCTTGAACGCCAGGGCCAGCGCGTTGGTATCTTCGACGCCGGCCCGCACGTCATAATAATTGCGGGTGTAGCTCGATGCAGCCCAGGCATAACCCTGTTCCAGCAAATGGCGGCGAATGCCTGGATTGCTGACAGTCAGGTCCGGGCCGGTTCCAGCATAGCCATGGGCATACATGACCAGTTTGCCATTCCATTTCTTGGGAACCTCGATACGGTAGCCGGCACCCTTGTGCACGCCCCACCAGCGATCTGTCTCAGGTGCGGCAGGCAGCGCTTCGAACGGCAACTTGGCTTCGACGACGGCAAAAACGCGGGTGTCCTGGGGACGCACTACTTCAACCACCGATGCCTGCACCACCGGCTCCGCCCGCGTGGTAACGCCGCTTCCGCCGCAGCCCGTCAGCGCAAGGCCGCAAATTGCCAGCCACAATGTGGTCGGTACTGGTTTGTTCATCTACTTGTCTCCGAAATTTTTTGGGTAAATCGTTTATGTTTCTGCATTGCAGAATTATGTTCCGCTAAAACAGAACGGAATTTATCTTATTCTCGATCTTTACCTCTGTAAAGCGCAAATTCGACGATATCGCGCTTTTATCTTCTGCAATGCAGCATTACTCTGATCGCATCAGATCAGCGTGTTTGCATTCGTTGCTATAAATAGATTATTTTTTACCGCTCGATGCAATCGCCATGCGCTGTAGTTCTTTTTTCAGAATCTTGCCGGTCGCAGCCGCTGGTAAATGCTCGAGCACGACGATTTCGCTTGGCACCTTGTAAGGAGACAGGTTCTGCTTGAGATAAATCACCAGTGCATCGAGATCGAGCAGCGCGCCCGAGGACGGCTCGACGAATGCCACTACTTCCTCGTTACCGTCGATTTCGCGCCCCACCACTGCCGACTGGACGATATCGGGCCACGAGTTGAGCACTTGCTCAACTTCGATGGGATAGACGTTGAAACCGGAGCGGATGATCAGCTCCTTGCTGCGGCCCACGATGAACAGGGCACCGCCCTCCTCGATACGGGCCAGGTCACCCGTACGCAACCAGCCTTCGTCGGTCACGGTTTCGGCTGTCAGGTCAGGTGCGCGGTAGTAGCCGAACATGACATTCGGCCCGCGCACCCACAGCTCGCCGACGCCGGCGGCATCCTGATCATTGAGACGGATTTGGATACCGGGAATGGCGTGCCCGACCGAACAATCGTCGCGCGGCGCGTCGATGCGGGTCTGACAAATCGAGGGTGACGCTTCGGTCATGCCGTAGCCGTTTTGCAGGGCGATGCCGAATACGCGCTCGAAGTTTTGCTTGAGCGCGAGCGTCAATGGCGCTCCGCCGGATTGAGCCACCCGCAGATGCGGTGCCGGCAATCCGCCCTCTCCCGCCAGTTCCAGTAGCTTGGCATACATCGCCGGCGCGCCGTGCAGGATCGTGATGGACTCCTGCGCCAGCGCCGTCGCCAGCGCGCGCGGATTGAAACGCGCTTCCAGGCGTAGTTCTGATCCGCTCATCAGCGACGCGATCATCAAGGCCGTCAGACCATACACATGTGACAGCGGCAACACGCCATAAATGACATCGCTGGGCAGCACGCCCCGCATGCGACGTGCATTGGCGCCGATAAACAGCAAGTTCGCGTGCGACAGCATTACCGCCTTGGGCGCGCCGGTAGTACCGGAGGTGTAGACCATTGCCGCCACCTGCCGTGCTGGATCGTCCGAAACCGGCTCGGTCAGGGCATCGTCATTGCGTGGGCCTACCAGAATGTCGCCGATACCGGCGAACGCCACGGTGTGTGCGCCACGCGCCACGGCATGAGCAAGCGCATCGGCCGACGATGCGCCGAAATATAACGCAATTCGGGCGCCGGAATGCGCCAGGAACGTATCGATTTCGCGCACTGACAAGCGCGCATTGACGGTCGCCGACCAGGCGTCGAGCCGGCTGATTGCCAGAATGCAGACAACCAGCGCGACCGAATTCTCCGCTACGAGCAGGACACGGTCACCAGCACGGACACCGAGTTCGCGCAGCTTCTCAGCCACTGCTTCGATCACAGCGGGCAACTCCCGATAGGTAAGCCTGCGTTCGGCGTCGGCCAGTGCGATATCGGCATCCGAAGAGGACACCCACGGCATGAATGTTTCGTGCAGGCGGCGCGGTACAGCGGGCAACTCTTTGTCAAACTCCATGGCATTCCTTTGGCAGCGCGAGCAAAATAAGCAACGCGTCGATCCGATGTCGCGCGATGATTTTCGACAGCTCGAAAAGTTATGCGAGCATGTCACAATCAAAAGCGAAAATCAATATTTTTGCAGAACTTGATTCTGCATTGCAGATTATTCTTCTTTGTACATGAATAATATACATGCACTTTAACGACAATCAATACAGTAAACCCGCTTGACAGCACAAGGGATAAGAAATACAGTTCCACATGTTGGATTTAAGTTCCGCTGTGCAGCACCGCTAACCTGGAGAATCACATGCAAGATGCAGTACGCCCCGTTCCGCAGTCGCCTGATCTGATCGTGGGAATCGTCGGCTGTGGTGTCATGGGCCGCGGCATTGCGCAAATTGCGGTTCTGGCTGGTGCTCGGGTACTGCTGGCCGACAGCCGAAGCGGCGCAGCGTCCACGGCGCGCGAGGTACTTCTGTCGACCTTCGCCAAGCTGGTAGAGAAAGGCAAACTCGATGCCGCGCGCGTGGCTGCGGCGGCTGAGCGTCTGCACGCATGCACGTCGCTTGACGACCTGGGCAGTGCCAATGTCGTGGTCGAAGCGATCATCGAAGACCTGTCGGCCAAGAAAGAGCTGTTTGCCGAGCTCGAAGGCATTTTGTCAGCCGATGCGATTCTGGCGACCAATACCTCATCGCTTTCGGTGACGTCGATCGCCGCCGACCTCAAGCATCCACGCCGAGTAGTCGGTTTTCATTTCTTCAATCCGGTGCCGCTGATGAAAATCGTCGAGGCCATCGGCGGACTGTTGACCGATCCGAGTGTGACCGATTACATGATCGCGCTCGGCAAGCACTGGGGCCACACTACCGTGCGCGCCAAGGATACGCCGGGCTTCATTGTCAATCATGCCGGCCGTGGCTTCGGCACCGAAGGCATGCGCATCCTGTCGGAAGGCATTACTATCATTCCGGTGCTCGATCAAATCCTGCGCGACACGGCCGGCTTCAAGCTGGGGCCATGCGAACTGATGGATATGACAGGGCTGGACGTGTCCCATCCGGTGATGGAATCGATCTATCACCAGTACTACGAAGAACCACGCTATCGGCCACAGGGTCTGACGCGCCAGATGCTGGTTGCCGGCCTTCTCGGCAGAAAAGTCGGACAAGGTTTTTACCGGTATGGCGAGGACGGAAAAAAACAGCTCGAGGGCGAAGTGCCACACGAGACCGCATTGCCGTCCTGCGTCTGGTTAAGTCGCGCCCGTCCCGAGCTGGCCGAGCGTATTGCGCCACTGGTAGCAACCCTCGCTGCACAAGCAGGTGCCGCGGTCGAGTCCGGTGCGACACCCAGCGCCACGGCCCTGTGCATCGTCACGCCGCTCGGTGACGATGCAAGCGCCTGCTGCGCCGCCGAGCAGCTCGATGCACGTCGCACCATCGCGGTTGAAACCCTGTTCGATACCAGCCGCCGTCGCGTCATCATGAGCAACCCCGGCACCACGTCGGCGACACTGGCGATAGCGTGCGGGCTATTCGCCGCCGACGGCGCGCAGGTCAGCGTAATTCGTGACAGTGCGGGCCTCGTGACGCAGCGGACAGTTGCGCATATCATTAACATTGCATGCGAAATTGCCCAGCAGCGCATTGCCGATCCGCTCGACATCGACCGCGCGGTATTGCTGGGGCTGGGTTATCCGCACGGCCCGCTGGCGTGGGGCGACCAGATCGGTGCTGCAACCGTGGTCGCCATTCTTGCCAATCTGTTGCATCAAACCGGCGACCCGCGCTATCGCGCCAGCGCCTGGCTACAGCGCCGCGCCGTGCTTGGTCTGTCGCTGCTCCATGCCGAACATTGAATCATTCAATCTAAAGGAAATACCATGACATCCAAGGCACGCTTTCACTGGGACGATCCGCTTCTGCTGGACCAGCAACTAACCGATGAAGAACGCATGGTACGCGACGCCGCCGCTGCCTATTGCCAGGACAAGCTGCAGCCGCGCGTGCTGGAAGCGTTCCGCAACGAAAAGACCGACCCGGAAATTTTCCGTGAAATGGGCGCGCTCGGCCTGTTGGGCCCGACCATTCCCGAGCAGTACGGCGGTCCCGGTCTGAATTACGTTAGCTACGGCTTGATCGCGCGCGAAGTCGAGCGCGTCGATTCCGGCTATCGTTCGATGATGAGCGTGCAATCGTCGCTGGTGATGGTGCCGATCCATGATTTCGGTACCGAAGAACAGCGCCGCAAATTCCTGCCGAAACTTGCCACCGGCGAGTGGATCGGCTGTTTCGGTCTGACCGAGCCAGATCACGGATCCGATCCGGGCTCGATGATCACCCGCGCGCGCAAGGTCGATGGCGGCTATGCGCTGACCGGCAGCAAGATGTGGATTTCGAATTCGCCGATCGCCGATGTGTTCGTGATCTGGGCCAAGGACGACGAAGGCGCGATCCGCGGCTTCATCCTCGAAAAAGGCATGGATGGTTTGTCGGCGCCGGCGATCCACGGCAAGTTCGGATTACGCGCATCGATCACCGGCGAAATCGTGATGGAAAACGTATTCTGTCCGGAAGAGAACGCGTTCCCCGACGTGCGCGGCCTCAAGGGTCCGTTTACCTGTTTGAACTCGGCCCGCTACGGCATCGCCTGGGGCGCGTTGGGCGCAGCTGAATCCTGCTGGCATATCGCCCGTCAGTATGTGCACGACCGCCAGCAGTTCGGTCGTCCGCTCGCCGCTAACCAGCTGATCCAGAAAAAACTCGCCGA
>JACMQD010000254.1 GCA_014377155.1 Herminiimonas sp.
GCGCGGCCGAGCTGACGCGCTTCGCCAGCGGCCTGCATGCCATGGCGCGAAGCGGAGATTACGTGCCAGGCAAGCATGACGAAGGCCAGTGCCAGAATTGCAGCATTGACGATATCCTGGCCAACACCTTCGGCGAGCTGGCTGATCTCGCCCGCCATGGCGGCAATTAGCAGCGAGCCTGCAATGCCGGCAGCGACACCGGTCGCAAGCCAGCGGCTGCGACCTGCCATACCGCGCGTCGCTGCGGCGACGATGCCGACGAACAGCGCCGCTTCAAGCGTTTCACGAAAGACAATCAAGGTAATCGCAAGCATGGGCTACTCCGCGACGACCACGCCTTGCGCGGTACTCTGGTGAAATTCGCCGAAGAACGGATAGCGCCCCGGTGCGAGAGGTCCGATGAAGATGGTTGCGCGGCTTGCGCCGGGAATGATCTTTTCGCGGCCCAATTCCTTGCTTTCGAATTCTTCGGGCGTGTCGTCCTTGTTGAGCACCAGCAGCTTGATCCGCTGCCCGGACGGCACCCTGACTTCGGCGGGAATGAACTTATGCGACTGGATGGTCAGCTGGATTTCGGTGTCGGCAGCACGGCCCGTCAGGGTTGCCAGCAACAGTACGGCGAAGCAAGCGATACGGAGGTTAGTGAACATGTCGGTCCCTTCTATGATGAATCAAAATGGTTTTTAAAGGCTTCTACAAAATTGTCATGATGCGCCTGCATGCAGGCGCCTCGCTGCGCGCTATCCCAGCTTGAAAACGATCGGCACCTGAACCCAGGCAGCGACCGCGTTGTCACCTTGCCGCGCCGGCACAAAGCGCCACTGCCGCACTGCTGCCATGGCGGCATCGTCGAACATCGGCGAGCCGCTGCTGGTGAGCACCCGCACTTCGCCGGCCGTGCCTTCAGGCGTGACGAACACGCGCAGCATGACTTTGCCTTCGTCGCCCATGCGGCGTGCCAGCGGTGGATACGCAGGCGGAGGATTATTCAAATAAGCCGCATTGAAACGTGGCGGTGTCACGGCCACGGGTGCCGGTGCGGAAGGCGCTGCCGGCGCCGGCGGCGCTTCGGGTGCGGCAGGTGCCGGCGGCGCAGAATCGGCCCGTGACGCGATGGCCGGCGCGGGTTGTTCGGATACTTTTTCGGTTAGCCGAATCGGCGTTTCGGCGCGTTGTCTGACGACCGGCCTGGTGGGCGGCCGGGGCGTGACGACTTGGGGTTTGGATTTTGGTATCGGTGGCGCAGGCGGGGTGGCAGGCCGCACCACCGGCTGTGGAATCAGTTGTGCCATCACTACGGGTGGTGTCTGCGGCGGCGTAATCGTTTCATGACGCGCCGACAACGCCGCGTACGTCAGCAATGCAACGTGCAAAGCGGCAATAATCAGCAAGACCGCAGAACGAAAAGTGAACGATGGCTTCATGAACAGTGGCTCAATTTACTTGGCAAAACCACATGATGCCGCATTCGTCGTGGCCGAGGTACCAGTTTACCGTCATGTTTCCGCCCACAGTCGCAACAGGTTGTGATAAACGCCCGTCAGTCGCACCGTTTCGTCAGTATCGCCATGGCGCTCGCGCAGCATGATGATGGCGCTATCCATCTCGTACAACAAACGGCGCTGGTCGTCGCTGCGCACCATGCTTTCGATCCAGAAAAAAGACGCCAGGCGCATGCCGCGCGTCACCGGCTCGACGCGGTGCACACTGCTGGCGGGATATAAAATCAGATCACCGGCAGCCAGCTTGACCGACTGCGTGCCGAAGGTATCCTCGATGATCAGTTCGCCGCCGTCATAGTCAGCCGGTTCGGAAAGAAACAGTGTGGCCGACAGGTCGGTGCGGACCCATGCGCCGGTGACGGCCGAGGTCCGCACCGCGTTGTCGATATGATTGCCGAAACTATTGGCGTCGCGGTCATAGCGATTGAACAGCGGCGGAAAGGTTTTTTTTGGCAGCGCGCCGGAAAAAAACAGCGCGCTGTTGGCCAGCGCGTCGACCACGATGGCGCGCGCGGCCTGTGATGCTAGGGCATTTTCAGGCAACTGACGATTGTTTTTCACCTGCCCCGACTGCGTGCCGGCGGTGATGGTGCCATCCTGCCAGTCGGCATCGTGCAGGATGCCGCTACACCGTACCACGGCGTCCGGCGTCAATACTCTGGGTACATGCAGCAGCATCGCATTTCCTCAGAACTTGGTCGACAGGGTCAACTGCATCGTGCGTGGCGTTCCTGGCAATACGTGACCCGCATACACGCCCTCGTAATACTTTTCGTTGAAAAGATTAAAGACGTTAAGCTTGAGCGCATACGCCTTTACCGCATATTCGACCAGCGCATCGACGCGTTTGTACGACGGCACCACATTGATGTTGTTGGCATTGGCAAAGCGTGCGCCGACGCCTTCGAGGCCACCACCCACTTTCCAGCCGCCGCCCAGCTTGTAGGTCGACCATAGGCTAAACGTGTATTCAGGCGTATTGATCGGCGTCAGACCCTTGGTGCCGGCCTGGTCGGCCGAAGCCTCGTCGATTTTGGCGCGCATCAGCGCGAGGTTACCGAACACTTCCCACGCCGGCGTGATGCGACCGACCGCTTCCAGCTCGACGCCGTCAGTGTGGCGGCGACCGGAGAGCACGGCGATGTTCGGGCTCGAAAGATCGGTATTGCGTTCATTGGTTTTTTCGGAGCGAAACACTGCCGTGCGTACCGACATGTCGCCATTAAGCAATTCCCACTTGGCGCCAGCTTCGATGTTGCGACTTTTTTCCGGATCGGTGTTGGCGGTGCGACTATCGAGCTGATAGGCCTCGGCCGACGGATTGAACGAGCTGCCGTACGACAGGTAATACGTGGTCAGCTTGATCGGCTGGAACATTAAGCCGGTGCGGTAGCTCCATACGTTATCGTTGCGTGACAAAGGCCCCGCTGGCGCCGGCCGGTTGTAATCGGCTTTCATGCTGTCATGACGCGCACCCAGCAACAGTTTCCATTGTGGCGCAAATTCGATCGTATCCTGGCCGTAGACGCTGATGGTGCGGCCATCGTAGGCATTGTAGGCAGTACGCGTGAAGGCATCATAGAAATTGGCGGGCAAGACTGGATCGGCATTCGGACTGCCGACGTTGGTGGCCGGATTGGCCACGCTACTGCTGTTGGTAAATCGTGTTGCGCGCTCTTCCAGGTATTCGAGTCCGGCGAGCGCTTCGTGTTTCATGCCGCCCAGGTTGAATTTGGTGGTGTAATCCGATTGCAACGCCAACGTCTTTTCGTTGCCGCCACGTGCCTGGCGCTGGCGATTGACGATGGTGCCATCGGTTATCGACGTGGTGCCCGCCGCCAGGCGCGGTGCCGTGCCGCGCAGGTCGCGCTCGTAATCGGCATGGCGGATGATGGTCCGAATCGATGAATCGTTATCGAACAAATGGGTATAAGTGGCCGTGGCAATGCCGGTCTCGTTGCGCTCGTAGTCGGCCTTGGACAAGCCATAGAACCGGTTGATCGGCACATCCAGCGGACGGCCGTTGAAGTACGGCACGCCCATGTCGGGCACGTTGTTTTCCTTCAGATGGTAGTAGGCCAGGCTGACTTCGTCGGCGGTGCCGGCACCCCAGGTCAGGGTCGGTGCGACGCCCCAGCGACTCTGGCCGACACCATCACGGAAGGAATCGGTCTTGGTATCCATCAGGTTCAGCCGGAACGACAGGTCCGGCGTCAATACCTTGTTGAAGTCCGCGACCAGGCGCTTATAGTTGTCACTACCAACGGTGAGCGCGACTTCGTTCACATCGACCGGCTTGGCGACCTTGCTGACCTGGTTGATCACGCCACCGGTCGAGCCGCGGCCGAACAGCATCGAGGCCGACCCGCGCAGGATGTCGATCTGCTGCAGATTGAATGTTTCGCGATTATATTGGGCGATGTCGCGGATGCCGTCCAAAAACAGATCGCCCACTGCCGAGTAGCCACGCAGGGTGATGTTGTCGCCGATGCGACCGCCCTCGCCAGCATTGAAGGTCAGGCCGGCGACATTGCGCAGCGCTTCCTTGAAGGTGTTGGCATTGCGTTCGCGAATCAATTGTTCCGACACGACGGTGACGGATTGCGGAATGTCCTTGGTCAGTTGCAGCGTCTTGCCGACGCGGGTTTTGTCGCCCTGATAGCCGAGTTGTTCGCGATCACGCGCATCGCGCACCGTGACTGGCGATAGCGTGACGTCGGCGGTCGACGTTGACAGAGGTGTTTGGGCACTGACCGGGTTCATACCAAAAACCATCGCGGCGGCGAGGGTTCCTAGCGGTATCAACGGCGTGCGTTGCATGCCTGGAAGGGCGCCCGCGTCTGGCGTCGTTTGATTTGCTGCGTGCTTGATCATGTGTTTTTTCGGTTAGTAAAAAGAAAACCCGTATACCGCCATTTACTCTAACGCGAATGATATCAATTCTCATTTGTAAATGGAAGGGGTTTTGTTGATTGCTTGTGCAGCACGTTCCCGGCAGCTGCGGTACGGCAATGCAGATAGCACGCCGCTGGGTTATCCTTGCTCCTTTCGCTTGAAAGCAGGAGACCGACATGCCGAACACATTTAAAGTCAATCTCAAGGATTCGTCGCTGTTACATAACCAGGCTTATCTGAACGGTGCCTGGATCGATGGCGCGAGCCGTTTCGATGTCGTCAATCCTGCCAACGGCGCGCGCGTCGGGCAGGTGCCGAATCTGGGCGCAGCCGAAGCGCAGCAAGCCATCGATGCTGCCAGCGCTGCATTTCCAGCCTGGGCCGCCAGAACCGGCAAAGACCGCGCCGCGATCATGCGCAAATGGTTCGATCTGTTGATCGACAACGCCGACGACCTGGCCATGCTAATGACTGCCGAACAGGGCAAGCCACTTGCCGAAGCCAGGGGTGAAGTCGCCTACGGTGCCAGTTTCATCGAATGGTTTGCCGAAGAAGCCAAGCGCGTCAGCGGCGACGTGCTGGGCTCGACCTGGAGCGACAAGCGCATGGTCGTCATCAAGCAGCCGATCGGCGTATGCGCTGCGATTACGCCGTGGAATTTCCCGATTGCAATGATCACGCGCAAAGTAGCGCCGGCCATTGCCGCGGGCTGCACGATCGTCATCAAGCCTGCCGAACAGACACCGCTGTCTGCGCTGGCGATGGCCGAATTGGCGCACCGGGCAGGCTTGCCACCAGGCGTCATCAATATCGTCACTGCCGACGCCGACCGTTCGATCGAGATCGGCAACGTGCTGTGCGCCAGCCCGACCGTCCGTCATCTGTCGTTTACCGGCTCGACGCCGGTCGGCCGCATTTTGATGAAGCAATGCGCGCCCACCGTCAAGAAACTCGGCCTGGAGCTGGGCGGTCATGCGCCGTTCATCGTCTTCGACGATGCCGACCTCGATGCCGCAGTCGAAGGCGCGCTGCAGTCGAAATACCGCAACGCCGGCCAGACCTGCGTGTGCACCAACCGTTTTTATGCGCATGAATCGATCTACGATGCCTTCGTCGACAAGCTTGCGGCTGGCGCTGCGAAGATCAAGGTCGGCGACGGCTTCGAACCGGGCGTAAGCCAAGGTCCGCTGATCGATGACCAGGCAATTGCCAAGGTGGCCGAACATGTGGCCGATGCACGCGCCAAGGGTGCCACGGTCGTAACTGGTGGCAAGCTGCATGCGCTGGGCGGGCACTTCTACGAGCCGACCGTGCTGTCGAACGTCACCGCTGACATGCAGATCATGCGCGAGGAGACCTTCGGTCCCGTGGCGGCGGTAATGAAATTCACCACCGAGGATGAAGTGATCGCAGCGGCCAACGACACCGACTTCGGCCTGGCCAGTTATTTCTATTCGCGCGATATTGGCCGCGTCTGGCGCGTCGCCGAAAAACTCGACTATGGCATGGTGGGCATCAATACCGGCCTGATCTCCAACGAGGTGGCCCCTTTCGGCGGCGTCAAGCAATCCGGCCTGGGGCGTGAAGGCTCGAAGTACGGGATGGATGAATATCTCGAGATCAAATACTTGTGCATGGGCGGGATCTGACGTTCGATTGCTTGTGATCGATTGTCCAGGCGCCCTACTGCCTGGACTGCGTTCCTATTTTTTTAATGCCGAAAGTCGGCCTGACAAACGTTTCGCCAGCCTGTCATCGGCGACGAATAGCGGTCAGCACTGATAGATAAATGCCTTCCACTACACCCCCTACTTCCCCTTCCGGTCCAGCCCGGGCCAGCCTGACTGCCGCTGCCGCGCTGGCACCGCTGCTGGCAGCGCTGGCCATGCTCGGGCCGTTTTCGATCGATACCTATCTGCCGGCATTTCCCAGTATTCAGGCATCGCTGCATGCCAGCCCAATCGAAGTCCAGCAGACCCTGACGGCCTACATGTTCGCGTTTGCGGTAATGATCCTGTGGCACGGCGCATTGTCGGACGCCTTCGGACGACGCAATATCATTCTTGCCTCGCTGGCCGTGTTTGCGGTCGCCTCGCTCGGTTGCGCGGCGGCGCATAGCGTCCATTATTTGTGGGCCTTCCGCATGCTGCAGGGCATTTCGGCAGGCGCTGGCGTGGTAGTGGGCCGCGCCATTATTCGGGATGTCTATGCAGGTGCGCCGGCCGAACGACTGCTGTCGCTGGTGACGATGATTTTTTCGATCGCACCGGCCATCGCACCGATCCTGGGCGGCTACATCGTCAAGCTGCTCGACTGGCGTTCGATCTTCCTGTTCCTGTTTCTGTATACCGCGCTGCTGCTGTGGTGGTGCTTCAAGCGTTTACCGGAAACCCTGCCGCCAGCGGCACGCCAGCCGTTCAGTTTCGCGTTCCTGTCTCAGAGCTATCGCACCGTATTCGGCTCGCCGTTGTTCCATCTGCAAGCCGGCGCCGTGGCGTTCAATTTCGCGGGACTGTTCCTGTATGTATCGGCGGCGCCGGCGTTTCTGACGCAACATCTACACCTTGGTCCGGACCAGTTCGGCTGGATGTTCATTCCGTCCGTTTCGGGAATTTTCCTGGGGGCGCTGGCCGCTAACCGCATGGCCGGCAACATTACCGTCTCGAAGCAGGTCAGGATCGGATTTTTTCTGCTGGTTGGCGCCGCGCTGTCCAATGTGGGTTATCACCTGGTCTTGCCGCCAGCGCTGCCATGGTCGGTTATTCCGCTGTTTTTCTATACCTTCGGCATGTCGATGGTGGCACCCGGCGCGACTTTGCTGGTACTCGACCTGTTCCCGACAATTCGCGGCGTGGTCGCCTCATGCCAGTCGTTTACGCTAACGATGCTGGGTGCGTTGGTGGCGGGTGTGATTGCGCCGATTCTCGATACTTCGGTGTTGTACCTGGCAATTGGGCAACTTACCTTCACTTGCCTGGCACTGGCGTTCTGGAGTGGCAGCCGGTCTTACCGCCGCTTGCTCGCGCGCCAGAAAGAAAAGACCAACGCCTGGGAGACGGTGGAATAGACAAGTGGTGGAATAGACAAGCGACCCGCCGCCTCCGGCTCGCGACGACCCATCCTGGCGAGCGGCCCGGTGGAATTCCTGCAATCGTTCTAATTGATGATCAGGACATCCTTGCTGCAGCAATCCACCAGCTTTTGGTACACCTCCGGCATCACATTGATGCAACCATTCGTGATATCGCGCCGCTGCGCCACATGATTGGCGGTCAGGCGCTCGACCCGGCGCTCTTTCGGATTGAGTGTATAGACCCGATGGATCGCCCACAGGTAGTGTTGATTTTCCTTGTAGACCAGTATGTCGCCGCCATACCCGACCGTCTGTATCTGCTGTTGCGACAGCGAAAACATGCCGACCGGCGTGTTGGCGCCGACCAGTGCCGGATAGCAGGTTCCGGAAAAACAGATCGATGCAAGCGCCAAGTTGACGACAATCATGTCAACCCAATGGCTTTTTTACCGCTAGCGGCATCGGTTCAGGCGGCTCCATCGGAGCTACCACCGGCACGATCGGTGGCCGCACGACGACCTTGGCGACTGGCCGGATGAACAGGTATTCGCCACGACCGACCGCCGGCAGTACCCGATAGCCGGTGCAAGTCGGCGATCCGGTCACCGGATCGGACTCGCATTCGATCGGCAATTCGCGCGGCCAGATCGTCGCCGCTGTCGGAAATCCCGGCAGGTAATTCGGCAAGTGGTACAACCCGTCGACCACTAGTTCCGCCGATTCGGTGCCGAGCGTGACTGCTGACGAAGGGGTACCGGAACCGAACGGAATGCGCTCGACCTGGAAGTGGGCATTGTCGGTTGCCATGGTGATGTCGGCAGCCGCGCCGACCTGACACAGTGCTGCAAGCAGGACAAGTATCGCAAAGGATTTCACAAGTTCTCCTTGAATGGGCTATCAGTTGCGATAGCCGAATTCGGTATTGTTGACGCCATCGGTTCGGGTAACCTGGGCTGTTTCGCCATTGCCCACACCGCGCCGCGTGGGGCAATTGATACCGGTTGCTTCGAAGGCTTCCTTGTTCAGGTCATCCATGCACATGCGCGCAAGCGCTGCGCCCTTGAAGCCCATGTTCCAGATTTCGCGTGCGTTTTTCAGCATCAGGCAATTGTTGTCGGTCCAGGTCGTACCGACACTGAAGCCGAACGACACGGCGCTGCCGCCGAGCGAGGTCGATCCCATGCAGGTGTCATTACTGCTGGTTAATTGCGGCGCGACTGCGGTTGCGACCGGATTACGCTGGGCCGCCTCATAGGTGGCATGACTGTCGACCACCAGCGACTGCCCCTGGCTGCCGACGCCCTGCGCGGCCCCGCCCTGGCTGGCCGTGGACGCGGTGGCCTGGGAATTCGAATTCGAGGTTGCGGTACTCGGGCCGGCGCGTACTGCCGTGCCGGCAGTCGGTTCATAGCTGCGCCGCAGGTTCTGGGCTTCGGCCGAAACCGAACCGACGCACATGGCTGCTGCCAGCCAGATGGATAATTTTATGTTCACGATTGTCCTCGGTTGGTTTCGGCGTCGGCGATTACGGTGCGGAAACCGTGCCGGTCGATGCCGACAGGCCGGCCTTGGCGAAGAACACGCCGGACGCGCCGATGTTTGCCAAGCCGGCAGCGTTCATGCCGGCAAGTGCGCCGGTCGTCGTCGCGCCGCTGGCATAGCCGGTTTTTTGGTCGGCGATGCTGACCGATGCGCTTTGCGAACCGCCATGCGTGCCTACCGGCGCGGCAGCCGACGACGATGTGCGGGCATACTGGATTTGCGTATCGAAGCCGGACTTGGTCTGGCCGATGACATAGCTGCCCTGATTGGTCCCGGCACCGACCTGATCATGCAACTGGGTGCTCGAATTGCCGCCATTGAAACCAGTGGTGACGCCATGAATGGCCACCGCGCCATGCACGCCCGTGTTGACCGAACCGACCGATGACGCCGTGCCGTTGCCGGTGCCGGTGCTGGTGTTGTAGGCCATGCCCGCGCTGTCGCTGGTGGTGGTACCGGTGATACCGGCATTGACGGCGCCGTAATTGCCGGTGAAATTTGCGAGAGCCTTGACGCTCGCCGTGCCAGCCTGCTTGTTCTCTGCATACGAGGTGGCGCTGCCATTCTGGCCAACGGCGAAGTTACCGCTGATCGTATTGGCGATCGATACGCCGCCCGAACCGCTTGCGCTCGGCTCAGTGGCAAAAGCAACGGATTGGACGGACAGCGCAAGCGCAAGCACGAGGGATAATTTGACGGTTTTCATGTCGCGGGGTTTCCTTGAAGATAATTTCGAGCAAACAATTTCGCTCCGAAATGAGTAACCCCCACCCAACCATAGTTCCCGATTTTATTGCTATTTTCGTAATACTAAACGTTTGTCAAAAATTACCGATTACGGTAACTGGCCCGGCTGTCTGAAAAATGCCGGTCACATGTCTCTGCAAGAATGGTATTGGAATAAGTGACGGCGCCGGTCGGCTGGTTTTCCGCAGCGCGACGGCACGAAACCCAATGACCGCTCGACAGCCGCTGACGAATATTTGACATAGCGCTCAGGCTGAGAATTTTCGAGGCAACTGGCGTGCAGATTGCACAATGCCTATCTGACACTTCTGTTGGATTTTTAAGTTTTTTGAGGGGAATACTTGCATATTCTTAACACGCCGTTTCCTTACTTCATCAAAATAGCTAGAATGCAATATGGTACGTCACTCATAACAAAATAAAAATATGCCGGTTGTACGAGCTGAATTCAGGATTGCAGCGTTGCTACTGGCCATTGGGTCAGGTATTAGCCATGCCGCTGGCCTGGGGCCGATCGACGTTCAGTCCGCACTCGGTCAGGCATTTCAGGCAAACATCGCCGTCATCGGCAGTGATGCGAAAGACCAGGGTGCCAACTGTGTAAAAGCCCGACTGGAATCGCTCGATGGCGCCGTTTCGATCGTCCCCGCCATTACGATGATGCGCGCCGGGCAAGCAGCGTCGATCCGCCTGACGAGCCGTGAGAGCATCAATGAACCGGTACTTAACGTCCAAGTCAATCTTGGCTGCGACGTGTCGGTGCAGCGCGCTTACCAGATCTTGCTCGA
>JACMQD010000255.1 GCA_014377155.1 Herminiimonas sp.
AGCCGCAAGGAAGAAAACCACTACAGCCAGCATGGCTAACAGCGCCGCATGCGGCAAAATTGATTGTATTTGTAGCAACATCACGCCGGCAACGAAGCCGCAAATGGCGCTACGCATGTCCGCTCACGCTATCTGGCGCAGCCGTGGAAGTGCAGCGAAAGCGTTTTCGGTGGTGGCTGCCGCCAGGGCGGCAAACGGTAAGCCGCGCAACTCGGCCAGCGCCTCGCCAATGCGGGGCAATTGTTCCGGCGTGTTTCTGGCGGGATGCAGCCAGGCAGGAGAAATGTCGGGCGAGTCGGTTTCGAGTACCAGCGCCGCCAGTGGCAACTGCATTGCCAACCGGCGAATCTGCAAAGCGCGGGTGTAGGTCATAGCCCCACCAAAACCAAGCTTCAACCCAAGCCCGATGAAGGCTTCGGCTTGCTGGAAACTGCCGTTGAATGCATGAGCAATGCCGCCGGTGAGCGAAATGCGCCGCAGGTATTTCAGCACCGTGTCTTGCGAGCGGCGCACATGCAACAGCGCTGGCAGGCCGAAGTCGCGCGCAATTTTTAGCTGCTCGGCGTAAAAATGTTCCTGCTTGGTGCGCAGTGCAGGTTCGGAAAAACCCGGCAAGAAAAAATCCAGGCCGATTTCGCCGATGGCTACAAAACGTGGATCGTCCATCGATTTTTCGACAGCGACGCGCAAGGCGACAAGGTCGCTATCGTCGGCTTGCGGTACGCAAATCGGATGAATGCCGAGCGCATAAGCGCAGTTGGCTTGACCACTGGCCAGTGACGCCACGACGGCGAAGTTAGCTTGCTCGACTGCGGGAATGACGATCCACGACACCCCCTGCTGCGCCGCGCGCGCCGCAATGGCCGGCGACTGGTCGCCAAACTCGTGGGCATCAAGATGACAGTGGGTATCGATCCACATGACTCGGTTACGTCGTTTCTCGGTTGGTTATTCGGTGTAAGGATGCAATCCGTCTTCGGTCAGTCGCAACACGCGATCGCAATGCCGCGCCAGCTCGATGTCATGCGTGACAATCACGAACGCCGTACCGAGGGTGGTTGATAATTCTAGCATCAGGTCGAAGGTCTTGTGGGCGGTTGTCCGGTCGAGATTGCCAGTCGGCTCGTCGGCCAGTACGCACGCGGGCTGGGTTACCAGAGCCCTTGCTAGCGCCACGCGCTGGCGTTCGCCACCGGACAATTCACCTGGCACATGCGTGACGCGTGATGACAGGCCGACACGCGCCAGAACAGCGGTGGCAGCCTCCTGCGCAGCGCCGCGATCCATGCGACGGATCATCAGCGGCATGGCGACATTATCGAGTGCAGAGAACTCCGGCAGCAAATGATGGAACTGATACACGAAGCCGAGCGAGCGGTTACGGACATCGCCGCGCGCGCTTTCCGACATGCGGGCAAAATCCTTACCCAGCAGCGTGACGTCGCCCTTGGTCGGCGTATCGAGTCCTCCCAGTAAATGGAGCAAGGTCGATTTGCCAGAACCGGAAGCACCGACAATCGCCACGCGCTCACCCTTGGCAACGCTGAAATCGACGCCTTGCAGCACATTGACCGAATACGTGCCTTGCGTGAAGGTTTTCGCGAGACTACGGCACGACAGGACAATATCACTCATAACGCAAGGCCTCTGCAGGTTTGACGCGGGCCGCCCACCAGCTTGGATACAGGGTTGCCACGAATGCCAGCACGACCGCCACGCTGCCGATGGTGCCGACGTCGGCCCAGCGCAGATCCGACGGCAATGCGCTGATCAGGTAAATGTCTTTGGGCAGGAACTGCATGCCCAGGATGCGTTCGATGAAGGGTACGATAACGTCCACGTTCAACGCTATCAGCACGCCCAGTCCGACGCCGACTGCAGTACCGAGCAAGCCCACCAGCGCACCCTGGATCATGAAGATTTTCATGATCGAACGTGGCGACGCGCCAAGGGTCCGGAGAATCGCAATGTCGGCCTGTTTGTCGGTCACCGTCATCACCAGCGTCGATACCAGATTGAAGGCGGCGACGGCGATGATCAGCGTCAGGATAATGAACATCATCTTCTTTTCGGTCTGCACCGCGGCAAACCAGTTGCGGTTCTGCTTGGACCAGTCGCGAATGAGCAGGTTACCGCTCAATACCCGGGACAGGTCGCGCGCCACTTCCGGTGCGCGTTGCATGTCGACGATCTTCAAGCGCAGTCCCGACGGCGTTTCGAGCCGGAACATCGTCATCGCGTCGTCGAGATGGATGAAAGCCAGCGACGAATCGTATTCGAAATGCCCCGCCTCGAAAATACCGACCAGCGTGAATTGCTTGAGTCGCGGCACCACGCCAGCCGGCGTGACTTGACCCTGCGGCGCCAGCAACGTGACTTTCTGGCCGATCTGGACCTGCAGCGCATGCGCCAGTTCGGACCCCAGCACGATGTTGAAACTCCCAGCCTTCAGATCACTGAACGACCCCAGCTTGACTTGCGACGCCACGTCCGAAACGTTCGGCTCCTGCTCGGGCAACACGCCGCGGATCACCGCGCCGCGCAGCACCTCGTCGCGCGTCAGCATCGCCTGCGCCGCCACGTACGGCGCGGCGCCCTTGACTTCCTTGTTCAGGAACGCTTCCCTGGCGGTAGCCTGCCAGTCTGGCATGGCACCGCCGGCGTCGAATACCTCGATATGCGACAGCACCGACAACATGCGATCACGCACCTCTTTCTGGAACCCGTTCATTACCGACAACACAATAATCA
>JACMQD010000256.1 GCA_014377155.1 Herminiimonas sp.
GCCTTGCATGCACGCCGCTGCGCCGTGCCCATTGCGGCGTACGCGGCGATATTTCCCCAGGTGCCGAGAATCGTCGTCTTGACCGGCACTGACCTTTATCGCGACATCGAATTCGACGCCGCTGCCCGGCACTCGCTTGCGCTTGCGACACGCCTGATAGTCTTGCAGCAAGCCGGATTATCGGTACTGCCGCCCGCACTGCACAGCAAGACTTCCATCATTTACCAGTCCGCGCTCTCGCTGACACCGATCGTAAAAAACCCGGGTGCTCGCATCGGCGAGGTCATCATGATCGGCCACTTGCGTGCCGAAAAAGACCCGCTCACTTTCATGCAAGCCGCCACGAAAGTGACCTCACCTGCCGTACGCATGATCCATGTCGGCGGCGCGCTCGACCCGCTACTAGGGGAACAGGCTCTGGCAACGCAACGTCGTACACCGTGCTATCGATGGATCGGCGACCAGCCCCGGGCGCAGACCCGCCAACGGCTCAAACGCGCCTTTTTGTCAGTCGTCACCTCCATCATGGAAGGCGGCGCCAATGTCATCATCGAGTCGGTCACCAGCGGCGTGCCTGTGCTGGCCAGCGACATTTCGGGAAACCGCGGCATGCTCGGCGACGACTACGAAGGCTATTTCAACGTCGGCGATAGCCAGGCACTGGCATCGCTGGTCGACCGTGCAGTTACCGACCCAGCGTTCCACGCCCGCCTGCGCGCGCAGTGTGCCGCGCGCGCACCGCTGTTTTCCCCCGCACGCGAAAAAGCGGCCGTGCTGGAGTTAGTAGATAATTGCGTCCACCAATCCGGTCGGCCATGACGCATGCACATCGCATGACCATGCCGCAAACTTATACCGCGCACTCCGCTTAACTTGCTTCGAACAGGAACTCCATGAACGCACCTTCCATTAAACTTACTTCGTTCTCGCATGGCGGCGGCTGCGGCTGCAAGATCGCACCCGGCGTCCTGTCCGAAATCCTCAAGAATTCGGCAGGCTTTCCGGTACCAAAAGAATTATTGGTCGGCATCGAAACTGCCGACGATGCGGCGGTTTATCAACTCAACGATGAACAGGCACTGATCGCCACGACCGATTTTTTCATGCCGATCGTCGACGATCCGTATGATTTCGGCCGCATCGCGGCGACCAACGCGATCTCGGACGTCTATGCCATGGGCGGCACGCCAATCATGGCGCTGGCGCTGGTCGGCATGCCAATCGATAAACTACCTGTCGAGGTCATCGGCCAGGTTATCCGCGGCGGCGAATCGATCTGCGCCGAAGCGGGCATTCCCATCGCGGGCGGCCATACGATCGATTCGGTCGAGCCAATCTATGGCTTGGTAGTGCTGGGCCTGATTCATCCTTCCAAGATCAAGCGCAACGCCGACGCCAAGGCCGGCGACAAACTGATTCTCGGCAAGCCGATCGGCGTCGGCGTCCTGTCCGCCGCGCTGAAGAAGAACCTGCTCGATGCGGATGGCTATGCGTCGATGATTGCCAACACGACCAAGCTCAACAAACCCGGCAAGGAATTGTCCGAACTGGCAGGCGTTCATGCACTGACCGACGTCACCGGCTTTGGTCTGCTCGGCCATTTGCTGGAA
>JACMQD010000257.1 GCA_014377155.1 Herminiimonas sp.
CAGTATCATGACCAATCGAATCAATCCACTCGCAGGCACGCTGGCACCACTATCCTCGCTCGTCAACGTAACCACGCTCGTCAGTGCGTACTACTCGGAGGTGCCCGACCCGACGAATGCGGCGCAGCGCGTCGCGTTCGGCACGTCGGGACACCGCGGCTCGGCTTTCGACTGCTCCTTCAACGAATGGCACGTGCTGGCGATCACGCAGGCGATTTGCGATTACCGAAAATCCAAAGCCATCACCGGGCCGCTTTTCCTGGGCATCGATACCCATGCGCTGTCACAGCCAGCGTGCGAGAGCGCGCTTGAAGTGCTGGCCGCCAATGGCGTCGATGTCATGCTGGCGACCAACGACGAATACACGCCGACGCCGGCGATCTCCCACGCGATCCTGACCCACAATCATGGGCGCAGCGCCGGGCTGGCCGACGGCATCGTCGTGACACCTTCGCACAACCCGCCGCGCGACGGCGGCTTCAAGTACAACCCGCCGCATGGCGGACCTGCGGAACAGGACATCACCCAATGGATCGAAGCCGCGGCCAACCGATTCCTTGAAACGCGGCTGGAAGGCGTGCAGCGCATTTCGCATGCAAGCGCGCTGCAGGCCGCGACCACGCATCGTCACGATTTTCTTGATGCCTACGTTGGCGACCTCGGCAGCGTGATCGACATGGACCTGCTGCGCGACTCCAGAATCGAGATGGGTGTCGACCCCTTGGGCGGCGCCGGAGTCCATTACTGGGCTGCGATCGCCGACCGCTATCAGCTCAACCTGACCGTGATCAGCGACGTCGTCGACCCGACGTTTGGCTTCATGCCGCTCGACTGGGATGGAAAAATCCGCATGGATCCGTCCTCGAAGTATGCGATGCAACGGCTGCAGGGAGCCGGTGATCGATTCGATATTGCGTTTGCCTGCGACACTGATCATGACCGCCACGGCATCGTCACTCCCAGTGCGGGATTAATGGCGCCCAACCATTATCTGGCGGTCGCCATCGACTACCTGTTTCAACACCGGCCGCAATGGAGCGCGCAAGCAGCGGTTGGCAAGACCGTGGTCAGTTCGCAAATGATCGACCGGGTAACAGCGCGACTCGGTCGCAAGCTGGTAGAAGTGCCGGTCGGCTTCAAGTGGTTTGTCGCGGGACTGCACGACGGCTCGCTTGGCTTTTGCGGTGAGGAAAGCGCCGGCGCGACCTTCCTGCGCCGCGATGGAACAATCTGGACCACCGACAAGGACGGCATCGCCGCGGCGCTGCTCTCGGCCGAGATCACTGCGCGCACCCGGCGCGACCCCGCCGAGCTGTATGCCGAGCTGACCACGGAATTGGGCAATCCGCAGGCCGACCGGGTCGAGGCACCTGCGAACTCACTGCAGAAGAAGCAATTGGCAGCGTTGTCGCCGCAACAGATAGCGGCGACGTCATTGGCCGGTGAAACGATCGACAGCATCGTCAATACTGCACCGGGAAACGGCGCGCCTATTGGTGGCATCAAGATCACCACCGCCAGCGGCTGGTTCGCCGCGCGGCCTTCCGGCACCGAAAATATGGTCAAAATCTACGCCGAAAGTTTCAGCGGCACCGCGCACTTGCAGCGCATCCTGCAAGAAGCGCACGCCATGGTCGACAAAGCGATTGCGCCCGAGCGCGGCGCAACGCTGCGTCAGCCTGCCACGGAATCCACGAAAGCCGCCTCTCGCGTGGCTTCGCCGCCCGTGGTGAAACCGCAGCCACCTGTACCGAAGACGCCCATGTCTGCATCATTGTCACCCGACCTTCTGCAAAAAATGCACGCCTACTGGCGCGCGGCAAATTATCTTTCGGTCGGGCAGATCTACCTGCAAGACAATCCTTTGCTCGAATCACCGCTGCTGCTCGACCATGTCAAACCCCGCTTGCTGGGGCATTGGGGCACGACGCCCGGATTGAACCTGCTGTATGTTCATCTGAACCGCTTGATCAAAGAGAACGATCTCAACATGATCTACGTGATAGGCCCCGGCCATGGTGGTCCGGGCATCGTGGCGCAGACCTATCTGGAAGGTTCGTACACTGAGCACTACCCGGCGATCGAACGCAACCGGCATGGACTGCAGCGGCTGTTTCGCCAGTTTTCCTGGCCTTACGGCATTCCCAGTCACGTCTCGCCGGAAACGCCCGGGTCGATACACGAAGGCGGCGAACTGGGCTATTCACTGGCACATGCTTACGGCGCCGCGTTCGACAATCCGGATCTGATCGTGGCTTGCGTGGTCGGCGACGGCGAAGCGGAAACAGGTGCGCTGGCCGCGAGTTGGCACTCGAATAAATTTCTGAACCCGGCGCGCGATGGCGCGGTGCTGCCAATCCTGCATCTCAACGGCTACAAGATCGCTAACCCGACCGTGCTGGCTCGCATCAGCCGCGAGGAGCTAACGGATCTACTGCGCGGCTACGGTCATGAACCGCATTACGTCGAGGGCGACGATCCGATGCTGGTGCATCAATCTCTCGCTGCCACGCTCGATACGATTTTGGCGCAGATTCAGCAGATTCAAAGCGCCGCGCGCGCGCTTCCTGACACTGAAAGCCCGCAGCGTCCACGCTGGCCGATGATCGTCCTGCGTACGCCCAAGGGGTGGACCGGGCCGAAATTCGTTGACGGCAAACCGGTCGAGGGCACCTGGCGCGCGCATCAAGTGCCGATCGCGGAATTGAAAACCCCGGAACATCTGAAGCAACTTGAAGAGTGGCTGCAGAGTTACCGGCCACAGGAATTGTTCGACGAACGCGGCAAATTTCGGGAGGAGTTGGCTGCGCTCGCGCCGACCGGACATCGGCGCATGGGCTCCAATCCGCATGCTAACGGCGGCGCATTGTTGCAACCTCTGGAAATGCCCGGCTTCGGCGATTACGCCGTGAAGGTCGACAAGCCCGGCAGCATCGAGGCGGAAGCAACGCGTGTTCTCGGTGCGTTTTTGCGCGACATCATGAAGCTCAATCTCCAGGCCGTCAATTTCAGGTTGTTCGGCCCGGACGAGACCGCGTCGAACCGCCTGGAGGCCATGTTCGAAGTCTCGGGCAAGGAGTGGATGGCTGACCTCGAAGACGGCGACAACCATCTCAGCGTCAATGGCCGCGTGATGGAGGTGCTGAGCGAGCATCTGTGCCAGGGCTGGCTCGAGGGATACCTGCTCACCGGACGCCATGGACTGTTCTCCTGCTACGAGGCGTTCATACACATCATCGATTCGATGCTGAACCAACATGCCAAATGGCTGAAGGTGTGCAATCAGATTGCGTGGCGTAAGCCGGTCGCGTCGCTGAACTACCTGCTCACGTCACATGTCTGGCGACAGGACCATAATGGTTTTTCGCATCAGGATCCCGGCTTCATCGATCACGTTGCGAACAAGAAGTCCGATGTCGTGCGTATCTATCTGCCGCCGGACGCGAACTGCCTGTTGTCGGTCGCGGATCACTGTTTGCGAAGCAGAAATTACGTCAACCTGATCATTGCCGGCAAACAGCCTTCGTTCCAGTGGCTGGACATGGATTCGGCGGTGCGCCACTGCGCCGCCGGCGCGGGAATCTGGCAGTGGGCCAGCAA
>JACMQD010000258.1 GCA_014377155.1 Herminiimonas sp.
GTTGATTTACCGTGGTCGATGTGGGCGATAATTGAAAAATTGCGGATGTTATTCATTAACTAACTTGAAGTCACAAAAAAAGCGCCCGGAGCGGGGAATACCCCAAACGAGCGCCTTCCTGAAGGTTATTCGATTGCGGCATTTTACCGGATTCCAGAGGGGAAAGCCGGAAATCACGCGAGAAGCTTTGCCTCCACGCCGCTGCCAAACCAAAAACCCGAGTGAACATCCATGGTGGCAAGACCCGCGTTATCCGTCGCCGCGCAGAAATTCGGTAAGGATGTGCTCGTCGAGGTAGTAGTGGCACAACTTAACTGGTGCCGCGTCACCTTCGCGCTTTCCAAGAAGGACGGGCACCAGTTCATCATATTGCGCCAGCAGTTTTTCGTCAGCGTCGACATCGATCACTTCTACTTGAAACCGGTGTTGGGGCAAGAAGCTATGGAGTGCCGCGAGCATGTTGTCACACAGATGACAATACGTTCGGGAATATAGTTTGAATTGAATCACAAAAACCGTTTGTTCAGTCCAGCAATAAAAGGGACGGCTGACATGTCAGGACGACGCGCAGCCATCGTTGCTACCGACCACACAGCTTACTGGGCGCTGGGCTTTACAGGCACGAATTGCGACGATTCGCCGCGACGTACCAGCAACACCGCAGCTTTTTTTGCTTCCAGGCGTGCGACCAATCCGTTGAACTGCTTCACGTCTTTGATATCCGTGTTGTTCAAGCGCAGGATAACATCGCCGGTCCGTAGTCCAGCGCGAGCCGCAGCGCCTTCTGCAGTATCGACAACGATACCGCCGTCAATTTTGAGGTCACGGCGCTGCGCTTCGGTAAGATCGCTCGCGACCAGGCCAAGTGCATTTGAAGGATCTCCTTTTGGCTTCTTATCCTCTTTCTTTACGACTTTTTCGGGCTCGAGTTCGGCGATTGTCATCGGCACGTCCCGGCTGGTGCCCTTGCGCCAGATCGTCGCAGTTGCCTTGGTACCTGGCTTGATGCTACCAACCGAGCGAGGCAGGTCACTGGATTTTTCAATTGCGACACCATTGAACTTGACGATAATGTCGCCGGCTTCCAGTCCTGCTTTTTCAGCCGGTCCGCCAGGCTCGACGCGCTGTACCAATGCGCCGCTTGCTTTTGGTAAGCCGAGCGATTCAGCCACTTCCTTGGTTACTTCACCGATCTGCACACCGATGCGTCCACGCGTGACACGTCCGCTGGATTTTAATTGTTCCGTAACACGCATCGCCTCATCGATCGGCACCGCGAAGGAGATCCCCATGTAACCGCCCGAACGGCTGTAGATCTGCGAATTAATACCGATTACTTCACCGCGCATATTGATCAGCGGACCGCCGGAATTGCCCGGATTGACAGCAACGTCAGTCTGGATCAACGGCAAATAGTCGCCCGTGTCGCGTGCCTTGGCCGAGATGATTCCGGCTGTGACGGTATTGTCCAATCCGAACGGCGAGCCTATCGCGATGACCCATTCACCAACGCGCAACTTATTGGAATCCCCCAGGGTCAGGCGTGGCAGATTGGTGCCTTCGATCTTGACCAGCGCAACATCGGTACGCTTGTCGACCCCGATGATTTTGGCCTTGAATTCGCGCTTGTCGGTCAGCGTGACGAAAACATCGTCCGCACCATCGACCACGTGCGCATTCGTCATGACGTAGCCGTCGGCAGAGATGATGAAGCCCGATCCCACACCCCGCGCCAGGTCTTCTTCACCTTGCGGAGCTTGTCGCCGACCACGCGGCTGCTGCTGTTGTTGCTTTGGAACGGGAACGCCGAAAAAGCGTTTGAAGAATTCTTGCATTTCCTCGTCTTCGGCACTAGCTCCACCCTGCTGCGCAGCCTTGTTTTTTTCAGTCGTGCGAATATTGACAACGGCCGGACCCGCTTTTTCAACCAAATCAGTAAAATCAGGCAAACCGGCGACCGATGCGGCTGCGAAGGCGACTGGGGCCGCTGCGAAAAGCGACGGCGCGAAAAAGGCGCATGTAGCGCCTAAGATTAGTGCGGAAAGTTTTTTTTGTATTGGATGCATAGTCTTCATGAAATCGCTATCTGGATTTGAATTCGATCGAATTTGCCACTTGTCTGATTGCCGCTGCAGGAACTTCTCCGACGATTGTCAGCCAATAATCGCCATACCGCTTTCCAATAATGTTCATTGCCCCCTGTTGCATCGAACCCTCGGTACGGCTTTGAGAACCTGGTTCGATGAAAACCGAAATAGCGGCAAGCCCGTCTGAGAACACAATCTGGGACACTTCTCGCTCGCTCGACGGCGATATCTTTGATTGAGTTGAAGAGTTGGGGACTGGTGCGTCAGAAACAAGTCTCTTGAGTTCACGAATTTTCTTGAAACCTGGCGGCACTGCCTTGACCGTCCATGATGACAAATTAATGTTACTCATGGTTGCGCTTTCGACACGCCAGCCGCTGGTATTCGAAAAACTGGACTTGACTCGATTGCGGTCGATACCGCCAATCGCTATCTGCGCGAAGGCAATTTGTTCTACGACTTCGTTTTTTTCATTCAAAGTCTGTGCACGAAGTAATAAGCCGGTGGATTTTTCCGCCCATAATTTATAGCCATATCGCAGGTTATCCTTCGGTTCGAGGATAACGGCCTGGCAGTCGAATCCCGCGACCCGCCCTGTTTCCCCCTTCTTGACATTGTAATGCTCGGCAAGATCGGCAGGATTATTCGCCAAGATCGCGGGAAAGACGTCCTGGAGAACGCGTTTCTCGACCAGCAATGTCTTTGTTTCAGGAACGTAGCAGGTTATTTCCTCATTGGTTCGAATGTATTCGCGCGGCTTACCGTCGAGTACTTCGAGTTTTTCAATTTCATTCTTACCCTCAAGAATATGGGTAATACGAGATGTCCGGACCTGGCTAGCTTGCTGGTAGACGAAAGTACCCGAGTAATTGAGTTTTTGGGCCGCCGTCTGAATTTTTTTTAACCAGACCTGGGCCTCTTTTTTTTCCGGTGACAGGTCGGTGTCTCGTGCATGCACCGACAATGCAATCAAACCGGATAAAACTACGACAAACTTAAACAATAACAATGTCTGCCGCATATGGATCATTTATCCGTCTCAGTTGCAAAGGTAGCAGAACGTGCATACTGCGCCGTACTGTAGACAGAAGGTGAAAAGCGCTGATGCGCAAGCAGGTAATCGTCAATACGCGGATCGCGCAATGCCCGCTCTTTAGATGATGTAAAGATAGGCGTCTTTAGTGCATTACCGACATCCTGGCTAGCCACCGCGACCATCGCGGGCGCAGTGCGGCCAGCATCGGTTGACGCCACCATTAATTGCGGCACAGCAGCGAACCCGATCACCGCCAGTGCCGCCGTAGCGGAAAAAGCGGGTAGTCCAAAGCGTTTTAAATAAGTGCGTGTGCCTGCCGTGTCCGCAGCTTGTTCATGCGCCTTGCGCACGATCGGCAGCGCCAGTGGTGGCTCGGCATCGAGGCGGGCCATGAGGCGCGTGGAAAAATCCGAAGTCAAATCGACGTCGAGATCGTCCGAACGAAGCATGTCGCCGATTTCATGATAGGTCGTCCAGGCCGCGCGCTCATCATGCCCGCTGAGGGAAGCCAGCATCACATCGACTTGAATGTCAGCTAGTTCACCATCCGAAAAAGCGGAAATTTGTTCTTGGGTCATATTTTTCGTATTCATCACTACCTCGCAAAGCCAGGCCAACCCCTGTATTAAAATTATTACTGGTCTTGTTTTAACCGCTTTTACCAGCGCTTATCATTCGCCGTTCCCAACAAGGGACGCAAGCGTTCTGCAATTGCTTCCCGTGCACGGAAAATACGACTTCGAACGGTACCGATAGGACAACCCATCGCATCCGCAATTTCGTCGTAGCTTAAACCCTCAATTTCCCGTAAGGTAATCGCCACTCGCAACTCTTCAGGCAGAGCGTCCATTGCGACATTGACCGTCTGCGCGATCTGCTTGGTTGCCAACATAGACTCTGGCGTGTTGATATCCCTTAGGTGCTCGCCGTCGTCAAAAGTTTCTGCTTCTTCCGCATCTGCTTCAGTTGACGTTGGCGCTCGCCTCCCTTGAGTTACCAGATAATTTTTCGCCGTATTGATGCCGATTCTGTATAACCAAGTATAAAACGCCGAGTCACCCCGAAACTGCGGCAGCGCGCGATAAGCTTTGATAAAAGCTTCCTGTACAACATCTTCGGCTTCAGCCTGGTCGCGAACAAGCCGCGACACCAGTCGCATAAGTTTTCGTTGATATTTGATTACCAAAAGTTCAAATGCTTTTTTATCGCCACGCTGTACGCGTTCGACAAGCAGTTGATCGATATCGCGTTCTGTCGTCAAGCCCCATTCCCTTGTTATTTTGCAACATGCACGCGGCACAAAACGTTGACTGAGTGAAATACGGATAGTTCAATCAATGTTTGTCGCGATTTAAATAATATTGCATTTTTCCGAATTGTTATGCCCGGCAATCCAGCGACACGCAACCGAGAGTGACCGGAAACCGTCATCCGCTAATGAGTCTGGCAGAACAATCAGCACTTTGGTTTGCCCTATATCATCTTGCATCCTGAGAAGCAGGAGCCCGGTCCATAGCGTCGAGCCTGGTATAAGTCGCATGAGATGACCGCTGCGGGGATGCAGGTCGCTGTCCCTATGCGATTCATTAAACAGCCGGATTTGGCCAATGCCTGAGATATCGATACGAATTACACGTGGCTGAATGATTGCCTGATGATAAAGGATGCCTGCTAAAAGTGTGAAGATCATCATGACCGATAACCGCAGCCAATTAGCGTAGAGTGCCATCTGGATCAAAACGACCAACGCACCGAGCACGATCATCCCGAGACTCATGAACGAAACGATGACAAAAAGCGTTTTCGAAGGCTTAATAATAGCTGATACCGCAATAGACATCACGGGCAGTGGACGGGTCTGTGCTCACTTCCCGCTGAAAAGAAGTGAGCAGGTTGGCCTAGTGCTTGCCAAATACCAGTGTGCCGTTGGTCCCACCAAAACCGAATGAATTCTTGATTGCAATATCGATTGGCATCGATCGCGCTACATTCGCACAATAATCGAGATCGCATGCCGGATCCTGGTTAAAAATATTGATCGTTGGGGGTGAAAGCTGATTGTGGATCGCCAGCACCGTAAACACCGCTTCCAGACCGCCTGCGCCACCCAGTAAATGACCGGTCATCGACTTGGTCGAATTGACGACGATACTTTTGGCATGGTCGCCTAGCGCACGTTTGATCGCCACGGTTTCGGCAATATCGCCCAGCGGCGTGGAAGTACCATGTGCGTTGACGTAGTCGATCTGATCAGGATTGATAGCGGCATTGCGCATTGCCGAGATCATGCACCGTCGTGCGCCATCGCCGTCTTCCAACGGCGCTGTCATGTGATGGGCGTCGGCACTCATGCCAAAACCCAGAAGCTCTGCATAGATCTTGGCGCCGCGCGCTTTTGCATGCTCGTATTCTTCCAGCACCATGACGCCGGCACCTTCGCCAAGGACAAAGCCATCTCGATCCCGGTCCCATGGTCGCGATGCTGTCGACGGATCTTCATTACGAGATGACAATGCCCGCGCTGCCGCAAAGCCGCCCAGACCCAACGGTGAAATCGTAGATTCGGACCCACCGGCAATCATCACATCGGCGTCGCCGTATTCAATCAGGCGACCTGCAGCACCAATGCAATGCAAGCCGGTGGTACACGCTGTAACGATGGCAAGGTTGGGACCTTGCAATCCGTATTTGATCGACAGATGCCCGGAAATCATGTTGATGATCGACGCCGGCACGAAGAAAGGACTGATACGGCGCGGCCCTCTGCTCATGAGTTCGCTGTGGGTATCTTCGATCAGCGGTAAGCCGCCAATGCCGGACCCGACAATGACGCCGATCCGGTCGGCATTGGTTTCGCTGACAACCAAGCCGCTATCCTGCATCGCCTGCATGCCTGCCGCAACGCCATAGTGGATAAACGTATCCATGTGACGTGCTTCTTTGGCAGGGATGTAGTCTTCAATGTTGAAGCCTTTGACCTCGCCGGCAAAATGCGTGCTGAACGGGGTGGCATCAAATTTTTTGATAGTCGCTATCCCTGATTTTCCTTCGATGACAGCATTCCACGCGTCGGCAACAGTGTTGCCAACCGGTGAGATGCATCCAAGGCCAGTGATTACGACGCGACGTTGACGTGAACGACTCAAACGATTCTCCTAGATACCGACGAACAAGGCAAACTTAGGCCTTGACGTGCGCCTTGGCATAATCAATTGCTTGCTGCACGGTCGTGATTTTTTCGGCTTGCTCGTCAGGAATTTCCATTTCGAACTCATCTTCGAGCGCCATTACGAGCTCAACCGTGTCAAGTGAATCAGCGCCAAGATCGTCCACGAACGACGACTCAATCTTGATGTCTGCTTCTGCGACGCCGAGTTGTTCAGCGACGATCTTTTTTACACGTTGTTCGATATCGGACATGTTATGACTCCAGTCAGTGGTTACAGAAAGTGCGCGCATTTTATCAGGTTTGCGCGACGAAAATTTACTTTTACCTATTGCCGTCTACAAAAGTCAAAGCCGGCCTAGAATTCCAAAACCCATCTAGCCCATGTACATGCCGCCGTTGACATGAAGCGTGGTACCGGTGATGTAAGCAGCTTGCGACGAAGCAAGGAAACTTACCGCTGAGGCAATGTCCTCCGGAGCCCCGAAGCGTCCCAGCGGTATCTGACTTTTCAGCGCCGCCATTTGCGCTTCGTCGAGCGCCTTGGTCATATCGGTATCGATAAATCCGGGTGCAATACAGTTGACGGTGATGTTACGACTGCCGATTTCTCGGGCTAATGCACGACTCATCCCTGCCACGCCCGCTTTTGATGCAGCATAATTCATTTGTCCTGCATTTCCCGTCGATCCGACAACTGAGGTGATGTTGATGATACGACCACTCTTTGCTTTCATCATACCGCGTAATACGCCACGCGCGAGGCGCGCAACGGCGGTCAGATTGGTCGCAATGACGACATCCCAGTCTTCGTCTTTCATGCGCAATGCCAGCTGGTCCTGTGTGATACCGGCGTTGTTGACCAGGATCGAAACAGCGCCATATTGTTTTTGAATTTCGTCGAGCAACGCGGTGCAGCCTGCAGCGTCATTCACATCGAGCACGGCACCTCTTCCGCAACCGGGACGCAGCGCATCAAGGTAAGCAGTGATGCCAGCAGCGCCCTGTTGCGTGGTCGCAGTGCCGATCACGAGGGCGCCTTGGGACGCCAGCGCCTGCGCAACCGCACGTCCGATACCGCGTGACGCGCCGGTGATTAGCGCAACTTGATTGGCTAGACTTTGAGGTTGAACACTCACTTCATCGACTCCATAATTTTATCCATCGATACCTGATCGAACATCGCCTCGCCGCTCAGGTCGCCATTGATGCGCTTGGTCAGGCCTGCCAGCACTTTTCCCGGTCCGCATTCGATCACGTTTGTGACGCCCTCGACCGCAAATTTTTGTACGGTCTCGACCCAGCGTACCGCACTGGCCGCCTGGCGCACCAGCGCGTCCTTGATCTCGTCAGGATCAGTGACGATGGCGACATCGACGTTGTTGATGAGCGGGATTTGCGGCGCACCAAAGTCCAATGGCGCCATGTACTGCCGGAGGCGATCCGAAGCCGGTTTTAACAGGGACGAGTGAAACGGTGCCGAAACCGGCAACAGCAACGCGCGCTTGGCGCCTCTGGCCTTGGCGATTTCGCAGGCACGATCGACGGCCCCTTTGTGACCGGCGATGACCACTTGTGCAGGTGCGTTGAAATTGACGGCTTCGACGATTTCGCCCTGCGCAGCTTCGGCACAGACGGCACGCACGTCGTCATCCGGCAAGCCGAGAATCGCCGCCATGCCGCCCTGTCCAACGGGTACCGCGTCTTGCATCGCTTGCGCCCGGAACCGTACCAGCGGCACCGCATTACTGAACGAGATCACACCGGCGGCGACCAGCGCTGAGTATTCGCCAAGGCTATGGCCGGCCACCATCGCGGGCGGCTTGCCACCGGCGGCGATCCACGCGCGATAGATGGCGACTGCTGCGGTCAGCATCACAGGCTGGGTGTTGGTGGTCAGGTCGAGATCTTCCTTCGGACCTTCTGCGATCAGCTTGCCGAGATCGACTTGTAGTGCATCAGAGGCTTCGGCGATGGTTTGCCGAACGGCTACGTTATCGGCAAAACCGTTAAGCATGCCGATGGCCTGAGATCCCTGACCGGGAAAAACGAATGCGATTTTTGTCATGCTTGTCATCGGTTGAGTTACATTCGTGCGAGAACCGCACCCCAAGTGAAACCGCCGCCGACACCTTCCATCAGCACATTGTGACCAGGCTTGATGCGACAGTCTCGCACTGCCGTATCCAGCGCAAGCGGAATCGATGCGGCAGAAGTATTGCCATGCTGATCGACCGTGACGACCATTTTTTCGGGTGGCAGGCCAAGCTTCCTGGCCGTACTTTGCATAATGCGGATATTCGCTTGGTGCGGTACCAGCCAGTCGATTTCAGACGATGCCATTTCAGCCGTCTTTAAGACCTCGTTGGCGACTTTTTCGAGCACGGAGACTGCCAGCTTGAATACCGCCGGACCATCCATGTACAGATAAGCACTGCCTTCGAGCACACCGTCATTGACGCTACCCGGAACGCACAGGATGCTGGCATGACTACCGTCGGCATGCAATTTGGTAGCAAGAATTCCCGGCTCCGGCGAAGCCGACAAGACGACGGCGCCGGCGCCGTCGCCGAACAGCACGCACGTGGTGCGATCCTCGAAATTAAGGATGCGTGAAAAGACTTCGGCGCCGATGACCAGCGCATTTTTGTAGTTACCCGATTTGATGAAACTGTCGGCGATCGACAAGGCGTAGACAAAGCCGCTGCACACCGCTTGCACATCGAATGCAGCGCAACCATTGTCGATACCGAGCTTGCGCTGGACGATGCAAGCGGTACTCGGAAAGCCGCCGAGAAAATCGGGCGTTGACGAGGCGAGGACGATCAGATCGATATCATTGGGCAGCAAGCCAGCCATATCGAGCGCACGCCGGGATGCTTCGACGGCCAGGTCGCTGACGTTCGCATCCGGCGCGGCATAGTGTCGCGCCGAGATGCCGCTCCTCGATAAGATCCATTCGTCGGAAGTTTCGATACCCCTGCCTGCCAGTTCCGCAGCCAGATCCTGATTGGTGACGCGCCTTGGCGGTAGGTAGCTTCCGGTACCTTTGATCTTGCTGTAAAGAGTCATGCAGTCTTCTGTTCGATAAGTTCGATTTCGGAGGTCGGCGCAACGTCGGCCATCGGCTCGACCGCATTCACCGGCGGCATCAACGCGGCAATTGCAGTCGATATGCGCGCAAGCACATCATGCTTGGCTGCATCGAACGCGCGCTTGATTGCCCATTCATATCCGTAAGCATCGGAACCGCCATGGCTTTTGAAAACCAGCCCGCGCAATCCCAGCAAACTGCCGCCATTGTAACGGGACGGATTCAATCGCTGGGAGATCGCCTTCAGCGCCTTATTGGCGATCAGCGCACCGAGCATGTTCAGCGGATTGCTTTTGAATTCCGTTGTCAGCACACTTTTGAAAAACCTGCCCAGGCCTTCGGACGCTTTGAGCGTAACATTCCCGACGAAACCATCGCACACCACGATATCGGTCGTTCCCTTGAAGATATCGTTGCCTTCGACATTACCGTAAAAATTGAGTACGCCTTTTTCATGATCTGCACGCAAGAGCGCGGCGGTCTGTTTGACCAGATCGTTGCCCTTCATGTCTTCTTCGCCGACATTGAGCAAACCGACTGTCGGTCGCAACTTGCCTTCGACAGCGGAAACAAGTGCCGAACCCATTAAAGCGAATTGATGCAAGTGCTGAGGCTCGCAATCGACGTTTGCGCCAAGATCGAGCATGTAAGTCGGCGCGTCTTTCTGATTCGGGAGAATGCTGCAGATCGCCGGCCGATCGACACCTGGCAGGGTCTTGAGGACATAACGCGAAATTGCCATCAGGGCACCGGTGTTTCCGGCGGAGACGCACGCTTGCGCACGACCATCCTTCACCAGCGCAATGGCCACGCGCATCGACGAATCCTTCTTGCGGCGCAGCGCCACTTCGAGCGTATCGTCCATCGTCACCACCTCCGATGCCGCGACGATCGACAGGCGCGGATGATCGGAAGCCTTGTGCCGTTTGAGTTCCGCGCGAATCGGCTCTTCCAGCCCGACCAGAATGAGTTCGGCATCCGGTTCACGATTGACGAATGAAATGGCGGCAGGAATAGTAACCGACGGGCCGTGATCGCCACCCATGCAGTCTATTGAAATTTTGATTGTCATTTTTTTGATCAGACCCTTGCTCCAACCACATTATGGGCCAGATTGGACGTGATTCAACATGACGCAGTGTGAAGTTTCAGCATGTAAAAAAGCGGCGCCCAGTCAGTGACTCGTCGCGCCGCTTTTTGCCAGTAAAAACGATTACTCGTCGTTCTTGGTCTTGAAGATCTTGCGACCCCGATAAAAGCCGTTAGGGCTGATGTGGTGACGCATATGCGTTTCGCCTGTTGTCGGCTCGACGGCCAGTTGCGGAGCAACCAGGAAATCGTGCGAACGATGCATGCCGCGCTTGGATGGGGACTTTTTGTTTTGCTGAACAGCCATGATGACTCCTAAACCTTAAGTTCTAAAATTTTAACACAGCCGGTACGCAGTTTGATAACGCAACGGCAATTTCGCTTCGA
>JACMQD010000259.1 GCA_014377155.1 Herminiimonas sp.
CGAGGCGTACCAGACCTTGAAAAGTCCGCTTAAGCGGGCGACCTATCTGTGCCAGTTGCATGGCGTGGATCTGCAGGTCGAGTCGAATACCTCGATGTCGCACGCGTTCCTGATGCAGCAGATGGAATGGCGAGAATCGCTGGAGGGTGCGAAGGCGACCGCCGATATGGCGACGCTGGAATCGCTCGAAGGCGAATTGCGCGTAGTACGCAATGCCGAAGTTGCACGTATCGCGGCGCTGCTTGATGCGAATGCGTACCAGGATGCTGCAGAAGCCGTGCGGCAATTGATGTTTTTAGAGAAGTTCGGCGAGGAAGTAGCGGCGTCGATCGATCTGGTTTCGTAGGGGGCTTGCAAGCCGTTTTTCAGAATTTAGCGGCGTAATGCTGACATCGCACTCATTGAATAAACGGCTCCTTTGCGCTTGTCCCCATTCGGAGACCTCCATCGACAGGGAGGGGCCGAATGGAAAGTGAAAGCATCAATCGCCAACGATGCCCCCAAGACAATGCCTCGGATCAAGGCATCAATTCGCGTCTACGCAAACATTGAAGTAACCCGAAAAGAAAAATCAACATGGCTTTACTGCAAATTTCCGAACCCGGCATGTCCACCGCCCCGCACCAGCACCGCCTGGCGGTCGGCATCGACCTCGGCACCACGAACTCGCTGGTCGCGACCGTTCGCAACAGCATTCCCGAAGTCCTGACCGACGAGCAGGGTCGCTCCTTGTTGCCATCGATCGTGCGCTATCTGCCCAACGGTAATGCCAACATCGGCTACAAGGCGCAAGCCGCGCAAACCACCGATCCGCGCAATACCATCGTCTCGGTCAAGCGTTTCATGGGACGTGGGCTGAAGGATATCGCCTACGTCGAAAACTTGCCGTACGATTTCCTCGACACGCCCGGCATGGTGCAGCTGAAAACGGTCGCCGGCGTCAAGACACCGGTCGAGATCTCGGCCCAGATATTGGCGACGCTGCGCCAGCAGGCAGAAGACGCGCTGGGCGACGAACTGGTCGGCGCCGTCATCACGGTGCCGGCGTATTTCGATGATGCGCAGCGGCAGGCGACCAAAGACGCCGCCAAGCTGGCCGGATTGAATGTACTGCGCTTGCTGAACGAACCGACGGCGGCAGCAATTGCCTATGGACTCGATAATTCGTCCGAAGGCATTTTCGCGGTGTACGACCTGGGCGGCGGCACGTTCGATATCTCCGTCCTGAAGCTGACCAAGGGCGTGTTTGAAGTGCTGTCGACCGGCGGCGACTCCGCGCTCGGTGGCGACGATTTCGACCATCGCTTGTTTTGCTGGATCAGCGAACAGGCCAACCTGTCGCCGCTGTCGGATGAAGACACGCGCGTGCTGATGGTCAAGTCGCGCGAGGCCAAGGAGCTGCTGTCGTCCAACGCCGAAACACACATCGACGCTGCATTGAGCTCGGGCGAGGAAGTACATTTGACGCTGACTGCCGCGACCTTCACCGCCATCACGCAGCATCTGGTCAACAAGACCATCACGCCATCGAAGAAAGCGTTGCGCGACGCCGCGCTCACGATCGACGACATAGACGGTGTGGTGCTGGTCGGCGGCGCAACACGGATGCCGCACATCCGCAAGGCCGTGGGCGATTTTTTCCAGAGCACGCCGCTTGCCAACATCGATCCCGACAAGGTGGTGGCGTTGGGCGCGGCGATCCAGGCCAACCTGCTGGCCGGAAACCGTGCCTCTGGCGACGACTGGCTGCTGCTGGACGTCATTCCGCTGTCACTGGGAATCGAAACCATGGGTGGCCTGGTGGAAAAAGTCATTCCGCGCAATTCGACGATTCCCTGCGCCCGCGCGCAGGAGTTTACGACTTTCAAGGATGGCCAGACCGCGATGGCAGTGCATATCGTGCAGGGCGAGCGTGAACTGGTGAGCGACTGTCGTTCATTGGCGCGGTTCGAGTTACGCGGCATTCCACCGATGGCAGCCGGTGCGGCGCGCATTCGCGTGACCTATCAGGTCGATGCCGACGGCTTGCTGTCGGTATCAGCCCGGGAGTTGCGCTCGAACGTCGAAGCGTCGATCACGGTCAAACCATCCTACGGGCTGGGCGACGATGATATTGCACGGATGTTGCAGGAATCGTTTTCATCAGCGGAAACCGACATGGTCGTGCGCGCGCTGCGCGAAGAGCAGGTCGAGGCGCAGCGTATTTTGCTGGCGACCCAATCCGCGCTCGACGCCGATGGTGCGCTGTTGTCGGACGACGAGCGGGTCGAAGTGAATGACTTGCTGGACGCCGTGCGGCTTCGGGCCGACAGTGACGACCATAGCGCGATCAAGTCGGCGGTGGAGGCGTTAGCTGCCGGCACCGAAGAGTTTGCCGCGCGCAGGATGGACCGCAGCGTGCGTACTGCGTTGGCTGGCAAGAGACTCGATGAAGTGGGCTAGCCTGCGTCGCACCATCGTGCTGAACCGGTTCGCGATTGCATGATTGAACCGGCCAGAATTATTCAAACATTACCGAGGTTGACCAAGTGCCCCAAATCGTTATTCTTCCCCATGCCACGTTATGCCCCGACGGCGCCGTACTCGACGCGCCTGCCGGCAAGTCCATCTGCGACGTATTGCTTGAAAACGACATCGACATCGAGCACGCGTGCGAAAAGTCATGCGCGTGTACGACCTGCCATGTGGTGATCCGCGAAGGTTTCAAGTCGCTTGCCGACGCCGAAGAAAAGGAAGAGGATCTGCTCGACCGCGCTTGGGGTCTGGAAGCATCGTCACGGCTGTCATGTCAGGCGCTGGTTGCCGAAGAAGACCTGGTCGTCGAGATTCCACGATACACGATCAACCAGGTCAGCGAGAATCACTGATTCCGGCGCTATGTAACTTAACAGATCGCAGGAGCCGACATGAAATGGACCGATACCACGCGGATCGCCGAGGAGCTGCATGACAAGTTCCCCGATATCGATCCATTGACCGTGCGCTTTACCGATTTGCACAAATGGGTATGTGAACTGGCTGATTTCGACGACGACGCGGCACGATCAGGCGAAAAAATCTTGGAAGCAATCCAGATGGCATGGATCGAGGAAGCGCAATAGCATCGATTGCACCGCACTCCTAAAAAAGGCGGCATCGAATCCGTCTTTTTTACATCTATGGAAGCCCTATCCACGTGACCTAAGAGCGCCATTGACGACCCGAACGCGGTCACCGGCTTGCCATCCGTTGGTGCCACCTGACTGCGGAAAGCTGCGGATCGAACCGTCTTCCATACGTACACGAACATGATACAAGGTCGACTGGCGGGTACGCCGCTCGACTTCATTACCCGCGAAGCCGCCGCCGACGGCGCCTGCGACGGTTGCTGCTTTTCTACCATTGCCACCGCCCACCTGATTGCCCAGCAGGCCGCCCAGAACCGCGCCTGCAGCAATGCCGACACCGCTCGGTTGCACTTGCTGCCTTACCGCGTCCACCGATACGATCCGACCACAGCTATGGCAGACCCGTGGCGCCTGGGCTGTTTGTGTGTCAGGGCGCCGCTGCGCGTAGTCAGGTCTTTGCTCGGGTAACGGCTGCTGTGCCTGCACGATTACTGGCTTGCGCATCATCTTCGGCTGTTGAGGCTCTTGCGCGATGGACTCGACTGACGAATTCACCTTGAACTCGGTTGGCTCGGCAATAAAAGATTGTGGAACAGAGGCTTTCGATAGCAATACTGCGGGCGAAGATTGTGCTGGCGCTATCGTGCCATTGGAATTGGGCAAAATGCCGGTGATGGCGGCGACGCCGATCAAGCTTACCAGCATGACTGATACCGCCGCGCCAGCGACGAGCGGATGTAGACGATTCGATGTATCGGCGTTTTGCATGGCCATCTCCGGTGTGGTGTTCGACTTGGTTTTCGTGATGCTCAAAAAATTAGCAATTCATTATGGCGCGGACATCGTCGATGACCAAGACCAATACTGTGTTAGATGTAATCGTTTGTAAAACAGGGACGGTAGTGACTGGGCGCACTTACGAATGTAACGCCAATCGTCGCCTGACTGTACTGGCCAAATTTCTGTTCAACCGTACCGGGACAGCCGGCCAATGGTCAAGTACGATAGGCAGCACTGCGTACCTGCTTTTTGGATAGTTATATCAAATAATTCGAGGAACACATCATGGTCGCATTTGGAACGCTATCGATGTTTGTGTTGGCCGTGGCAATGCTGCTTTTGTCGCCCGGGCCGAACATGGCATTCGTGATCGCACACGGCACAACGCATGGAGCGCGTGGTGGCATTGCGGCCGCACTAGGCATCGGTGCCGCAGATGTCGTGTTGACTATCCTGACAGCACTTGGCGTCACTGCGCTGATTGCAGCATGGTCGCCGGCGTTCGATCTCATCCGGTATGCGGGCGTGGTTTATCTGCTGCATATGGCTTACAAGGCGTTTCGGCAGCGCGATTCCACAAGTGAAAAACCTGCAGTAGAAACCACGCTCACAACCGTGTTCATGCGGTCCATGCTCAACAGCTTGTTGAACCCCAAGGCTTTACTATTCTTCATGGTATTCCTGCCGCAATTCGTCGACCTGAATCATGGCGCAGTAGCCCAACAGCTTCTCGTGCTGGGCCTTGTGCTTACGCTAGTCAGCGTGCTATTTCATGCGGTGCTCGGTAGTGCCGGCGGTATGGCGGGGCGATTTGTTGCAGGGAATGCGCGTATCAGGAAATTCCAGCCGCACGCCCTTGCAACCTTGTTGGTATTACTTGCGGTGCGGCTGATGTTCTTGCAGCGTCCACGCTAGCAACCGAAAAAAAAGACCGGAGTACGGTCTTTTTTCATGTGTCGCGCGTGCTCAGTCTTCGCGCCGCAAATGCGGAAACAGGATCACGTCCCGAATATTCGGCGAGTCGGTAATCAGCATCATCAGGCGGTCGATACCGATGCCGCAGCCACCGGTCGGCGGCATCCCATATTCAAGTGCGCGAATGTAATCGGCGTCGTAATACATCGCCTCTTCATCGCCTGCATCCTTGGCCGCGACCTGCGCCTGGAAGCGCGCCGCCTGATCTTCCGAATCGTTCAGCTCCGAAAAGCCGTTGGCGATTTCACGTCCGGTAATGAATAGCTCGAAGCGCTCCGTGATGCCCGGTACGGTATCCGAGGCGCGCGCCAGCGGCGATACTTCTACCGGGTAGTCGATAATGTAGGTCGGCTCCCACAGTTGCGCCTCGGCGGTTTCCTCGAACAGCGCCAGCTGCAGCGCACCGAGACCCGCTGTTGCAAAAGGTTTGACGCCGAATTTCTTCAATTCTGCCTTGATGAATTCGGCGTCATTGAGTTGCGCATCCTCATACTGCGGCGCAAATTTGTTGATCGCACCGACGATCGTCAGCCGGTGAAATGGCTTGCTCAGGTCCAGTTCACGGCCCTGGTACGTCAGCGATGCGGTGCCATGCGCATCGATCGCCGCCTTGCGGATCACCGCTTCGGTAAAATTCATCAGCCACTGATAATCGACATAGGCGGCATAGAATTCCATCATCGTGAATTCGGGATTGTGGCGCGGCGATACGCCCTCGTTACGGAAATTGCGGTTGACTTCGAAGACGCGATCGAAACCGCCGACCACGAGTCGCTTAAGGTACAACTCCGGCGCGATGCGCAAGAACATCTGCATGTCGAGCGCATTGTGATGCGTGGTGAACGGCTTGGCTGCGGCGCCGCCGGGAATCGTGTGCAGCATCGGCGTTTCGACTTCCATGAACTCATGCTCGGCCATGAAGTTGCGGATCGACGACATCACGGCAGTACGCGCCTTGAAGGTACGGCGCGTGTCTTCGTTCATGATCAGATCGACATAGCGCTGGCGGTATTTCATTTCCTGGTTCGACAGTCCGTGAAACTTGTCTGGCAGCGGACGCAGAGACTTGGTCAGCAGGCGCAGCGTCGTGACCTTGACGGTCAGTTCATCGGTCTTGGTCTTGAAAAGCGTGCCCTCGATGCCGAGGATGTCGCCCAGGTCGTAGTGACGAAATGCCTCCATCGCCGCTTCGCCGGTCTTGTCGAGGGTGACATACAGTTGGATACGGCCATCGGCTTTCAGGCCGGAGGCGTCCTGCAACGTGGCGAAGGCGGCTTTCTTGCCGGCCTCGCGCTTGAGCATCATGCGGCCGGCGATAGTGACATCGATTGCCATGGCTTCAAGCTCCTCGCGCTCGATGGCGCCATACTGCGTTTGCAGGTCGGCGGCCTTGTGCTGCGGGCGAAAGTCGTTAGGAAAAGCGATCCCTTGCGAGCGCAGCGCCGTCAGCTTGGCGCGGCGTTCGGCGATGATGGTGTTTTCATCCAGCGGCAAGGCCGTCGGTTCGGTCGGTGTTGTCATGTTCTCGATGCAATCTGAATGAAGAGGGCCGGGCGCGTCATACGCCTTGCTTGAGCGACGCGGCGATGAATTCCTCCAGTTCGCCATCGAGCACTGCCTTGGTGTTGCCGGTTTCGAAACCGGTACGCAAATCCTTGATGCGCGACTGATCCAGCACGTACGATCGAATCTGATGACCCCAGCCGATATCGGTCTTGGAATCTTCGAGTTTCTGCTGGTCGCTCATGCGCTTGCGCATTTCATGTTCGTACAGGCGCGACTTCAGCATCGCCCATGCCTCGGCGCGGTTGCGGTGCTGACTGCGGTCGTTTTGGCACTGCACCACGATGCCGGACGGACCATGCGTCAGCCGCACTGCAGAATCGGTCTTGTTGATGTGCTGTCCGCCGGCGCCCGACGCGCGATAGGTATCGACCCGCACGTCGGCCGGGTTGATGTCGATTTCAAGGGAATCGTCGACTTCGGGATAGACGAACAGGCTGGAAAACGATGTATGGCGACCATTGGCCGAATCGAAAGGCGACTTGCGCACGAGCCGATGGACACCCGTTTCGGTACGCAAAAAGCCGTACGCATATTCGCCTTCGACCTTGATTGTGGCGGTCTTGATGCCGGCCACATCGCCGTCGGACTGTTCCAGGATTTCGGTCTTGAAGCCCTTGCGCTCGCAATATCGCAGATATTGGCGCAGCAGCATCGACGCCCAGTCCTGCGCCTCGGTGCCGCCAGCGCCGGCCTGAATATCGATGAAGCAGTTGTTGGCGTCCATCGGGTTGCCGAACATGCGACGAAATTCCATGCCTTCGACCAGGTCCTTCAAGACCTCGGTATCGGCTTCGACCGCGGCGACCGTGTCTTCATCTTTCTCTTCGCGTGCCATTTCGAACAAGTCGGTGGCGTCGCGCAGGTCGGCATCGATCTTGACCAATGTCAGGACCACGGCTTCCAGTGATTTCTTTTCCTTGCCCAATTCTTGCGCGCGCTTCTGGTCGTCCCATACTTTGGGGTCTTCCAGTTCGCCGTTGACCTGGTCTAGTTTCTCCGACTTGATATCGAAGTCAAAGATACCTCCGAAGTTCGGTCGCGCGATTGGTCAGATCGGCGAGCAGGGACTGAAGGGCGTTGAGGCGTTCGGCTTCCATGATATTGGCGTCTTTAATGTGCAATCGAACCTCGGATTATACCCGAGCAGCCGTGCTGATTGCGCGAGATTGCCTGGCACCGTCCTGTTGCTCACACCGTCGCGCCGAACAATGCGCCCACCGCGCCGGTGACTGCCATGGCGAGCGCACCCCAGAAGGTGACGCGAATCGCGCCGACCCGCATGTTGGCCCCGCCCGCGCTTGCCGCGAGCGCACCCAGAACTGCCAGGAAAACCAGGGAAAAACCGGCCATCCAAAAGGTCAGGCCGACCGCCGGCGCCATCACTGCGACCAGCAAAGGCAGCCCCGCGCCGACGGCGAAGCTGATGCCGGAGGCAACCGCTGCCTGAATCGGACGTGGTGCCAGCGTCGAGGATATTCCCAGTTCATCGCGCGCATGGGCCTGTAATGCATCATGGTCCATTAGCTGCGTCGCTACCCGGTCGGCAAGCGCCGGGTCCAGGCCACGACCGATGTAAATAGCCACCAGCTCGGCATGTTCGCCGGCTGCGTCGAGTTCGAGGTGGAGACGCTCCAGGTCGAGGTCGGCTTGCTCGGTATCGGCTTGGGTGTGCACCGAAATATATTCGCCGGCGGCCATCGACATTGCGCCGGCGACCAGGCCGGCCGCGCCGGTCAGCAGCAGCGTCTCATGGCTGGCGTGGGCGGCGGCCATGCCGATCAGCAGGCTGGAAGTCGACACGATGCCGTCGTGGGCTCCCAGTACCGCCGCGCGCAGCCAGCCAGTGCGTTCGGTACGGTGAGACTCGAGGTGGTGTGGATGCATGGTATCGGCAGTAGAAAACGTTAAGGGTTAAACGCGGTGGAGCATGGCATCACCTGCATCATGCCGGTTCGGCATGCTCGACCATCAATTGCACGCGGGTCGTACCATTGTATTCATTGGCATCGAGCCGATACGCAACATTGGCGACCGCGCCTAGTGCATCGACATGACCGAACCAGATTGCGTCATAGCGGTGGCCATCTTTTTCAAGCAGCAGCTTGAGGTGGCGCTCTTTCAGAATGCGCTGGCTGACAATCCGGAACTTGTCGCAAAAAACCGGCGGCGCAAAACCTTGCCCCCATACCTGCGAGTCCATCAATGTGATGAAGTCGGTAGTGAAATAAGCGTCTTCCAGCATGCCATCGGTTTCGACGACGCGTTCGAGCTGGCTCTTGGTCAGCCGCGCGCGGCCAACCGCTTCAAACGCCGCGGCGAAGGCGTCGAAGCCTTCGGCACGAATCGACAGGCCGGCCGCCATCGCGTGGCCGCCGAATTTGTCGATCAGGGTGGGCGCATGCTTGGATACCAGGTCGAGCGCGTCGCGCAGATGGAAACCCGCAATCGAGCGACCCGAACCTTTAATCCAGCCGTCACCGGCCGGCGCAAAGGTAATCGTCGGCCGGTAAAACTTGTCTTTCAGGCGCGACGCCACGATGCCGATCACACCCTGATGCCAGCTTTCATCGAATACCGTGATGGTCGCACTGTCTTGCGGATCGAAACTGTCGAGCAGCAGCATCGCCGTATCCTGCATGTCGGCTTCGATGGTGCGTCGTTCGCGGTTGATGGCGTCGAGTTCCTGGGCGATGGCCCACGCGCGGCCTTCATCGTCGGTGGTCAGGCACTCGATCCCGAGCGACATGTCCGACAGCCGGCCGGCGGCGTTCAGACGTGGTCCCAATGCGAAGCCGAGATCGAACGGCGTTGCGCGCCGTGCCTCGCGTGCCGCGACCCGGAACAAGGCAGCTACGCCGGCATGCATGCGCCCGGCGCGCATGCGCTTCAAGCCCTGCGCCACCAGAATGCGATTGTTGGCGTCAAGTTTGACGACGTCCGCCACGGTACCGAGCGCCACCAGGTCCAGCAGCGAATCGAGCTTGGGTTGTGTCAGCGCGTCGAACACGCCGCGCCGGCGCAGTTCGGCACGCAGCGCTAGCAATACGTAGAACATCACGCCGACCCCGGCCAGGTTCTTACTCGGGAAGCCGCAGGCGGGTTGGTTGGGATTGACGATCACGCGTGCTGCGGGTAAAGCGTCGCCCGGCAAATGATGGTCGGTTACTACGACATCGATGCCGCGCCGGTTGGCTTCGTCGACACCGTCGATGCTGGCGATGCCATTGTCGACCGTGATGATGATGTCGGGCGATTTTTCGCGTTCGGCCAGGGCGACGATTTCAGGCGTCAGGCCATAGCCGTATTCGAAACGGTTGGGTACGATGAAATCGACGATCGCGCCCATGGACCGCAGACCGCGCAGGGCGACCGCGCATGCAGTGGCGCCGTCACAATCATAATCGGCGACAATGACCAGTTTTTTTCGAGCGGCAATGGCATCGGCCAGAAAGATCGCGGCCGCATCGATGTGCAACAGACCCGACGGCGCCACCAGTGCGCTTAGGGCGCTGTCGAGATCCCTGGCATCGGTCAGGCCGCGCGCTGCATACAGACGCGCCATGACCGGATGGATGCCGCTTTGCGTCAATAGCTCAGCCGTGCGAAAGGGGTAGGCGCGGGTAGCAATGCGCGTCATGGCAATAGCCTTGAAAGCGTCGGCTTGACCCAGAATTTGCGCAGTCCCTGACGGGTGACGCTGAAACTGGACGCCTGCGTACTGTTGGTAAGGATCAGCGTCAGGCGTTCAATCGTACCGGACCTGACGGCGTCGAGCATCGGCACGAACCAGTCGCGTTCGTACCGATGCAGGCGATCGATCCATTCGGCCCAATCGCCGGCCAGTGCCGGTTCGATCAGCGTGTCGAGAACCAACAGGCCGCGCGCCGGCGCTGCCGCAATCACCGCAGCGGCGGAATCGGCCGGACCGCAGGTCGATCCGAATTGTGCAAAGGCGCGTATCCAGTCGGTGTTGACAAACAATGCGTCGTATTGCGGTGTGGCGACCGGCATATCGGTGGAAGCGCCGCCCCACAACCAGAGCGAATTAACCGGATTGCGTCCCGCCTCTTCACGCGCTGCGTTGACAGGGTGCGAATGCCATGCCATTTGTACTTCGTTTTGCAGCTTGCGCCACTGCAGCGCTTCGGCTCCTTGCGGCATCCAGATATCGATGTTGTGGCCACAGGTTGCGTCGGGGGTCGAGGTCTGCAGGCCGGCCCAGTCGTCGGCGCGCACGAACCATGTGCCTGCATCGCCGTACGAAAGCGGCTTGCCGACTTCCTCGAAGTAAGGTGCGACTGTGTCGAACAAGGCGCGCGCGTCGCTCTCGGCCAGGTCAAGCTGGCGCAGGTCGCTCAACACCAGATGATCGCGTGCCACATGCAAGTGTACAGGCTGCAACATGAACCAGAAGCCGGCCTGTGCTTCGAGTTGGGCCGATTTGAGGGCCGCGGCAGCGATGGGCGGGCTACCAAGGGTATGCAATGAACTTTGGGGTCCGAATTTTTCGTAAAGCCAGGCCTCGTGCGGCAGCGACCTGGAAAATTCATCGTTGGTTGGCAATGCGCGAAGCTTCGACTGCGCCAGCAGCGCAGCGAATGCCGGTAGTGTCAGGGCGCGTAGCAAATCCGGCGCAAGTTCCGGCGGTGGCATCGCAAACGGTAACAGGATATCAAGTTGACTCATGGCGCGATTGTAGCCGAAAGCCGCATAGGGTCACGCTCGCAGCTTGCAGGCTGGCGGCGATTCTATCGGATCTGTTGGTCAACCATGCAGCGCTTCAATGAAGCGAAATCTTCGCCGTCGCGATGTGCCTCGAAATCGACTCGACATGGATTGAGCGCTGCCGAAGAATTAGCATACCGCCTGAATTTAGGTGACTCTGACCCCGCATGGATCTTGACGATGATCCCACATCACGATTTTATTTGACTCTGACCCCAATTGAATTATGTTTTACTCTGACCCTAATTGAATTTCTGACCTCAATTGAATTTGCGTAAGGGTCGTGGACGGAGGTTCAACTGACGTGCGGCGAGGGATACATCTCAAGCAGTTTTCGACGCACTTGTTCCTGTACTGCTGGGTCGGTCAGTCCCAGCAGTTCGGTGGTCTGGATCAGATGAGCCTTGTACCGCGCCGGCCAGCCGAAGGCATCATCGTCGAGCGCAAACCAGTGTGCTGGTTTGCGTCGCTGGGCGTCACCGAGGATTTGCATGCCGCGCGCCATGGTATCGAACTCGGCCTTGATGATTTTCGGATGCAGGAAAGTCGAACCGATCACGCGCTCTCTAAGCTCCGGTGCAAGTTCTTGTCTGGCTGCATCAAATCCCAGCTCGCGCACCCAGGTTGTCGACAGCACGATTTTCAAGTCCGGGAAGGGCGCAAAAAGGTCGACCAGAATCGGCATCCACTCGAAAAAACAGCGGTCGGGCGTAGTGATGTACATGCCTCTGGCGCGGTTGCGCAGCACGTTGCCGTCATGGAGTACGGCGTCATAGTCGAGGTAACAGATATTCATGATGAAAAATGGGTAAATGGGCAAAAGGGGAAGTATCCATTAAATCGCGGTAATAGAGAACCAGTAGGTGAATGAGCTATGCTGGGCATCGCTGTTTGCTGAAGCGACTGCGTTGCTGTGGTGAAGGTGCGTCGTTTGGCGCCCGAGAACGTGGGTCGAACAGATGGCAGGCTTCGATCACACACCCTGACGCACGAGCGAAAAAAATGAAACGATAGCGTTTGTATGGCAAGATGCGCTCTGCAATTCCAAGACCAATCCGACTTCCCTATGAGCATCATTAAAAAACTACCGTTCGAATGGCTCGTCGGGTTACGCTATACCCGGGCCGGCAAGCGCAGTGGCCGCAACAGTTTTATTTCGTTCATTTCCCTGATCTCGATCGCCGGCATTACGCTCGGCGTTGCCGCTCTGATTATTGTGTTGTCGGTAATGAACGGGTTCCAGAAAGAGGTGCGTGATCGCATGTTGTCGGTGCTGTCGCATATCGAGGTATTCGACGCCGGCGGAGCCATGCCGGACTGGCAGGCTACCGCCAGGGACGCGTTCCTGAACAAGGAAGTCAAGGGCGCCGCGCCGTACGTGGCGGCGCAGGCGATGCTGACGCGCGACGAGGTGCTGCG
>JACMQD010000260.1 GCA_014377155.1 Herminiimonas sp.
CGCATAGCCCATGCCATAGCGCGCCGCCACTTCACCGGTGAGTCCACGTCCGATCAGATACGTCTTGGCACGCTCGGCACCGCGTAATTGCTGGCGGTAGAAATCGCAAGCCCGGGTCATGGCATCGGTCAGCGCCATGCTACGCGCCTGATTTTCAGCACGTACGGCCGGCGGCAGGCGATCATCGTTTTCGGGTACGACCATGCCGACGTTCTGCGCCAGATCCTTGACCGCCTCGACGAAACCCATGCCGGAATACTCGATCAGGAAGCCAATCGACGTGCCATGCGCGCCGCAACCGAAGCAATGATAGAACTGCTTGGTCGGACTAACGGTAAAGCTGGGGGATTTTTCGTTATGGAAAGGGCACAGGCCCATGAAATTGGCGCCGCCCTTCTTGAGCTGGACATAGCGTCCCACCACGTCGACGATATCGACGCGGTTGAGCAGATCCTGAATGAAGGACTGGGGAATCATGTCCCGCCGGCGCCCCGCTTATGCTTTGGTCAAGGCGGTTTTTACCAGCGCGGAAACAGCGGTCATGTCGGCACGACCGGCCAGTTTCGGCTTCAGGATCGCCATCACCTTGCCCATATCCTGCGGCCCGGCAGCGTCCGATTGCGTCACAGCAGCAGCGACCTCCGCCTGCACTTCGGCCTCCGACAGTGACGCCGGCATATAAGCCGAAAGGACCGCGAGCTCGGCTTTTTCAATGTCCGCCGGACCCGGGCGCCCGCCTGCTTCGAACTGGGTAATCGAATCCTTGCGCTGTTTGATCATTTTTTCGATAATCGCCAGCACCAGCGTGTCGGTCATCTCGATGCGCTCGTCGACTTCCTTTTGCTTCATTGCCGCCGTCAACAGGCGAATTGTGCCGAGCTTCGCCGTTTCCTTGGCGCGCATCGCGGATTTCATGTCTTCGGTGATTTTTTCTTTAAGGCTCATGCACACTCCCTGTCGATCGACGTTGCGTCGGACTTGATGCTCTTGTGCGCCAGCCACGCGTGGCACACACGAACAACAAGCATGCCAAAAACACTAAAACCCGCTACGTACCGTCACCGGAGCGGGTTTGAACCATTTCCAACCGGGCCGCGCAAAAAAGCGCGACAAGAATCAGAACAGTTTTTTGGGCAGCTGCTGGCTGCGGATGCGCTTGTAATGGCGCTTGACTGCGGCGGCCAGCTTACGCTTGCGCTCTGCAGTTGGTTTCTCGTAAAACTCGCGCGCACGCAATTCGGTCAGCAGACCAGTTTTTTCGATGGTGCGCTTGAAGCGACGCATCGCGACTTCAAACGGCTCGTTCTCTTTAAGGCGAATTGTGGTCATGTAAGCTCAAACGGTGGCATTAGGGAAGACGGAGATAGTATCAGCTTTGATCATGAATGGGAAGCAGGATGGTTACTTAATTGGCCAAGGTGCGGCAAACAACGTTGTCCAAGGTGAACACTTTTCACCAAAAACAATCAAACTGCCACGCCTGCGGCGACGCCTGACGCCCATGCCCATTGGAAGTTATAACCCCCCAGCCAGCCTGTCACATCGACCACTTCGCCAATGAAATGCAGGCCGGGCACCTGGCTCGCCATCATGCTTTGCTGCGATAGCGCGCGCGTGTCGACGCCGCCGCGCGTGACCTCTGCCTTCCGATAGCCTTCCGACCCACTCGGCAGCAGCGTCCAGCGATTAACCGCGTCGCCGAGGCGGCGGATTTGCTTGTCAGCCATGTCGGCCAGGCGCACGTCGGCCTTGAAATCGTTGGCAGCGAGCAGGCCGTCGACCAGTCGAGAGGGCAGCCATTGCGACAGGTGATTGTCCAGATTCTTTTTAATCGTGTTTTTTTCGGCGATCAGGGTCTCGGCCAAATCCCGTTCCGGCATCAGATCTACCCGCACTGCCGAACCGGGTTGCCAGTAGCTCGATATCTGCAATACTGCCGGGCCCGATACGCCGCGGTGCGTAAATAGCAAATCTTCCCGAAAACTGCCCTTGCCTTTCTTGTCGCCGGTTTCGATCACGACCGGCAGCGCGATGCCGGCCAATGGTACGAACGGTTGCCATCCCGCTTCGCCGAAGGTCAGCGGCACCAAGGCCGGGCGTGGCTCGATCAGTTTCAGACCGAACTGGCTTGCGATGCGATAACCGAAATCGGTGGCACCGATCTTGGGAATCGACAGTCCGCCGCTGGCAATGACGACGCTGTCGGCGATAATTTCGCCCATGTCGGTGTCGATGCGAAAGGCGTCGCCCTGCTTACCGATGGCACCCACCGCGCACGGCATGCGCCACTCGACATTACCGGCGCCGCATTCGGCTTTGAGCATATCGATGATGTCTTCGGCCGAGCGATCGCAAAACAGTTGTCCCTTGTGCTTTTCGTGATACGCGATCCGATGGCGCTTCAGCAAGGCGAGGAAATCCTGTGGCGTGTAGCGCGACAGCGCACTCTTGCAAAAATGCGGGTTTTCGGAAAGGAAATTTTGCGGCGTGGTGTCGATGTTGGTGAAGTTGCAGCGGCCACCGCCGGAGATGCGGATTTTTTCGGCGAGCTTGCTGGCATGGTCGATCAGTACCACGCGCTTGCCGCGTTGGCCGGCCACCGCCGCGCACATCATGCCGGCGGCGCCAGCGCCGATTACTGCTACGTCAAATTGTTTGCTCATGGCGCATGCCGGATCGAATAATCCAGCATTGTAGGCTACCTCATCGCGCCGGACGCACCATGATGAAAATGCGGCGACGATGCATCGGTCATCCACACTTCGGACGACAGCCGCATCAGGTCGCTGAGCGAGCCCCGCTGGCGGAAGGTTTGGCGCAACCAGCCGGCGTCGTTGAGACGCTCATGCGCCATGTGACGCAGGCGCTTGAGCGCCAGGTCTTCGGCTTCATTCTGAGTATATTTCGAAAGCATGTGCACGCGATCGATGATATGGATAAAAATCGACTGCTTCGCGGCCGCCGTGGTTCGTTCGCTTTCGTGCAGCGCCATCTCGCCATCCAGGCCATAGCGGCTGGCCTCGAAGCGGTTGTACTGATACAGCAGATAGAAATTGTCGTCGACCACGAACGGTCGTTCGGTAAGCAGCCAACGCGCTAGCAACTGCGCATAGCAACCCAGCAAAGCGGCATGCTCCAGTGTCAGCGGTGTGTCGCAGACGCGGATTTCGACGGTGCCATATTCCGGCTTGGGCCGGATATCCCAGTAAAAATCCTTCATGCTGCCGATGATCCCGATCTGCATCAGTTCATCGTAATAGGCTTCGAATTCGACCCAGGTCGTTACCAGCGGCATCGTCCCCGCCAGCGGAAACGCCCGCACCACGTTGCTGCGTGACGAATCGAAGGCCGTATCGACGCCCTGGTAGAACGGCGACGCCGCAGACAGAGCAATGAAATGCGGCACGAAACGTGAAAAGCCGTGCGTCAGGTACAACGCATCGTCACCGTTTTCGACGCCGATGTGGATATGCTGGCCGAATACCGTGAATGTCTTGGCGAGGTAGCCGTACTTCTTGTGCAAATCGTTGAAACGTTCGCTCGGCGTGATCTTTTGGTCGCTCCATTTCTGAAACGGATGGGCGCCACCGCCGGCCACATCGATATTAAGATGCTGTGCTCCGCGCACCAGCGCCGCGCGCAAGCCCTTGAGCTCTTCCACCAGATCGTCGACGCGGGTATGGATGTCGGAATTGAGCTCGATCATGCCTTGCGTGATCTCGAGCTTGATCTGCTTTTGCAAGTCACGCGGCTCGATCCAGGCCAACAAATCGAGCGCATCGGTGGCAAGGTTGTAATTGCGTCGATTAACCAACTGTAATTCAAGTTCGATCCCCATCGTATACGGCGTCGAGGGGGTAAAGGGCAGGCTAGACATGACTCCTCCTAAATGCTGGCAGCATCGCTATCGCGCCCGCTTTCACCGGACGTAATCAGGGCGAACTGGGTCGCGATGGGGCCGAGCAATTCCGAGACGACCAAAGCGCCAGCCAATAGCGGCGCGATGTCACCCATCGTGTGTGGATACAGGAAGGATACCTGAGTCAGGCCCAGTCCCGCTTCGGCCATGGGCAAAGTGCCCAGCGTAAGCAGCCCGGCCTGGCGGTAATTGAGCTTGGCGGGACGTGCCATGATGAAGATGCTGCAGCCCATTGCCAGAAATCGGGCCGCAACCATGACTGCAATCGCCGGGCCGATCGTCGCCAGGCTGGCCATGCGCATCGATGCGCCGATCGTGACGAACAGCATCACTACGAACAATTCGCTGGCAACGCCGAATTCAAGCTCCATCAGGTCGTATTGGAAATCCAGATTCTTGGACAGGATCGCAAACGCCAGCATTGTCAGCATCACCGGCAACTGCAGCGCGTGCGCAGCACCGATAGCGAGCGTGATGACGGCAATCACCAGCACGAACTGGCGGCTGCGCTCGCGTCCCAGCAGCCGGGCCAGCGGCATCATCAGCAAATACGTCAGGTAGGCCAGAAGGAGCGAGCCGAACAGTGAGTACAGCGTATGCGCCACCATGGTCTCGATTGCAGTAACGCCTTCAGCGGCAATCAGCGGCAACACGACGTAGGCCGTCAGCAACGCCACGATATTGTTTAATGCCGTCATGGCCGCCAGGCGGCGCGTGACATGGCCCTCCGCCTTCAAATCGCGTATGACCACCATCACCACCGCAGGCGCGGTGCCGATCGTCATCACCCCGGCCAGCAACGCCAGGGGCCGCGCGATGCCGATCCATTCCAGCGCCAGCCAGACGAACAGGAAGCACAACATGGAACTCAGCGAAACCGTCAGCGCAAGCCATTTTTCGCGGCGCAACCAGCCGATATCGACATAGCGACCAAGCTGATAGACCACCAGCGCCACCGCCAGATCGGCGAAGATCGTGGCGAGCTTCAGGACATCGCCGGACAGCAGGTTGAAGCCGCCACCGCCCAGCAGGAAACCGACCAGCAGATAGCCGGTAATTCGCGGAACCCAGCGGCTTTTTGTCACCAGATGGCCGCCGATCAGGCCGAATAGCAACAAACTGCCGAATAGCAGCAGGGCATTCCACTGAATGGGTTGCGCGAGGGCGAAAGACGGAAACGTCCACGGCATGGTGAGTCCCCTTAGAAAATTTTGCGCACGACGAAGGACATTCCGGCGTACCGGATAGTTTGTCTTGCATTGCTCTGGGGTGGATTATGGCGGACAATCCAATAACCAGACTTGGTCATTGCCAATCGGGAAAAGTTCCGGTCGGCTAACCACGAACGCAGCCGACCGGTCCATGCATGAACCAAATGTGCTGCGTCAGAAAAGCGCGTCAGGCTACGCGGCGCGCAGTCAGATCAGCTATCGACGCCGCTGTCGCGCAGCGCACCACGTCGCCAATAACGATGATGCTTGGGCTCCCGATGTTCGACTGCACCAGTGCGGGCGCCAATTCGCCCAGCGTGGTGATCAGATGCGCCTGCGCAGCGCCGGTAGCCGAATGCACTACGGCAACCGGCGTGGATGCCGGTTTGCCACCATCTAGCAACGCTTGCTGGATTTGCGCGCAGCGCGCAACGCCCATATAAATCACCAGCGTCAGGTTCAATTGCGCCAACAAGGCCCAGTCCGGATTCGATTCTTTAGTCTTGCCATGACCGGTAACAAACACCGCGCCCTGGCTCCAGTCACGATGCGTGAGCGGAATGCCGATGGCTGCCGGCGCCGCCAGTCCGCTGCTGATGCCATTGATGACATCGACCTCGATACCGGCCGCTTGCAAGTGCTCGCGCTCTTCTCCACCGCGGCCGAACATGAACGGGTCGCCGCCTTTCAGGCGCACCACGCAATGCCCCGCTTGTGCCTCGACGATCATCAGGCGCTCGATGAATTCCTGCGGTGTCGATTTACAGCCACCGCGCTTACCGACGTTGATGATGCGTGCATCGGGCGCCGCATGGTCGAGGACCGCCGGATTGACCAGGTCATCGATCAGGATGACGCTGGCTGAAGCAATTGCCTTCGCGGCCTTGATCGTCAACAGTTCCGGGTCACCCGGGCCGGCGCCGACCAGAAAAACTTTTCCTTGTGCGTTCATGATGCATCCTGTTGTGCTTGTAGACGCTGCGATACAAGCAAGCAATGTTCCACCTGGGATGCAATCGCTGCTGGCACTGGTAGCGCACCACTGAGCACGCTCTGTATCCAGGTAGCGGTGGTGGCAGGGTCGCGTTCCAGTGGCAATGCCGGGGACTCATGCGCGATACTTTGCTTTTGCACCAAAGTCGTGCACTGCCCCTCATGAAACCAGTCGATCTGCTGAGCACGCTTGACGTTGGCCACTGTTTCCCCTTCGGTACCACGCATCAGGAACGCGTCGCCACGCGCTGTCGGTGCAGCAGTCGAAAAATAGATGGTCAGCATTTCCAGGTATTCGGGGTGGGTATACGAAGTCAGTCGCAAAGCCCGTCCCACGAATGGCTGCATGATCTTGACCAGCGTGTGGGTCGAACTGCGCACGCCGAGAATGCGGCGCAGCGACAGCAGGCGTGCCATGCGCGGCGCCAAGCTGTCGATCGGCATGAACGCCGGTTCATGGCGTGCAAAATGCGCTTCGGCCTGGGCCACGGTCTGCGATACCGGCAAGCCGAGCGCGTCGAAAATTTCGGCGGTGGTCACCCGATTGGGATCGTGTAGCACGCCGTGCACCAGTACCGGCAC
>JACMQD010000261.1 GCA_014377155.1 Herminiimonas sp.
GACGGCCTGGGCATCGAACTGGTGCGCGAAATTGCCAGCGACTACAGGAACACACCGGTGGCCGTGATCACCGCTTTTGGTAGCACCGACAATGCGGTGGTGGCACTCAAGGCCGGCGCGTTCGATTATCTGTCGAAGCCGGTCGGACTCGATCAGCTGCGCACGATGGTGCGTTCCGCGCTCGGGACGGGGACGTCCGGCGACGTGCCGTCCGCCACCAATGCTACACCGGCGGGACACGATTTGCGCCTGCAGGGGCAATCCGACGTCATGCGCGACGTCCGGGCGCAGATCGTCAGGCTGGCGCGCAGCATGGCGCCGGTTGCGATCAACGGCGAATCTGGCAGCGGCAAGGAATTGGCCGCACGCGACATTCATGCGCAGGGTTCGCGCGCCGACAAGCCGTTCATCGCCGTCAATTGCGGCGCCATTCCCGAGGCTTTGATGGAAGCCGAATTTTTCGGTTATCGAAAGGGCGCGTTTACCGGCGCCAACGACGAGCGTGACGGCTTTTTTCAGGCGGCCAATGGCGGCACGCTGTTGCTCGACGAGGTGGCCGACCTGCCACTGGCCATGCAGGTCAAACTGCTGCGCGCGATCCAGGAGCGCCGCGTGCGCAAGGTCGGCGCCACTGCCGAAGAGCCGGTCGACGTTCGTCTCATCAGTGCCACCCATAAGGATCTTGAACGCTGCGTCGAAACCGGTGCATTCCGTCAGGATCTGTTCTACCGGCTCAACGTCATCGAGTTGCGTCTGCCGCCGTTGCGCGAGCGGCTGGACGATATCGGCCTGCTGGCCGACGGCATCCTCAAGCGTCTGGCAATCGGCGGCGAAAAGGCCGCGCTCAGCCAAGGCGCGCTCGACGCACTGCGCGCTTATCATTTCCCCGGTAATGTGCGTGAACTGGAAAATATTCTCGAGCGCGCGACCGCGTTTGCCGACGGCGACGTCATCGAAGCCGGTGATCTTGCCCTCAAGAGTGGCGGTGGCCGTCGTCCGGCGCCCGAATCCGCGCCGGCAGCTAAAGCAGTCGTGCCGCAGTCGCCGGGCGCAAGCGGGCCGGCGACTGCGGCTATTGCGCCGGTGGCGGCAGTGCTGCCACCATCGCTGCCGGATCACCTTGATAATGTCGAACGCGAAATCATCCAGCGCGCGCTGGACAAGACCCATTTCAATCGCACCCAGGCGGCAGAACTGCTCGGCATCAGTTTTCGGCAACTGCGCTACCGTATGCAGCGCCTGTCCATTCATGAGCCCGAATGAGAGTACGCCGGTCGATTTCGCGATCGGCGAAGACGGCTGGTGTCGCGGTGCCGAGCATCTCGCGTCGCCGAACTTCGACGCGCGTGCCGCCGGCGTCGCCGTCGACCTGCTGGTGATTCACAACATCAGCCTGCCGCCGGGCCAGTTCGGCGGGCGCTACATCGATGACCTGTTCCTGAACCGACTCGACTTCGAGGCCGATCCGTATTTCGACCAGTTGCGGCCGCTGCGGGTCTCGGCGCATTTTCTGATCCGGCGCGATGGCCAGGTCATGCAGTTCGTCTCAGCCAATGACCGGGCATGGCATGCCGGGCTGTCGTCTTTCAACAGTCGCGAGCGTTGCAATGACTTTTCGATCGGCATCGAACTCGAAGGCACGGACTTCGTGCCATTCGACGACGTGCAATACCGCCAACTGGCGGCGCTGACCCTCGCGTTACATGCGCGCTACCCGCTGACCGATGTTGCCGGACATCTGCATATCGCGCCGGGACGCAAAACCGACCCCGGTCCGTTTTTCGACTGGTGCCGTTATGCGTCGGACGTGGGCCAAACCGCGGCAGGGCAAGCTGCATGCGGGATTGCGCGGCTTGTGTTGGCCTTTCCTACAATCTGATGCAAAAAATCGACTGCACCGCAACATAAATACTTCCATCCAAAGCACAAAAATCCTTTGCATCTTGTCCTCACAGCTACTAGAATTAGGGAAAATAACGTATATGCCACTAGATATAGTGTCGTAGCGGATTTATATCCTGGTTTGTTCCAAGTGCACCTCATCCTTTAAAAAGCGCTTCACATGTTGGACGGGGGCCGGAAAAGCCTCGTCTTTTAATCAGTAAATCGTCCGTTTTTCGCGTCCTTGCCAGTCATTCATTCGTGGCTGCGAGCGAGTCGGCCGACAATTCCGCGAATCCCGCGAATCTCTGCGGATTCTGACCATAACTACGTTCGGCATCCGCATGCCGGGCTCGAACATCGAAGGAGTCTTGATGCTCTCATCTCAAGAAACAACTGCAAAATCGTCCACCGACTATGGTGTCGGTAAATCGCAATCCCACGTCGCCGCGTCGACCGCTGGCCATGGCGTGAGTCTGGGAGACTACCGCATCATCCGCCGCAATGGCGCCGTGGTGCCGTTCGAGCCCTCCAAAATTGCCATCGCCGTCACCAAGGCATTCCTCGCAGTCAACGGTGGCCAGGGTGCAGCGTCGGCCCGCGTACGTGAACTGGTCGAGCAGCTGACTTCCAGCGTGGTCGCGGCGTTGGTACGGCGTCAGCCGGCCGGCGGCACCTTCCATATCGAAGACATTCAGGATCAGGTCGAGCTGTCGCTGATGCGCTCCGGCGAACATGATGTGGCCCGCGCCTATGTGCTGTACCGCGCCAAGCGCATGGAAGAGCGCGCCCAGCAGCAGGCTACCCGCCCGGTCGAGGCCACGGCGCAGTTGCACGTCCTCGAAAACGGCCAGCGCCGCGTGCTCGACATGAACCAAGTACGCGACCTGATCGTCGCTGCCTGCGTCGGTCTCGAAAAGCATGTCGATGCCGATGCGATCCTGGCCGAGACGGTCAAGAACCTGTACGACGGCGTACCGGTCGAAGAGCTGCACAAGTCGGCTATCCTGGCAGCGCGCGCGCTGATGGAAAAAGACCCGGCCTACAGCACCGTGACTGCGCGTCTGCTGATGCACACCATCCGCAAAGAAGTATTCGGCCTCGAAGTCGCGCAAAAAGATGCGCAGTCGCAGTATCTCGACTACTTCCCCAAGTTCATCAAGAAGGGTATCGAGGCCGGCCTGCTCGACGAAAAACTGGCCCAGTTCGATCTCGCCAGGCTGGCCGATGCACTGGTGCCGGAACGTGACCTGCAGTTCGGTTACCTCGGCCTGCAAACGCTGTACGACCGTTATTTTCTGCACATCCGCGATATCCGCATCGAAATGCCGCAGGCGTTCTACATGCGCGTGGCGATGGGCTTGTCGCTCAATGAAATCAACCGCGAAGCGCGGGCGATCGAGTTTTACACCCTGCTGTCGAGCTTCGATTTCATGAGCTCGACGCCGACCCTGTTCAATTCCGGCACTCAGCGTTCGCAACTGTCGTCCTGCTACCTGACCACTGTCTCCGACGACCTCGAAGGTATCTACGACGCCATCAAGGAAAACGCGCTGCTGGCCAAATACGCCGGCGGCCTCGGCAACGACTGGACGCCGGTGCGTTCGCTCGGCGCCCACATCAAAGGTACCAACGGCCGCTCGCAAGGCGTCGTGCCGTTCTTGAAAGTGGTCAACGATACTGCTGTCGCGGTCAACCAGGGCGGCAAGCGCAAGGGCGCTGTTTGTGCGTATCTGGAAACCTGGCACATGGATATCGAGGAATTCCTCGACCTGCGCAAGAACACCGGCGACGACCGCCGACGTACGCATGACATGAATACTGCCAACTGGATTCCCGACCTGTTCATGAAGCGTGTGATGGAAAAAGGCGAGTGGACCTTGTTTTCGCCGAGCGATACGCCGGACCTGCACGACAAGGTCGGCCGCGCTTTCGAACAAGCGTACCTGGGCTACGAAGCCCGCGCCGCACGCGGCGAACTGCCCCTGTTCAAAAAGATCCAGGCGCTCGACCTGTGGCGCAAGATGCTATCGATGCTGTTCGAAACCGGTCATCCGTGGATCACGTTCAAGGACCCGTGCAACATCCGGTCGCCGCAGCAACATGTCGGCGTGGTTCACAGCTCTAACTTGTGCACCGAAATCACGCTCAACACCAACGATGCCGAAATCGCGGTCTGCAATCTCGGATCGGTCAACATGCCGGCGCACATGAAGGATGGCAAGCTCGATCAGGTCAAGCTGCAAAAAACCATCCGCACCGCAATGCGCATGCTCGACAACGTCATCGACATTAACTACTACGCGGTCAAGAAGGCGCGTGATTCGAACCTGCGTCATCGTCCGGTCGGTCTGGGCATCATGGGTTTCCAGGATTGCCTGCACATGATGCGTATGCCCTATGCCTCCAACGATGCGGTGCAGTTCGCCGACCAGTCGATGGAAATGGTCTGCTATTACGCCTACCTTGCCTCGACCGAGCTGGCCGAAGAGCGCGGTCGCTACAGTTCGTACACTGGCTCGCTGTGGGACCGTGGCATCCTGCCGCAGGACTCGCTCAAGCTGCTGGCAGAAGAGCGTGGCGGTTATCTGGAATGCGACCTGAGCGAATCGATGGACTGGACGCTGGTGCGCGACCGCATTAAGCAGTTCGGCATGCGCAACTCGAATTGCGTGGCGATCGCACCGACGGCCACCATTTCCAACATCATCGGCGTGTCGGCCTGCATCGAGCCGACCTACCAGAATCTGTACGTAAAATCGAACCTGTCGGGCGAGTTCACCGAAATCAACGCTTATCTGGTACGTGACCTGAAAGCGCGCGGCCTGTGGGATGAAGTCATGATCTCGGACCTGAAATACTTCGATGGCAGCTTGGCCAAGATCGATCGCATTCCGCAGGACCTGCGCCAGATCTACGCCACCGCATTCGAAGTCGAGCCGTCATGGCTGGTCGAAGCCGCCTCGCGTCGCCAAAAATGGATCGATCAGGCGCAGTCGCTCAATATCTACATGGCTGGCGCGTCGGGCAAGAAGCTTGACGAGACCTACAAGCTGGCCTGGCTGCGCGGCTTGAAGACGACCTACTATCTGCGTACCATCGGCGCCACGCACACCGAGAAATCGACCTCCAAAACCGGTGCGCTGAACGCGGTGGGTACCGACGGCGGCGCCACCGGCGGCATGGCCGCCAGTAGCGGCAGTATCACCGCATCGGTAGCCGACGAGCTCGACGGACCAGCCTGCGTGCTCCGTCCAGGCGACACCGGATTTGAAGAATGTGAGGCGTGTCAATAGAAAGAATGTGCCGTAGCGTCATCATCGGATGAACCTCGGCGCAATCTGCCAGTCAGACCATCAATGTCGTGCAGCCGCGATTGCGTTACAGTGTCGCGGCAGCGCAACCAGAATACGAACAAGGAAAACACATGTTAAGTTGGGACGAAGAAATCACGCCGCAGGTAACGCCTTCACGCGCAGCGCAACCGCTCGCCGAGCCCGCGCTTCAATCGGTGCATGCGACGTCGGTTCGCGTACAAAACGCGCATAGCGACATCGCTCTCAGTCCGGCGCTGGTCGTCAAGCCCGACGTCATTACGCCGGAAGCCGCCGCACGCCGCGTCAATGCCGCCGACAAGCGCATCATCAACGGCAGCACTGACGTCAACCAGCTGGTGCCATTCAAGTACAAATGGGCGTGGGACAAATACCTGGCCGGTTGTGCCAATCACTGGATGCCGCAGGAAATCAACATGCAGCGCGACATCGAGCTGTGGAAAAATCCGAACGGCCTGACCGACGACGAGCGTCGCCTGGTCAAACGCAACCTCGGCTTTTTCGTCACCGCCGATTCGCTTGCCGCCAACAACATCGTGCTCGGCACTTATCGCCACATTACCGCGCCGGAATGCCGGCAGTATCTGTTGCGCCAGGCGTTCGAAGAAGCGATCCATACTCACGCGTACCAGTACATCGTCGAGTCGCTTGGTTTGGACGAGGCCGAAATTTTCAACGCGTACCATGAAGTCGAATCGATCCGCGACAAGGATGAGTTTCTGATTCCGTTTATCGATGCGCTGACCGATCCCAACTTCACCACCGGCACTACCGAAAACGACCAGACGCTGCTGAAGTCGCTGATCGTGTTTTCGTGCCTGATGGAAGGACTGTTTTTCTACGTCGGCTTCACGCAGATTCTGGCGCTCGGACGACAGAATAAAATGATGGGCGCGGCCGAGCAGTATCAGTACATTTTGCGCGACGAATCGATGCACTGTAACTTCGGCATCGATCTGGTCAACACGATCAAGATGGAAAATCCGCATTTGTGGACAGCGGAATTTCGAGACGAAATTAAATCTTTGTTTTTGCGCGCGGTGGAGTTGGAATATCGTTACGCAGAGGATACAATGCCCCGGGGAGTGCTCGGTTTGAATGCGCCGATGTTCAAGGGCTATCTGAGGTTCATCGCCAATCGCCGCGCACAGCAAATCGGTATCGAACCGATGTTCGATCAGGAAGAAAATCCTTTCCCCTGGATGAGCGAAATGATCGATCTGAAAAAAGAGCGCAACTTTTTCGAGACGCGCGTGATCGAATACCAGACCGGTGGCGCACTGAACTGGGAATAAAAAAGCGGGAACGGTTGCACTCTCGCCGCAACAGACAATGCGGCGAGGCAAACTGAGCGAGACAGAAGCAGTCGAAAAACAGGATCGCAAAAGACTGCAAAAAGAAGAAAGGCTATAACCGAATTTAATGGACAGTAGAAGACCGATACGTTCTCATCTGCTAGCGCCGCCGTACTCGATTATGTCGGGTATGGCGGCGTTTTCCTTGAAAAACGCTTCAACATTTTTTAAACAGAATTCCGAAGCCGGCTTTGTGCCGGCGTTTTTTTTGGCCACGACCGTTCGGTAACTGCGCGCCAGACGCAAGAACCGGCTACGGTGGCCATTGGCTGAAGTGCTGCATGGACGAGGGGATGCAGCAGTTCAGCTGGTGCCGAATTCATTAGCGCAAGCGACGAACATGCTTGTGCCGATGAATAACCCGCCACACTCATCGCGATGGGTGGGGCGGGTTTCGAAAACAAGTAACTTGTTTTTTTCCATCACGTGAAGGAGAAACAAAATGGCAACAGCAACAAAGAAATCGGCAGCCAAGGCTGCTGACAAGAAGGCCCCGGCCAAAAAAGCGGTAGCAGACAAGAAGCCTGCGGCCGCCAAGAAGTCGGATACAAAAAAAGCAGCAGCGCCTAAAAAAGCGGCAGCAGCAGCCAAGAAGCCGGTAGCGAAAAAAGCGACGGCTGCTAAGCCTGTCGCCAAGAAAGCCGCAGCCAAGCCAGTCGCCAAGAAAGCAGCAGCCAAGCCCGCGGCCAAGAAAGCCGCTGCCAAGCCTGTCGCCAAAAAGGCATCAGCTAAACCGGTCGCCAAGAAAGCAGCAGCCAAGCCTGCTGCCAAAAAGGTCGTCGCAGCTAAAAAATCAGCAGCCAAGCCGGTAGCGAAAAAAGCGGCCGCCAAGCCGGTCGCCAAGAAAGCGGCAGCACCTAAAAAAGCGGCAGCCAAGCCGGTGGCCAAAAAAGCGGCAGCTAAACCTGTCGCCAAAAAAGCCGCGGCCAAGCCAGTTGCAAAAAAAGCGGCCGTCAAAACCGTCGCTAAAAAAACCGCTGCCAAGCCTGCCGTAAAAGCAGCAAGCAAGGCCACAGCGAAGCCGGCAGCCAAGCCAGTAGCCAAGCCAGCAGCACCGGCGAAAAAAGCGGCAGCGCCTAAAAACGCGGCCGCTTCTAAGCCGACGCTAGCAGCAAAGCCAGCAGCCGCGCCGAAAAAAGCCGCTGCAAAGCCGGCGGCAAAACCGGCTACTGCGGCAGCACCTGCAGCAGCAGTCAAGACCGTGTTGAATCCGGCAGCGGCGTGGCCGTTTCCGACCGGCTCGCGTCCGTAATCTGCAAGCTTGCTTGGGTGCCTGAGCAAGTTCAGGCACAATTCCCGCTGTATGGCTTCGTGTCATGCAGCGGGTTTCTTTTTGGGAAGGATTTATTGTGCTCTATAGCATTTTTACGCTGATCGTCGATACCGTTGCGGCGGTACTCGCCGGCGTGCTGCTGCTGCGCTTCTGGATGCAGGCGATCCGCGTCAGGGCGCCCGCTCCGGTGGCACAGTTTGCGTTTCAGCTGTCGGATTGGCTGGTGCATCCATTGCGCAAGCTCATTCCTGGCGTTGGCGGCTACGACTGGGCCAGCCTGCTTGGCGCGGTACTGGTGGCGCTCATTGCGACAGCTATCGACGTTTCGCTCGGCGCCGACTTTTCGGTGCGCGCGATTCTGTTGCTGACGCTATTGCGTATGATCCAGTGGGTTTTGTACGGTTTCATGGGCCTGATCATCATCGAAGCGGTATTCAGCTGGGTCAACCCGCAAGCGCCGCTCGCACCGTTCGTGCGGGCGCTGACCGATCCGCTGTTGCGTCCTCTGCGCCGGATCGTGCCGCTGATCGGCAATATCGACCTGACGCCGCTGGTGGCGTTGCTGTTGTTGCAGATAGCCTTAAGGCTGGTGGGCACGCTCCTGATCTCGCTGGCGTGACACGTGATTGGTGTACGGCGTCCGTGGCAGGCATCCGCCTTGCGGTGCAAATCACTGCCAATGCGAAAAAAACCGAGGTCATTGGGGTGCTAAATGATGTGCTGAAGATTCGGCTGCAGGCGCAGCCGGTCGAAGGGCGTGCCAATGAGGCATTGGTGCGGTTTCTTGCTGATGTGCTGGATGTGCCGCGCAGTGCGGTAGATATTACGCAGGGGCTGACCAGCAAGCGCAAGACGATTGAGTTGTGTTCCGGGCGATTGACGGTGGAGGGCGTCCGGCGTGTGTTGGCAGGGGCGTGAAGGACGTGTCAGGAATTTTGTATGCTGGGGCCGCGTGGTGGGGTCCCGGTCAATCGCGTTCGTAAATCTCTCGCCGAACACGATGGCAGACTGGTCGGCAGCTTGTTTCCAGGTCCGCTGCGGCATCTTCCAATCTTTTTCAATATTGCACAAGGCTAGGATCAGCCATTTGGTCGCTGCCTCGCCACTGCGGAAGTGACCACGATTCTTCAGTATTTTCCAGCGTCTCAGAACACGGAAAATAAAGCACGCTAAGCCTTAACCGCCCGCTTGAGATATAGACATCCTGTATTGAGATGCTCGAGTCAATTTCGGCAGTGAGCTAAAGTCTCTTCCCGAACCCGCGCTTGATTCGCGTTGTTTGAGGTCCGGCAGGTCAATACAGGATGTCTAGGGCAACGTCAGTACAATCGCACGGCCATCCGTTGAGAACGGATCTCCCGCAGCGTTTATCCCGTGTAGCGATTGCGATACCTTCACAATTCCCTCCTGTGTCGCCCCGACACCAATAAGATCCGCAACAATCAGGGCGCGCTCATTATCAATAGCTGGATCAATCCGGTGGGTTGGAAGGTGGAGGCGTCGTGAGAGTTCGATACCCGTGTCGAAACTGGCGGTTGCTACCCATAAGGGACGGCATTTGGGTGCCACGCAGTATGACGTCTGCCACAGGCGCGTATGATGCCGCCGACGAATGCTTGCCGCGCCTGTTTCCGGTTTCTCAAACGCGAGGTTTTGTGGCCGGTCTGCGACGAAGGCTGGCGTTGCGGGTCCTGTAGGGTCTGGCTGGTTTCTCAATGCGGCAAGTCCTTCCCGTATAACCCGTAAAGGTGTTGGGAGGTCAGCACGCATCCATCCCGCACGGGCAAAGGCCCCCACAAGGTCTTCTTCGGAGCCCACAAAGACCAGAGAGATCGGTTCCATTCGACCGCCGATAAGATCTTCCGATTCGAGAGGAAGGTCCGATGGCAGAGATATGCGCAAAGCTTGGATATTGATCGAATGTAAGGCTGGCGGTGGACCAATCGGAACCATTTGCGTCTGGATCGTAAGCACGGCAGCGGCGCCAAGTGCAGTGAGTAGGACGGTACTGCCTGCAATATGGAGAGTGCGGATGCCAAACGGTATCTCGAATGTGTCGATCCAACGGATAGGCGCATCGTAATGTAGGAAAAAGAGGAGGGACGCTAGCACCATGAGCGCTAAGGCGAGGCTGCCAAGAAGGTCGGATGGCCAGTGAACGCCGAGGTAAAGTCGCGAGAGGCCGATGCCGACGATGATAAGGAGCAACAGCGTTACGCCCACAGCGCGCGTGCCGCGACGCACTTGGCTCCTTAGCAGAAGCGCTGCAAGCAATCCATATACAACTGTACCGGACAGCATATGCCCTGATGGGAAGCTCGCTTCATGCACGCTGATAATCGCATCAATCGGTCGTGCATAGCCAAAGAGTGCTTTAAGCGTTACCGAGAGGACGCCCGTGCCCGCGAGCGCGAGCATGAACGTGGCCGCGGCACGCCGCTGACGGCGTGCCAGTGCAAGCGCGGCCATGCCCAGGCATAGAAGCGATAAAACTATACCGCTGCCAAATTGCGTGACCGTGAGCATGAACCATGTCATCCCCGCGCTGCGAAAAAGTGGCACAGTGTTGTGTAACCGGATGTTCAGTATCACAAGCGGGTCTTTTGCCACGATGTCTTGCAGCACGCCAAGGAAGAACCACAGTCCCAAAAGAATGCCGATGCCGGCGACTGTCCCCGGCAGACCCCAAGGATCATATGGGTTAATACGACGCACCAGGAATCTTGCGGTGCGCGGGAAGCGTTTCCGAAGGTTAAGAATTACGGGCCATTGCGCGATCATTGCGCCAAGGGGTTCGATCACTGGTGTAACGCGTTGCCAGAGCCGGCGCTCGTGCGCCAGAAAGAGGAGAACGACAAGAATTAGCCCCGACGGAACCACGACCAGCGCTAGGAAAAAAAGCGTATAAAAAATGAGGGCTGAGGGCATTGATTTGATTGAGCCTAGTTTGAGCCAGCTCGCGAAACGGGAAAAACCGCACGCGACCAAGCCTGGTCCAGCCTCATGGTTGGAGGCAAGCTACTTCCGTCCATTGGACAAGATGCGGCGCAAATGCTGATATTCGAACCACGTCAATCCAAGGACGACGACATCCAATACTGTGATGAGCAGCAACGACAACGAATGCGTAAAGCTGTATCGATACAGTTGATACAGGATGAACAAGCTGAAAACCGCGATGGCGGCCGGATAGTATCCCAGCTTCTTTTGCCAAAGACCGATGATGAGCCAGAGTTTGATGACCCCGTGGCTGAGCAAATAGAAGGCAGCGAAGTGTTGGTCGCTAACGGACAGACCTTGCGCGGCATGGAGCAGATAATTGGCAACGAAGTCGCGCGGGTCCTCCGTCAATTCTGTCCGTGTGATGGCTTGCACCAAGTCGAGCAGGAATTGCGTGGTAACGGCATAGGCGAACATGCTCGCGGCGATTTCCGTCAGTGCAAACGCGCCTTTGAGAATAAGGCTGATCTCAAAGGCGACATGTATGTTTTTCTCGTCAAACAGTTTCTTCATGTCAGGGACGTGTCGGGAATTTTGTATGCAGGGACCGCGTGGTGAGGTCCTGGTCAATCGCGTTCGTAAATCTCTCGCCGAACACGATGGCGAACTGGTCGGCAGCTTGTTTCCGGGGGTGTAATTAATTTTGTGTAAACGGTCATTTGGCAGGACACTGCCACCATCAAGGAGAAATGATGACCGTTTACACAAAATTAATTACACCCTCGCAACTGGGAACGTATCATCCCGTTCTTCGACTACCCGGCGGAGATCCGCAAGGTCATCTACATCACGAACGCCATTGAATCGATTAACATGAGCCTGCGCAAGGTCGTCAAAACGCGCAGCTCGTTCCCCGCCGATGAAGCCGTCAGCAAGTTGTTCTACCTGGCGCTTAACAACATCAGCAAGAAGTGGACGATGCCAATACGGGACTGGAAAGGAGCGCTCAACCGCTTCACCATCCAGTTCGATGACCGGATGTCGCGGAATTAAACGAAAACCCGTTTACACAAAATCCCGTACACCCCCGTAATCCCCGCCAAAATTCATTACCTTAATGCGTCTGCGGAAATAAAACCGTCGATGAACGAATAATCATCATTCTTCAATAATAAAGTTCTTCGCACTACCTGATCATTGCCATCGTCTTCCTCATCCCAATTGCCGTCAATCGTGGTCACCGTTCCATTGATGA
>JACMQD010000036.1 GCA_014377155.1 Herminiimonas sp.
CCTGACATTTTCGGACACTCCCGTTTGATAAACTCATCAAAGGGAGAACAGTTCATGAAATCGACAACATACACCCCGGAGTTCCGGGCAGAGGCGGTCAAGCTGGTGCTGGCACAGGGGCTGACGCTGGACGAAGGCGCGCAGCGCCTTTCGGTGCCCAAGGGCACGCTGGCGAATTGGGTAAGTGCCGCGAGGCGTGGCAATGGGAGCGCCGTGGCGCCCGGCGGTCGAACGGTTCCGGAGTTAGAAGCGGAAATCAGGATGCTGCGCAGGGATCTGGCCGAGTCGACCATGGAACGAGACGTGTTAAAAAAGGCCACCGCGTACTTTGCCAGGGAGTCGCTGCCCGGTACGCGCAAGTGAAGGCCATGCGACCCGACTTCCCACTGGCCTTGTTGTGCCGCGTCTTCAACGTCTCGCGCAGCGGCTTCTATGCCGCGGCCGGGCGCAAGCCATCGCAGCGCGCTCAGAACGATGAGCGACTGAAGGTTGCGATCAAGGCGGCCCATGTTCAGACTCGCGAAACCTACGGGCCTTTGCGCATGTGGCCGGAGCTACTGGCGCAAGGCTTTGCGACCGGACGAGATCGGGTCGTACGGCTGCGGCGGGAGCTCGGCCTGCGCTGCAAGCAAAAGCGTCAATTCAAGGTCACCACGAATTCCAGGCACAGCTTTCCGGTGGCAGAAAACTTGTTGAATCAGACGTTCGCGCCGACGCGGCCCAATGCAGTCTGGGTAACCGACATTACATACATTTCTACTGACGAAGGATGGCTCTACCTGGCCGGCGTCAAGGACGTCTTCACCTGCGAGATCGTTGGCTACGCACTCAGCACCCGCATGACGCAGGAACTAACGGCGCAGGCGCTATGGCGGGCGGTGCGCAGCAAGCGGCCACCGCCAGGGTTGATCCACCATTCGGATAGGGGTAGTCAATATTGTGCCGACGACTACCGGAAACTCGTCAAGCAATTCGGCATGCTCGCCTCCATGTCGCGCAAGGGAAACTGTTACGACAACGCGCCCATGGAAAGCTTCTGGGGGAGCATGAAAAACGAGATGATTCATCATCATCGATATGCCACGCGCGCAGATGCCGAGTCGGCGATCCGGGAGTACATCGAGATCTTCTATAACCGCCAGCGGCGCCACTCGCGCCTCGGCTACGAATCGCCGGCACGCTTTGCTGAGAATTTCAGGAAAGCCGCGCTGGTTGCTTGAAACGGAAGTGTCCACTATTGACAGTGCACCTCAGAGGGTGGCCCGCCATGTGCGGGCTTTTTTATGTGTGTCTGAGGGGGTACTGGCAAATGGCGGAACGTGCCCGATTAATGCCTTGTGCGACAGCCAGCGTTGCGAGTAGCCGATTCCGGCAGCAGTAGTCTTCCGGTCAAGCCATGCCTGATCCGGTGCCTGCCAAAAAAGCTCTACGAGATTGACTCCAGATTTGGGCACGGAGATACCCCATACAGATGGAGCGTTCCGCCGAACTAGATAGGGACACTTACGGTAGACGTAGTGTCTTCGGTATGGAATCGGAGTTGAATTACCCAGCGCATGGACGTCGGTCTCCGGTCAATCCCGATGTTTTTTCATGACCGGGCCGAACAGCCCAACAGCGGCAACTGCAACGAAGATAACGCATTAGCCACTGTTGTTCAAGACCACACAAACGGCATATATTTCAACCAGCTTCCCTGGCCATATCAAATGCCTTGCTGATCGCCTTCGGTTGATACTTTGCAATCAGCAGCAGTACCCGTGCCGGACCGTCCGGTTCGCGCCGTTCCGCCTCCCAGCCTTGTAGCGTACGAGTAGAAATACCGATCAACTCTGCGAACTGTGCCTGGGACCGCCCCATATCTGTGTTTACATCCTTATCTTTGCGCGGGGCAAGGCTGAAAACACAAACCGCGAAAAGTAACAGCCATACACCGCAGATTTCTTGCCGATTGATCAAATGGCGACAACCTCTTGAGGCTGTATGTTACCCTGAGGCGCAATAAAAAGTTTCTAATTTACTAACTTTAGTCGTTCATATTATGAAAGACAATGCGGCGGCGCCTCTGCATGCGACAACAGGCCATTTCGGAGACGACAAATTTTTTTACAATATAAGACGCAGCTGGACGTAACGGTAAATGTCGCGCGAGGAGCCTGTCGCATGCTTCTTAGTCCGCGCGCACAACTGCGACTTTTCCAGCTTTTTATGTCTTCATCCCTGTGGAAGATTTGGGTCACCCGTCCACGAATCGTATTGAAACACCTGCACAAATATTTGCACCTGGATTGCACGCCGAATGATCGCCTCGTCGCACTTCTTTACCATTACGAGTTTCTTCTGGCCCGTATGCATCCGCAGGTTCTCTCAAGACTGGTGCATCGTCCTCCAATATTGTGGGAGCGGGAAGTTGCAGAAAAGAAAATTTCGATTAGTTTGACTTTCCCAGCTCCCGACGATCAGGAAGGCGACCTTGCGTTAGTCCTGAATGTCGACGCTGAACGCGTGTTCATCCTGTCGTTTTCGATTGCCCCATCGTGTTGTTTTGGTGAGTCCATTGGAACTGTACTATTTGTTGGAAGAGTCCAAGGACTGACAGGGACCGAGAATATTAGGGAAACTTGCCGTCTTTGCTGTGAAGTTGATCCCAGCGCGATGCTCATGGCCGCACTCACAGGATTTGCACGCTCTGTAGGAATCGAACGAATTTACGGTGTGACCACGGCTTCGCAACTGTCCAGCGACAACGAGGATGTGGGCAGGCGAATGGTTTTTAATTACAACGGTTTCTGGGAAAAAATGTACGGGAAACGTGAATCGTCATGTTTTTTTATACTTGAATGCCCATTACCGCGTCGCCCTTTAAACTCAATCGTAGCAAAGCATCGGAAACGCACACTTCTAAAACGCACCTTCAAGGACGCAGTGGCAGCACGCGTTGCGAGCAGCATGCGTGAGCATGTATTGCGTTAGGCAGCCAGAGTGTTCAAAGTGGGCTTGTTCTAGAGGGATCCTGATCAAGGCGTTCACCGCCGAAGACTTCGAGGCCATCAACGCGCATCTGGCCGCCCAGGGGTTGATGATACGCGAGGGGACGATCGTCGACGCCACTCTGGTCGGCGCATGGACAATCGTGCATTTTCAAAAGACAGTGAAGCCTGCCGTGGCGATCGTCGAGCGCGGCTATCGCGGTGCCGAGATCGAGGGCGCGACGATCTGGGGGTCAGGTCATAAACGCGGTGTGACGCGCACCATCAAGGCCATGATCCACCGGCGCAGCGCAATCGAGCCGACCATCGGCCACATGAAAACCGGAGGTAAGCTCGACCGGAACTGGCTAAATGGCGCACTCGGCGACGCTGTGCATGCCGTGCTCTGCGGTGCCGGCCACAACCTGCGCATGCTGATGGATAAAGTGAAATCAGGAACCCATAATCGCGTTGCCTGTTGATGCCCGGGATTTTTCAGGAGCGACTAGCTAAGTACGGCACACAATGCGTGTCATCGAACATACAAGCAAACCTTGGTTGTCTAATCTACGTGTCTCCCCAAGCTTCTCCCCAAACATTCTGACGTTCCTTAAACTTGTTTTATGTTTGGTCCGCGCCGTTCAACTGTCAGGTACCGGCGTGCCTGGTGCGAGATGTACGAGGCCGTCCAAATACAATTTGAATAGATATCTATGGCAGAAAAGTGCCGGCTTCAAGGCATCGCGCCGGACCGAAGCACAAAAGCGCGTGTAATTTGCTCAGGCGATTGCACCACGTTTGAACACCGACGCGCTTGTTAGATTTATCTGCCAGCCGCGACCCGCTCAAAACTTCTGAAAGGATTTCCTATGAAAGCACTCGTTTATAACGGCCCGCGCGACGTCGAGGTCAAGGAGGTGCCGGATGCAAAAATCGAAAAGGCCACCGACGTTCTGGTGAAGATTACAACCACTAACATCTGCGGCTCCGACTTGCACATGTATGAAGGTCGTACCGATATGGAAAGTGGTCGTATTCTTGGCCATGAAAACTTGGGCGAGGTGATTGAGGTAGGCAAGGCAGTCGACCGTGTAAAGGTCGGCGACATGGTGTGTCTTCCATTCAATATCGGTTGCGGTTTTTGCGAAAATTGCGAGCGCGGTTTTACCGGCTACTGCCTGACGGTCAACCCCGGTTCCGCCGGCGGCGCCTATGGCTTTGCCGGCATGGGGCCGTACAGCGGCGGCCAGGCCGAGTTGTTGCGTGTGCCGTATGGCGACTTCAATTGCTTGGTACTGCCCGAAGATGCAAAGGAAAAAGAAAATGATTACGTGATGCTGTCGGATATTTTTGCGACCGGCTATCACGCAACAGAACTCGCCAACGTGAAACCAGGCGACACTGTCGTCATCTATGGTGCCGGACCGGTGGGCCTTATGGCAGCGAGCTCGTCTTTCTTAAAAGGCGCAAGTCAGGTTTTTGTCGTCGACACACACAAAGATCGGCTGAAGCTGGCTGAAAAAATTGGTGCAACACCGATTGACGATATCGAAGGCGGCGGCGTGGAAGAAATCATGAACCTGACGGGCGGCCAAGGCGCCGATCGGGGTTGCGAATGCGTCGGCTACCAGTGCTGCAACACACATGGCAAGGAAGTACCTAACCTGACGATGAACAATCTCGTGCAAATCGTCAAGCCGACCGGTGGCATCGGTGTCGTCGGCGTATTTCTGCCAGCCGATCCGGGCGCCCAAGACCTGTTGGCCAAGGAAGGCCAAATGGCCTTCGATTTCGGAAAATTCTGGTTCAAGGGCCAGCGCATTGCAACTGGCCAGGCAAATGTGAAGGCTTATAACCGCAAGCTGTGCAACCTGATTCATGTGGGCAAGGCCAAACCTTCGATGATCATCTCGCATGAGCTGGCACTGGCGGATGCGCCGGGGGCCTACGAGAACTTTGACAAGCGCACGAATGGCTGGACAAAGGTTGTTTTAAAGCCCGGTAAATAATTCGACGAGGCCACGCGGCGATAGCCGTGCGCATGACCTTGCCGCGCTGGCCACTGAACCATACATTGAGGAGAATCTTTGATGAGTCGAACTGCGTACAAACCGTTGCCATACGATCCGACGGTCGAGCAGCCTGAAGTGGATGAGGTAGAGACCACCGCTGGACTGATCACAATCATGAAGCAGATCACTGCCACGACTACTCGCGATTACGGGCGCGGCGTGCGCAGCGTTCACGCGAAAAGCCACGGCCTTCTGGTTGCAAGGATGCAGGTCGCGGACGGGTTGCCGCCGGCGCTCGCACAAGGCTTGTTTGCGAAAGCGGGTAGCTATGACGTAGTCATGCGCCTGTCAACAATTCCTGGAGATATTCTTGACGACAACGTTTCCACGCCACGCGGCTTGGCGATCAAGATCATCGGTGTGGAAGGCGAGCGTCTATCCGGTTCTGAGGACGATTGCACGCAGGATTTCGTAATGGTGAACGGTCCGGCGTTCTTGAAATCCGACGCGAAAAGTTTTTTGAAAAGTCTGAAATTGCTAGCTGCAACGACCGACAAAGCCGAGGGTCTCAAGAAGGCGTTTTCAGCGGTTGCACGCGGTACGGAAAAAATCATCGAAACTTTTGGCGGGCAAAGCGCCACTGTCATCAGTTTGGGTGGACAGCCGGAAACCAATATCTTGGGTGAGACGTTTTATAGCCAAGCGCCCATGCTTTACGGGCAATACATGTGCAAGGTTTCCGTAGTGCCTGTGTCGCCGAGCCTGACCGTGCTGACCAAGGCAGCGGTCGATTTACAGGATAAGCCTAATGGTCTGCGCGAAGCGATCGTGTCGCATTTCAACGGTCAGGGCGGCGAGTGGGAACTGCGGGTCCAGCTTTGTAGCGACCTCGATAAAATGCCAATAGAGGATGCATCGGTTATGTGGCCGGAGGACATTAGCCCGTACATCGCAGTCGCAAGAATTACGGCCGCCCCGCAACCGGCCTGGAACGCGGAACGAGAAGCCGCGCTCGACGAGGGACTTTCATTCAGCCCGTGGCACGGCCTGGCAGCGCACCGGCCGCTTGGGTCCATCATGCGCGTTCGCAAAGCTGCTTATGAGCAAATGGCAGCGCAACGCATGGCGACAAATGGCAGGAAGAGCGGAGAGCCAAAGTCTTTGGAAAGTCTGGGTATAAGTAAGTAACTTCGTAAGACGCTGATCAACCGATGATTTCGGCCCAATCGTCCTGGTCAGAAGCACCGCGTTCTCCGGAATGGAAAATCTTGCACTCGAATCGGTTGCAGCAATGAGTTTGGAATCGGTCCAGAAAACCAGAGCAGTTGAGCCGTTGAGCAGTCGTGCAGTTGTGCAGTTGTGCAGTTGCTTGCATAGCCTTGCAATCGAAACGGCAAGGGCGAAGCAAGCCGCAGGAACGCCTTGATCGGGCCAGCAGCGCCACGCAGCTAAAGCAGCCCGACGAAGGGTCCGGCAGGTAGCGCGGGATTCGCAAGCGGCGGGTCGCACGCTGCGCCGCTCAAATTTACAACGGAAGAAACTGTCGGTAGCTGACTTCGGATTCAGTCAGAAGATAACGCGGCTGCGCCGAAACGTCTTCCGGTTTCTGTCGCAAATGTCCCATGTACACGCGCAGGTAGTGGCTGCTCTCGGTGTGTGCCGGCCGCCACACTTCGCGCAACAGTTGCGGGCTGCTTAGTACGGTGCCGGCATTATTCGCAAGCAGGATTAGCAATCGGTAGTCGGTTGGCGTCAGCCATGTGAAGCCAATGCAGTTTTCCTTGTACGCGCAGGCCCGATTCGTCGGCATGCGCTACCGGCGCGTGAGCTAAATGGTCGGCAATGTCATCGGCCGTGGCCTGCGACGCGACCCGTGCTTCAACGACCCACGCCGCCAATGTGCTCGCCGGCACGGTGATGGAATACAAATCCTGAATTAACTGTGACACGCGGGCAAATGGCAGCAGTTGCCCTTGGGTCAGATGCACGCCCAGCGCCCGCAGCAGCGTGCGGTGTTCAATGACGTCAAGCGCCGTGACCGGTACATCCAACACCTGCCGACGTTGCGCCACTTGGGCATCCTCTGGCGCCAACGCTTCGCCACAGTGATCGAAACGTGCTGGCAGTTCTTGAACCTCCCACGGGCGCGATAAAACAGAGTGCATATCTGGGTTTTGCGTGCGAGCGCGACTCCACGAGCATCATCGTGGACTTCTACTTCGGGCGAGGTTTTTTAAGTCCAATATCTGGCTGGCTTAGCGTTCCTTGCCTGAGTTCATGTACTGCTTCGCTCACTGCGCGCGCTACATTTCGCACTTCTTCTTGGACTGCCAAATCGCGGTCTAGAGCGGCGTGGCTTTCAGCGTACGATTCGTAGTAGCCAATAAATCGGTCGAGCCGTGCGCCAGCGCCCGCGTCGATCAGTCCCATCCAGTCTAGCCAGTCAGACAAACTGCGTCGCACACCCTCGATTCCGGCGACGTCGCCGTGTACAACCAAGCCGTAGGCTCTGCCCGCCAAATGCTTTGGGTAATCCCATCCCGCAAGCTCGATTCCCTTCGCCTTCTCGGCATCTTTACCATTAGTGGAGGTCGGGTCGGGATTGCCACCATCTGCGCACACTAGCCGATCAATCATCAGCTTGAGAACACTTGGTGTTTGGTACCAATAGACAGGTGTAAGGATGATGACGGCATGGGCACTTACCCACTTCTCGTAAATCTCAGCCATCCAATCGTTAGTTTGCCGCTGGCCGTGGTTCGGATAGCAACTGCAAGGCCAGTGACAAAGGGGCATTGCTGTAGAAGCGCAGCCCTTGCAGGGATGAATATGCTTGTCGTAATCAGATATCAGTAAGCTCAGGTCAAGAACGTCTACTTCAATCTGCTCAGCCTGCAAAATTTGCTGGGCCAACATCGTCAGTCGCCACGTTTTCGATATTTCTCCCGGGCAACTACCGTCATTACGGGCAGATCCGCAAATGAGCAGTACACGCGAGGGAGTGCCAGAAGCCTTTTGTTGCTGATCTAGCATGGCAAGGCGGTTGCTGGTTGCCTTCCACTCTACCGAAAGGTCATAGTCAGGATCCGCAAAGCCGGAGCCTGCTTTTTCGGTAATTGGCGCTTTGTGCCCCTCAACATAATTGGTCCATGCGACTTGCTCGACTTTCGATAGGGCTTCCTCGATATCTTTGAAGGAGGGATCGATGTACGAGCGTCGAAATTGAAGATGGAATTCGTCGCGGCCAAGTGGCGGCGGAGCTTGTCCAGTGCGAGGTTTAGTCATGTCATATCCAGGTCGGGAATGATTGGTCAAGATCGGGCGAGCGAGCGGTCCTGTCTGTCTGACAGTCCGCTTAACACGACGACGACATATAGGAAATGGAGCAGAAGCCAGTTCCGTGTATTGCAAAGTCCAGCCCCGGACATCGTGTTTCTGCGAGGCTTCCTCACACAGATGCAATCGCTTCTACAGGCCACGAACGCATATCGGAGTGTGCCAGTTGCGAGATTGCTAGCGTAAACGCGTCGTCTTGCTGTCAGTCTGAACTTCGGTCCGAAGTAGACCAATAAATCCTTGCCGTAGCCGGGACGGCGCTAATGTCCGTGCACTAAAATCATGGGCTCCAAAGATAACAAAACTCTCGCCAGGTATGCGCGCAAACATACCTGTATGAGAGTGTTGCAACACTTAGTGCACCTGTTTTTACGATCAAATTTACAAAGAGTGGCTATAAAGGCTACGTGCGTCAATTTTTTTTATTGCAAGTTAACCGTTACTACCAAGGGCTAGGAAAGCACCGATCAATTCCTGAATTCAATCGGACGTAGCGGCTTGCATCACTTTGATTGCCGTTGGATTACAAGATGCATGGATCGCACGCCGTCCATTGTGGTCGTCATTGCGCTGGTTGCATCGGCAAGAACCTGCCCCCGCTGCGCGAGCGTCAACAATTTCGTCGCGTCGCTGGCAGGGCAAATCGCCGTCCCGCCAGCACCCGATTGGCCAGACCGAACAGGGTGAACAGCTGCGCCATGTTCTTCGCCAGCCGGCGGTAACGCGTTTTCCGGTGATGGAACAGGTTCTTGATGACGTGGAAAGGGTGTTCGACTCTGGCCCGAACACTTGCTTTGACGACTTCGAGCTTCTCGCGCAAGCGGCCCAGCTTCGTGTTGGGCAGCGCGCGGCGCAGCGTACGTTTCATCGCCACGTGCCACTGCACTGCACGCCCCTGATTCTCGATGCGCTTTTCCACGCCCTGGTAACCGGCGTCGGCGAGAACAACGGTCTCCTCACCGTATAACAGGGCACGCGCTTGCGTGACGTCGGCGACGTTGCCAGCCGTGCCGACGAGCGTGTACACCAAACCGGAGGCCGCATCAGCACCGATATGCGCCTTCATTCCGAAATGCCAATCGTTGCCCTTCTTCGACTGGCGCATCTCCGGGTCGCGTTGTTTGTCCTGGTTCTTGGTCGATGGCGGCACGGCGATCAAGGTTGCATCGACGATCGTCCGTTCCCGCATCATCAGGCCCTGCGAGGCCAGATGCGCATCGATGGTCTCGAAGATCTGTCGGGTCAGGTCATGTGCCTCAAGCAGATGGCGAAATTTGCCAAACGTGGTGGCATCGGGCGCGGCGCCCCAGTTCGGATCAACCCCGACAAAATCGCGGATCGCCTGACTGTCGTAGATCGCGTCCTCGATGCCTTCGTCGGACAAACCGAAGCATTGCTGGGCGACGTACGTGCGCAGCATGCGGGCAGCGTGGGTGGGTATCAACGCTACGACACGGCGATCATGTCAGTGTTCCGGGAATTGATCCGCATCTCCCTAGGAATCCGTTGAGCTGCCCCATCGCTGGACGATATGGTCGCCCCATGCCGACCGCAATAAATTACTTACGACCGGCCCGCCCAGCAGCGCGACCAAGGTTTCTACAAAGGTAGTGAGCAACGCAAGGCCCGCACCAGCAGCCTCACCCGGGTTTCTACAATGAAGATTGGCCCTGAGCCCTGAGAAGCGCTTGGAGTGATCCCATGCGCTCAGATCCATCGCCAGCCACGGAAAAGTTTTGCTGGTCAGATGAAGGCTGCGTTGAAGCAGGGATCGAAAGCCATCATCCCCGATGATGGGTATCAGGCGGGCGGCAAGTGCTTCCCACAGCCTGATCGTGAAATCGACCGCTTCTGCTGGCGCCTGCCCCGCGCATGCAAGTAACTGTCTCTGCAGTTGCGCTGTCAATTCGTCCATCCATTCCCTCTAAAGCATGCGGACTCCGGCTTGCAGCCAGACCGTCCAGACGATCCTGCAAATTTTTGCCACAAATTCCATGAACCAGGACCACGTCAGTTAAGGTACCTGCCGCACTTATCGAGCCACTAAGTCAACCTTCGCGTCGGCGTTTATGGCCATGACGAGTGCCAATGCCGTAAGCTCTGATTTACTTCATTTAATGCGACAAAACGCGCATTGAATGGCCAAAAACCCGAGAAAAAACAAGATGCCACTTCGTACCCAGTTCGGTAAGCCCGATGCGTCACTTCCGGTCAATCACAAGTCCATTGCAACGACGGTACCGGTCCCGTTACAGCTTTGGCGACTGCAGCGGGTGGTCGTCTACATCGAAGCCCATCTCGCTGACCACGTCACGTTGATGGAATTGTCAAAAGCCGCAGGCTTTAGCCCGATGCATTTCGCGGGTCAGTTTCGCACGGCGACGGGCATGCGGCCACATGATTACGTGCTGCGGCGTAAAGTAGAAGAAGCACAGGTACTGCTACTAACTTCGGACATTCCTATCGTTGATGTGGCGCTGAGTTTCGGCTTTCTGAGCCAGGCACATTTTACAACGGTATTCAAACGGTTTGTCGGCACGCCGCCACTACGCTGGCAGCATGTTCGCCGTCGTCAGATTCAAAGTGCGGTCTTCCGGTTACGAAAGCTAAAGCGAGAAGTGTTACCTGATTTGCCGACGTGCTGGGTCGGTTGATGTTTCATGGGGACCAACTAATAAACTTTCTCCCGCCAACGGCAAGCACACTGTAAATAGGCTTCCGCGGCCCTGACCCTCACTAACGGCGGTCACCGTCCCCGAATGCAGATGCACGAGGTTCCGTGGACTGGTCTACGCGTAGTTCGTGCTCACGGCTATATAGAAAAGCCAACACTTCCTCCCGATCGTAACCAGAAAAGAAGTTCAGCCTGTCCGTTGAACTGAACGATTTTGCGCAGTTTATCAACGACCGCAACTGCATCGGGAGCCACTTCGAGAAAACCATGAAAGTTCTCTGAAAGTTTTTCAGCTTGCGCTGGCAGTCTGTTTTGCTCGGTTCTTGTTGCCATGATGTCTCCTCGGGTTTCGCCTGGTGGTAACACCCGCATTCTAATGGCATGATCGAACGATCGGCGAGGTTTAACTGCTGGGGTAGTCCCGCTCTCAACGAGCAATCGAATTGTTTTTTCGATCGCGACGATATTCGAGGGCAAGACTTCAAGCGATGGTGTACGCAGAATGCCGCGTCAAACTGCAGGCCTGGCAATTTCCAATTTTTGCAGCACGGTCGCGCACGAGCCCGCCACGTCAACCGGGTCGAACCGTGCGTCGCCGTCGACTGCGATCATGCCTTCCGCCTCTTCTTGAGCCAGCGGTTCTCCGGTGGCGATTTGATGCTCGAGCACTGCCAGATCAGCATCTGATGCATGGTGTTGCAAATGCTGGCGGGCCGTAAGCCTGCGCCGCAGCGTATCGACTGGTGCGCGCAGGTCGAACAGGAAAAAAGGCACGCCGAGCTCTGCAGCGAGCAGGCGAAATGCGATCCGCTGCCGCTTCTTCAGAAACGCTGCATCGATGATGACCGGGTAGCCGGCTGCAACGACCTGCCGCGCCAGCGCCAGCAGCTGCGTGTAGGTCGCCTCGCTTGCCGCAGTGGTGTACAGGCCGCGCTCAACAGGAACAACATTTCTGTAAGGATCCACGATTCCATGAAGCCGCTTGCGCTCGATATCGGAGCGCAGACGAATGGCGCTGGTCAGTTCAAGCAAGCATTGCGAAAACGTCGATTTCCCACTTCCTGAAAGCCCATGCGTGATCATGATCGCGGTGGCTGGCCGCGCAATGGCGCGTATCGAAAATTTCAGGTATCGCAACGCCATTACCAGGGCGGTGTCCGTACTGCGTGCTCCACCGCCTTTGGCCGCCACCGAACCCAGCTGAGGCGCCACTCGATGTTGCGCCGCGTGGAGGAGGCTGACCCTTGCACGAACCAGGGCGCGCTCCACCCGGTAGTACCGCAGCACCGCCAAGCCGGCGTAATCACCCGTCTCCGACAGGTAGCCGTCGAGCAGGCGCGCCGCCATGGCTGGCAAACCCAGGCATTCAAGATCCATGTTGATGAACGCGATATCGCTCATCACGTCGATCCATCGTAAGGTGTCACTGAATTCGATGCAATCAAAGGCGAAAACCTGATCATTCAGCGTCATCACGTTGCCGGCATGTAGATCGCCATGACATTCCCTGACGAATCCCCGCTCTTTCCGTTCATCGAAAACCTGGCCGAGCGCGGCGTGTCGATCATGCTGCCATTTCACCAGTTTCTTGACCATGCCCACTGCATTCTTTCCCTGTGCGAGCTTCGACAATGCGCTCAGATTTTCATCAGCGGTTTGTTCGACCGTCTGCGCGTTGGCCCATGTACTGTACAGCGGCGCCCGGTCCGTTGTCAGGTGAAAGCATGCGATCTGCCTGGCCAAAGCATCGACTTCGGCCGTCGAAAGCGATCGATCCGCCACCCGCCCGGTCCAGAGAGCAGCCTGGTCGAACGCCCGCATCTTGACGAGATAATCGATAATCTCGCCGCTGCCGCCGATCTGCGGCTGCTCCGCACTGCCCGTGATGGCTTCAACGGAAAGATAGAGTTCGGGCGCAAGCCGTCGATTGAGCTGCAACTCCGCATCGCAAAAAAAACGGCGTGCGGCGAGCGTTGAAAAATCGACGAAATCGAAGCGCAATGCTTTTTTAATCTTGTAAGCGAAGCCACCGGCCACCAAGACCCAGGACAGGTGGGTTTCAAAGCATTCGACGATGGACTGGGCAGACCCGCTTCCCGCCCCCCCATCTGCAAGACGCGTGCTCAGGGATCGGATCAGGATGTGCTGTTGGTCTGCGCTATTGATGATGATTGGCTCTCGATCCTGATGGCTTCAAGGTGGTCAAAGGTGCAATGGTACTTATTTGCACTATCGAGACATTCCGGCGAACAAATTACCAATCAATGCGCAAGTACGGAGAATTCAAGCAAGACGCTTGAATCCTCGAATTTCTTAGCGCAGTGCAGCAGTCATCCTGGGTTATCTGATGACCAAAGAATCCCTGACCTGCGTGACACCCGGTGCGCACCATGCTGCAGACGACGCTGCCAGTTTTTCCGCCCATGAGTGGACCTGCCCCGTGAGGGTTACTTCGCTTCCGGAAACCGACACCGTGACGCCGTCACTTTCCTTTTGTGCCTGTCGCAACAATGCGGCTTCGATATCTTCCTTCACGACCAACCTGTCGGCATGCGGACGCACCGTGATGTGGGAGATGACGTTCGTCACCCCGCTCAGACGGCCGATGACCGTCTGTGCCTCGAATTTCTGAAAACCCCATTCGACCGTACCGGAAAGCGTGACCGCGCCTTTGTGGACTTCGATCATGACATTGTCACTTGAGAGCGGCAATAGATAGCCAAGTGCATTGCGCGCGGAACTCGCGATGTCGGCATCCGTGCGCGTATTGGCGGCGCTCGCTGATAGTGAAAGTTCCATCACAACGCCTTTGACACCCGCAACGCGCTGGGCAGCGGCTTCTGCGCAATGCATCTCCCAGAATGTATCGACCTTGCCGGCAAGCGTCACGATGCCTTTTGCGACCTCGACGCCGATCGACGCAGCAGGAACTGTCGGCTCCCATGAAAGTTCGCGGCTTACATCGGTTTGCAGTGTGTTGTCGGATTTGACCATGCTTGATTACTCCTGTGATGATGAGCGAAAGGTGGAGAAAGGATCGTGAGCAACGGCTCCAGAATTGATCTCCGGCGGCGACCCGGTCCTTGCAACGAAAATGCGGTAGTAGGACATCATTACCCCAATATCACCTGCCGGCTTTCAAAATCGCCCGAATGTCTGTAATCGTCAATCAAGCGTTTTACGCCGGACAGATGGATTCTTGAATGGGACGCCGTGATCGGATCGCGCGTCGTTTGGTACAGAGACGGCATGCTGCACGAACATGGCACCGGCCTGCCTGCCTGCCTGGTGGCTGGCTGGCTGGAATTGAGTAGGAAACACTTTTAACTGATGAAACAATTTTCTTGTGGTGTAGACCGTGCATTTATGGAAGACATGCGGCCGGCACTCTCGCATGATCGTTATATATGTCTTTCGACATGGCTAACAATCAACCAAGGACACAGCATGAGCAAAATTATCGGAATCGATCTGGGCACCACCAACTCCTGCGTGGCCGTCATGGAAAATGGCCGCCCGAAAGTGATAGAAAACGCCGAAGGCGCACGAACAACGCCTTCCATTGTTGCTTATCAGGAAGATGGCGAGATACTGGTCGGTGCGCCGGCAAAGCGGCAGGCAGTGACGAATTCCAAAAACACGTTGTATGCCACCAAACGCTTGATCGGCAGGAAATTCGCCGAAAAGGAAGTGCAGAAGGACCTTGCACTGATGGCCTACGAGATCGTCAACGCGGCAAACGGCGATGCATGGATCAGCATACGGGGCAAGCAAATGGCGCCGCCGCAGATATCGGCTGAAATCCTGCGCAAGATGAAGAAGACTGCGGAAGATTATCTTGGAGAACCGGTCACGGAGGCGGTCATTACCGTTCCTGCCTATTTCAACGACGCGCAACGCCAGGCGACGAAGGATGCCGGGCGCATCGCCGGTCTTGAAGTCAAACGCATCATCAATGAACCCACTGCAGCGGCGCTTGCGTTCGGTCTCGACAAGACCGAAAAGGAGGATCGAAAGATCGCTGTCTACGACCTCGGCGGCGGTACCTTCGATATCTCCATCATTGAAATATCCAGCACCGGCGGCGAAAAGCAGTTCGAGGTCTTGTCGACCAACGGCGACACTTTTCTCGGCGGGGAAGATTTCGATCAATGCATCATTGATTTCATACTCGGCGAGTTCAAGAAGATCAATGGCATCGACCTCGGCAAGGATGCGATCGCGCTGCAGCGGATCAAGGCCTCGGCCGAGCGGGCCAAGATCGAACTCTCATCGACCCAGCAGACGGAAGTCAACGAGCCTTATATCGCCATGGCAAATGGCGCGCCGATTCATCTCAATATCAAGATGACACGTGCAAAACTCGAGTCACTGGTCGAGGCATTGATCGCCAGGACGATCGAGCCATGCCGCACCGCTTTGGCTGACGCCGGCCTGAAGATCGACCAGATCGACGACATCATTCTCGTCGGCGGCATGACTCGCATGCCGATGGTCCAGGAAAAAGTCACGCAATTCTTTGGCAAGGACCCGCGCAAGGATGTCAATCCGGACGAAGCCGTCGCCGTGGGAGCGGCCATCCAGGGCGCGGTGCTTTCCGGCGACCGCAAGGATCTGCTGCTGCTGGATGTCACGCCGCTGTCGCTCGGTATCGAGACCATGGGCGGCGTCATGACCAAGATGATCAAGAAGAACACCACGATTCCAACCAAGTTCAGTCAGGTGTTTTCGACCGCCGATGACAATCAACCTGCAGTGACGATCAAGGTCTTTCAGGGCGAGCGCGAGATGGCCACTTCGAACAAGGCCTTGGGCGAGTTCAACCTGGAAGGCATACCGCCGGCGGCCCGCGGTACACCGCAGATCGATGTGACGTTCGACATCGATGCAAACGGCATCCTGCATGTCGGCGCCAAGGACAAGGCCTCTGGAAAAGAAAACAGGATCACCATCAAGGCAAATTCCGGACTCACCGAACAGGAAATCCAGCGCATGGTTCAGGACGCCGAAGCAAATGTCGACGAAGACAAGCGTCTCCATGCGCTTGCCGAAGCGCGCAACAAAGGCGATGCGCTGATTCACGACGTGCGCAAGACGATTGCCGCGCTGGGCTCCAAGCTCGATGCAGCAACGATTTCTGGCTTCGAGGCGGATTTTCTTTCTCTGAGCAAGGCGATCGAAGGTAACGACGCGTCCGCAATTCAGGCGCAGTCGGCGTCGCTGGACGAAAAAGCGAAAAAGCTCGAAGCGCAAGCAGCCGTCAAACCGGATCCGACAGGAGCGCCGTCTGACCAGCCTGGCCAGGCGCGCACGAATGGCGACAACAGCGGTGAGGCAGTCGATGCGGAGTTCAAGGAAGTCGAACAAAAGTAGGTGATGCCGGACGGATTATCGCGCTGACGGTTTCTTTTTTCGGCGGCGTGGTAACGTCAGTTGGCCGCATTGGCGTCGCCGTGCGTGGCAATATTAGGCCGGTCGAATGCAATCCTGCCATCGATCATTTCGATGATGCGGTCGCAGCGACTGGCAAGCCGGGGGTCGTGGGTAACGATCAGGAACGTGGTACCGCTCTTTTGCTGGACACTGCGCATCAGGTCGAAGATCGTATCGGCCGATTGCGTGTCGAGGTTGCCGGTGGGCTCGTCAGCCAGGACCAGCGCAGGCTGCATCACCAGTGCCCGGGCAATCGCCACACGCTGTTGCTGCCCGCCGGATAAATCATTGGCGAGGTGATGACCCCACGGGGTGAGGCCGACGGCATCGATCAGTTCTTCAGCGCGTGCGCGCATTGCGGCATCCGGCCTGCCGCGCGCAGCCAGCAGCGGCAGCATGACGTTTTCGACGGCGGTAAAAGCGGGCAGCAGGTTATGGAACTGAAACACAAACCCGATCGCATTACCCCGAAGACGCGTCAGTGCTTCGTCAGCCAGGTTTTCGGCTTCTCGCCCGATCAAGAACAATTTGCCGGCACTCGGTTTGTCGAGCAGGCCGATCAGATTGAGCAAGGTGCTTTTGCCGGACCCGGATGGACCGACCAGCGCAGCAAAGTCACCGCGCCGCAGGGTCAGGTCAATTCCGTGCAGCACCTCGGTAACATGTGCCGTGCCGACGCCGTAGGATTTGCAGATGCCCTCAAGCCGCAGGGTCGGTATGTCGGCAGCGTCGATGGTGCGATCATCCACGGATGGCCACCGCAGGGTCGAGGCGCGCTGCACGCTGCGCCGGGAACAAGGCGGACAAGGTTCCCACCAGTGTTGCCCCGATCGCGACATAGATGAACAGCATGGGCCCGACATCGAGCGTGAAGAAGGGAACGCCTTCGTCGTTTCTGGCATAGCCTCGCCACGCAGACAGAAAACCCCAACCCATCAGCGAGCCCAGCAGCGAACCCAGAAAACCGAAGATCGCGCCTTGCAGCAGGAACACCCGCAGTATCTGGCCGCGGGTAGTGCCGGTCGCCCGCAGGATGCCGATTTCCTTGGATTTTTGTACGACCGACACGACCAGCACGCTGGCAATACCAAGCGCGGCCGTGATGCCGACAAACAGGCGAATCATGAAAAATGTCAGCGTCTGTCCGGAGAGCGCCTTGAAAAATTCTGCGTTTGTCTTGATCCAGCTTTCTACCTTGATGCCGGGCTGGGCTGCGATCTGCGCCGCCAGTGTTTCCGCCTCAAACGGCTCTGTCACCTTGACCTGCAGGCTGGTGGCGCCGCCGGGCAAGCCGAGCAGACTTTGTGCCGTGCGCAGCGCCATGTAGACGATGCCGGTGTTCTGCGCCTGGTTGCCGAAGTCGAAGATGCCGGATACGAACAATACGCTGGACGCACCCGAGGCCGCCTGTATCGTCAGTTTGTCCCCGGTCCATACGCCGAGGTCTTTGGCCAGCTTCGCCCCGATCACGATATCGGTGCTGGCGATGCCGGCACTTCCTGCGATGATTTTTTCTTTCAAGGCGATCAGGCGCAGATAGCTGTCGGGTTCGATGCCGCGAACGCCCACCCCGCTGATGGCGTCGCCGCGCAGGATGAAGGCAGCGCCTTCGACCACCGGCGCCACCACCAGGACACCGGGAATGGCGAGCGTGTTGTCCCGCAGTTTTTGCCATTGGTCGATCGAACGCGGGCGCTGCGCGCGAGGCTGGAGCAATGTCGCCATTTCAGCGTCTCCGCCCCGGCGCAGTACGCGCGGCGCTTCATCAGGTGGGGAAATGACGATTTGCGGCTGGTAGTCCAGCAATGTCTTGAAGATGCTGCCTTGCAGACCGCCGAGCAACGCTGACATGAAGACAATCACCGAGACACCGAGCGCCACACCCGCGATGATGAAAAGCGTTTGCAGAAAACCCTCACGCATGAACCGGGTGGCCAGAACCCATTCGAACGGTAGCAGCGGATTCACGGAGTAGCCGGCGGCATGGCAACGACGTCGGCCCGCACACGCTGGCCGGCCTTGACGCCGACCTTGGCAACCGGCACGACGCCTTCACCCGCAGCAAGACCATCGAGCACTTCGACCCGTGTGTTGCCGCGCAGGCCGAGTCTGACGAACTGTTTGACGGTGCGGCTGTTGCGCACCACCAGCACCCATGGTCTTTCGCTTGTCGCGTCTTCCACCGTATTGCTGGCAATGACCAGCGTTGCGGTGCGGCGTGCCGTTTCGATGTCGACCGACACGGTCATGTCCTGTCGTAGATACGCTGGCGGGTCGGTCACGTCGAGTTTTACCTCGACGGCGCCGCGTGTGGCATCGACGCCAGGATTGATGTAGGCAACGACGGCATCAAAACGATGGCTGGGAAATGCATCGGCAGATGCATAGGCTTTTAGCCCCGGCGCGATTTTCGCCAGGTTTTTTTCGTCGAGCTGAACCGATATCTGGGTATGACCGCTTGCGGCAAATACCATCAGCGCTTTGCCGGGCTGCACGATGTCGCCAACCTCCACGCTGCGCGCGATGAGCACACCTTTGCTGGGCGCAAGCACCCGACCCTGCGCCAGCCTGACCTGTGCGACCTGTACCCCTGCAATCGCCTGCTCCAGCGCGGCCCCGGCCAGCGCGGCATCACTACCGCCAGCAAGATTTGCCTGAACCTGGGCCTGCGCACTTGCCACCTGGCTGGTGGCGATTTGATCGGCGCGCTGCGCATCGTCGGTTGCTGCCTGACTGACGAACCCTTGCGCGACGAGGTCACGACTGCGCTCGAGCGCCTTGCGCGTTTGAAGCGATGTCGCTTGCGCTTGCGCCAGCGTCTGCACCGCCAGCGGCCGGTCAAGCTCATTGAGTTGCCGCACCTTGGCTTGGGCCTGTGACACGGCCGCGCGGGCTTGTGCCAGGCTGGCCAGGCTTTCACTGTCCTCCAGTTCGATCAGCAATTGCCCCGCCTCCACTGCCTGGCCTTCAGCAACGGCAACGCGTCGCACGCGGCCTGTCCCTTGCAGTGCCACCGTTACCCGCCTCGGTGAAATGATCCGGCCACTGGCCACCACGGTCTGCACGAGCGCACCGCTGGTCGCTGCATAGACCTTGATCGGCGTGCCGAGCAAAACATTACGCAACAAATACAGAGCCAGCATCAACGTCACGACGAGCGCCACGCCGATCTTCAGCCAAGTGCGCGGCGCTACGGCTTGTATCGTTGTTTTGGCTTCGGCTCCCGTCAGGGCAGCCGTGGGCACTCCGGCAGCAGTCGGTGCTGTTTTCACTTCTTGCCTGTACATTGAGACCACACCGTAAAGAAAGACTGCATTATCGATTGTTTAAACAAAAGAAAGGCAGGATGACCGGCCTCTATTCCTGATTGAGTAAAAGAGCAACCTCCGCTTTGCTTCGCGACCGTACGCAACCGTAAAACGCCTACAGCAATGCTTCCGGCACCAATGCGCCGAGAATCCTGACAAGCCAGCGGCGCCCTGCACTGGCGAGTGGTTCGCCTGCATAGCGCACGGGAAGGTCGTTTTCGATGGCGTCCCAATGCAGCGGTGCATTGACGTTGCCGGTTTCATCGAGCCTGACACGGAAGGCTTGATCAAGCATGGTGGCCTCGTCGAAAAGCGCCACCAGCTGCCGGCCCAGTTCCTGGCTGTCGATGCGAAGCGCCACTTCGGTGTTCAGGCGCGCGGATCGTGGGTCAAGATTCATCGATCCGATGAATACTGCTTCGCCGTCGATGACGACCGCCTTGGTGTGCAGACTCGCGCCAGAAGACAGACCGATCCGGGTCGGCACGGATGCCAGGTCGCCGGGGCGCATTTCAAACAGTTCCACTCCGCAGGCCAGCATCTGCGGGCGATAGCGCGCATAGCCTGCGTGGACAACCGGCACATCTGTCGACACCAGCGAATTGGTAAGGATGCGCACGCGTACGCCACGATCTGCGATAGCGCAGAGCATCGCCACACCGCTTGCGCCGGGAACCAGGTAGGGCGTGACCAGTACGACGTCGTGTTGCGCGCTTTCGACGGATTGACGCATCACTGAAAAGATCGTTTCCTTCCTGTCAGCAGTGTCATCCGTCGCGGCACGTTGCATGCCTGGTACGTCATACAGGACCGAAGCGGGCGCGACGATGAGAGGAACCGTTCCCGCACGCACCTGCCGACCCAACGCTGTCGTGCGCAGTGCACGAACGTATTCGCTTTCACTAAATTGCGCCTCCCGCTCTTCCATCTCTGTAGCAGCAAATTTTGAGCTGGCGGCTTCATGCGGTGCAGCGACGAGCGCATCGACCGGCACTGCCAAGGCGCTGTTCCAGAACTGGTCGAAGCTGCGCGCCATATCTGCCACCACCGGTCCGGCGGCGAGTACGTCGAGGTCGCCGAAATCGGTTTTTTGCGAGGCATTGAAATAGGCATCGCCCAGATTGCGCCCGCCGATCACGGCCACTGCACTGTCGGCGATCCAGAGCTTGTTGTGCATGCGACGGTTCAACCGGTCACCATCGCCGAGCAACTCCAGTGCGCGCGATATGCCGAAGCTACCCCGGCGCGAAAAGGTGTTGAACAGCCTCACCTCCACATTCGGATGCCGGACAAGCATTGCCAGATCGAACTCGCGATTGCCGGCATTCATGTCATCGATCAGAAGACGAACGCGCACGCCGCGTTGTGCAGCCCTGAGCGCGCTATAGAGAAGCATCGTCGCGGTTTTGTCCTGTGCGACGATGTAATACTGCAGGTCGAGCGTTCGAAGTGACGATTCCGAAAGAGCAGCGCGTGCGGCAAAAGCGTCCTGGCCGGAGACCAGCAGGTGAAAGCCCGATTGGCCGGGCCTGTCTGCCAGATGCGGCAGGTAATTCTGCCCGAGCGGCGTCAGGAGGGGTTGATCGAATGCATATGACGCTACCCGCTCCGTATCGAATCGAACCGATGCGCAGCCGGCGCCGAGCGCTATCGGCGCAACTGCAAGCAGCAATTTTGCAGGAAGCCGGAAGTGCAGGTAAATGACGACGCTTTTGAACAGACACATCATGCCGCCTCGATGGCTGGTGAAATGCGCAAGCTCACGCGCGTCAACAATCAGCGGTTGCCGACGCACCGCCGGGCGCGCCGCCCGCCTTGCCATGAAACATGTGCCACTCATGCCGTCTGACCGCGCAGTCTGGCAGGATCAAGCGCGACGAGCACGACCGGCGCCGGCAACCGTCGGTGCCGCTGGCGGTGCTACGGGGACGGTTTCGGGCATGCTTGAGATAGGAGTCACCTGCTTGTTCGTTGATCGAAGGCCTGGGGATTTTGGTGCAACTGCCAGGTTGCCAGGGCCCGCATCAGCCGCACGCACGCAATGACTGACAATGGAGTTTTGGCGAAAAGCCGGGATGCGTCTTTCGAAATTGCACGGCTTTGGCGGTTGTGACCCGCGGATCAAACCCGTTCTTTCAAAAGCGCACGATCGGAGGAATATTTTCTGGCTTCGCTGCGCGATCGACCGCCGGATGGCGTTATCGTTACGAATTAGTGAAGGAATACATGCTTGGCTTACCCGATGCGCTTTCGCATGCGCACATGTATTTGCCTTCACGGTCGGCTTTCATTTCATATCTCCAGCGATTACGATCCGACTGGCAGATAGTCGGCGGTACTGGAAGGCCTGGGCTCGAAACCGGGTCCTGCGGCTGCTGCCAAGGGTGTCCTGGTCCGCTTGCAAGAAGCGGTTCTTTTGGCGTTGTAAGGAGTTGTTGTCATGCACCTTGTCTGCCCGTCCTGCGGCACCACCAACCGGATTCCCGATGAACGATTGGTCGACGGGCCGGTGTGCGGGCGCTGTGGCGCTGCATTGATGGAGGCAGAGCCGGTCAACCTGAGCGATGCCGCGTTGCCAAAATTCGTGGCCGGCACCGAATTGCCGGTGCTGGTCGACTTCTGGGCAGCCTGGTGCGGACCCTGCAAATCGATGGCGCCGCACTTCGCCTCGGCGGCACGCCAGATGCCCCAGGTCCGTTTCGCCAAGGTCGACAGCGACGCCGCGCCGGCCGCCAGCGCGCGTCACAATATCCGCAGCATCCCCACCCTGATTCTGTTCAACGGTGGTGCCGAGGTGGCGCGCCTCTCGGGCGCGGTGCCAGCAGCGCAGTTGACGGCCTGGATCCTGCAGCACCTTCCACAGGACGCAACGCGATCATCACGATGATCTGCTCAAAGCCTTTTTTGAGGCGAATTTCTCGCATCCGCAGAAATCCGCTGTCTTCTTCGCAAAGGGCATGACGCACCGCGACCGGATCGAACACGCTTCATTTTTTACCAAGCGCCACCCGGAATGCTTCCAGCTTTCCTTCGTAATCGTCCGCATCGCCGTAATTCAGGAAATGCTTGTATCGTGCATGCGTACCAAGCATCTTCCGCGCGTGCTTGATCGGACAAAAATACTGCTCCGTTCGCGAAATGATTTCAGCGATGTAGGCAATCAAACCGGTGCCGTAAGCGCAATAAGTGCAATGAAATTTCTCGATGGCATTGAGATAGCCCAGATGCTGACGATCCATCACGATAAAGTCGGTGCGCCGAACTTTCGAGATGCCATAGATCGGGAAACAGCACGCCTGATAGAGCGTGATACAAAAATCAAAAAAAAGTAGCGGAATGATCATGGCGTAAATGACAGGTCCCGTGATGAGGTTCTGCGGGCGATAGGTCACGAGCCAGTGAAACAGATTGCTTTTGAGCTTGCGGTGCGCACGCTTGGCCGATTGCTCGAAGATGATCCGCTTGCCATTGATCTCGAAGAACATCTTCGTCTCTTGCTGGTGCAGTGCCGCCGCAAGTTCGTTTTCGAGTGCAGACATCTCGGAAAGGAGTCGGCTGATATGGTCGTTCAAGAATCCCCTTTGTGGTTAACACAACTGCCTCGCATCGCTTGCATTCATTTGACGGAACAGCGCTGCGCACCCGTCAGGGATCATAGCCTAGTCTTTACCTTGAAATGTCGTTTGGTGCTGGCCTACGACGGCAACTCAGGCCACACGAGTACTGCGGGTGCCGACAGGATCATCGTGTTCATTGCAGCCCACGACCGAAAGGTAGGCTGATCACGTCAACGACACGGTGCTTGTGGGATGGTAGTAGGAGATACGCTGTTCATGCCCGATATCGGCTCGGCACACCGTGATTTTCCGCGTGGGAGTGTGCAAACGCCGTATCGCTCGGTCAGGAAACTTCTCGGTCTTCCTGGGGTCACGCGTTGTACCCGCCCGTATTTGACTCAAATCAAATTTTTTTGTGAACATAATCTGTATAAAAGTACTACTCGCTACTTGGAAATATTTTTGTCGTCAGGTTTTGACACGTCGTGACCCGGCGTTTTGGTTGCCAGAACACGAAGCATGACATTTTTTGCCGGGCATGTTCATTGCTGCCCCTTTTAGCCAGCATCGGTTCCACTTCGAAAGGTACTACCATGCATGCCAACGTTGGAAACATTGACCGTACCATTCGGATACTGCTCGGCCTTGGGTTAATTGGCGCTACGCTTTTTGGCGCCATCGGGGCTTGGGGCTGGCTTGGCGTGATTCCACTTGCCACTGGAATTTTCCGTTTCTGCCCCGCCTACCTGCCCTTCGGACTACACACATGTGCGATTAAAAAATGAGTCACGTCATTCCGTGCTATCGGGAGTTGACGCAAGCGGTGTCGAAGAACCTTGGCACACTGCGAACGGACCAGCCGGATCTGATGAAAGGTTTTAACGACCTGGCAAAAGCGGCGTCGAAGGACGGCGCTCTCGATAAAAAGACCAAGGAACTGATTGCGTTGGCGCTCGGTGTGGCCGCGCATTGTGACGCGTGTATCGGCTTCCATGTACAGGCGCTGGTGAAGCTAGGCACGACAAAAGCCGAGCTCGAGGAAGCCCTCGGCATGGCAATCTACATGGGAGGTGGTCCGTCGCTCATGTATTCGGCAAATGCGCTGGCCGCTTTTGACGAATTTTTCCAGACTACGTAAAGCAGGAACACCTCCTTGGCCCGCTTGAGGGCTGGCGCCAGGCGGATGGCTTCCCAGGCGTCGCAAAGACGGCACTCCGACCACGAAAGCGGCAGTCCGGAAACAGGTATTCGGCCAGCTAAGCGGCGTGCTACACATTCCCGGTCTCGGAAGCGTGTTACACCAAGACGCCGCAGTAAACAGTAGTCCATTTGAACCATAACAATCATATTCGAAGGGTCATCTTATGAAAATTTCTCCAGCAATATTTTCCGTCGCGATCATCGGTGCCACACTTTTGACCGGATGCGCAAGCCCATCCATGACCCATCCTTCTGACAGGATGGGCGCAATGGAAAAATCGGACGGTGACATGACGGCCATGTGCAACATGCATAAGAAAATGATGACGATGTCGTCGCAGGACCAAAAAGCGATGATGGACGAGCACATGAAAGGCATGTCGCCCGAGATGCAAGCGCAGCACATGGACAAGATGAAGCAGTGTATGTGACACACGGCGCATGAGCGGTTGCCTGGTCGCGTGGTATCAGGCTGTTGTTATTGCCGGGAGCTGGGATTGATGGAGGCTAACGACATGCATCACCACAACGCGACGCGACAGCCGGGCATGCAATCCGTCCCAGTGGTTTCGACGAGCCAGGACAAGCCATTCACGGTCCCGGTATGCGGCATGAATGTGCATGGGACTGTCTCGGACAGTCAGAAAACGCGGATGGCAGACTTGGTCCGTGCAATCGAAACCGTGATTGCACTGCCTTCCTATCGGCAGCATGTTCCTGCTGATGCGCCGGCGATGATGTGGCCGAGGCATTCGTGGCGCCTGGCGAGCGGGTCAGTGGAAGTCGCGAAATAGCCGCCCAGCTTAAATTCGATCTGCGCTGCTATACCTATGGAGGCACCGTGCAATGGACCGCTGCGCGTTTGTACCAGGGACAGACGACAAATTTCCGTACCTCGGGCGGCGGGTTTGCGCCGGTCTACAGTCTCTCGCTTGTCGCTGATGACGCACATTGATCCGTGGCGCCGTCCCGACCTTGATCACGAAAACGCTGCTTCGACGACAGCACGCACCGAAACGCCATCATGACAGCGGCTGCGCCCGCCCCCGCCCCCGCCCTTACCAAGCCGGAGGCGGACGATCCCTCCGTCAGGAATGCTGAAGAAATTGCGCAATCGCTCGGTACGGATGTCAGCATCGGGCTGACGGCAGCGCAGGCGTTGCACCGACTTTTGCAAGATGGCCCCAACGCACTGCGCGCCGCGCCGCGGCGGCCGACCTGGCGTCGTGTGCTTTCCCACTTCCAGGACCCTCTCGTCTACCTGCTGCTGGTTGCAATCGGCATCGCACTCGTTGCCTGGACAATCGACGGCCTGGCCGGCTGGCCGCTCGACGCCATCGTCATCGCGACCATCGTCCTGCTCAATGGCGCGCTGGGCTTTGCACAGGAAGCCAAGGCAGAAAATGCCGTCGCAGCACTCAACAGGATGACTGCAGCAAGCGCGTCGGTCCTGCGTGACGGTCAGGTGCTGCGGATTCCCAGCACCGATCTGGTCCGCGGGGACATCCTTGTACTGGCCGAGGGTGACGCCGTCGGCGCCGATGCGCGCTTGCTGGAAGCGACCTCGCTGCGCGTGCAGGAAGCCTCGCTGACCGGTGAGAGCGAAGCCGTGCTGAAGGATGCCGCCACCTTGCCGAAAGCGGTGCCGCTCGGCGACCGCCTCAACATGGTCTTCAAGGGCACGGCGGTCGCCCAGGGTGCCGGCCGCGCCGTGGTCACCGCCAACGGCATGGCCACCGAGATGGGCACGATCGCCGCGATGCTCGGCGCGACCGTCGAGGAGCCGACACCCCTGGAGAAGGAAGTCGGGCGCATCGGCCGCATGCTCGGCGTCGCGATCGTCATCATTGCCGTGGTGGTGGTGGCAACCATCCTGCTGATGTCGGACATCCGCAGCGCCGCCGATGTCATTCCCGTGCTGCTGCTCGGCGTGTCGCTGGCAGTGGCGGCCGTGCCCGAAGGCTTGCCGGCGATTCTATCGGTGGTGCTGGCGCTCGGCGTGCAGCGCATGGCGAGGCACAATGCGATCGTCAAGAAGCTCTCATCGGTGGAAACGCTCGGCTCGGCGTCGGTGATCGCCTCGGACAAGACCGGTACCCTGACCCGCGCCGAAATGACCATCGAGCGGGTCATCACCGCGTCGGGCAACACGCGCATCACCGGTGTCGGGTATGCCCCCGAGGGCCAGGTCGAGCACAAAGGCGCCGCGCTGGTCGCCGGGCCACTGCAAGCGGAGAACGTGGTGATGCTCAGCGGCGGCAGCCTGGCCGGCAACGCCGAACTGCGCCAGGAGGAAGATGGCGCGTGGCAGATTCATGGCGACCCGACTGAAGCCGCATTCCTGGTGGCCGAGCGCAAACTGGGCGTCACCGCGCGGCGCGAGCGACGTTTCGAGCGCATCAGCGAAATCCCGTTCACCTCCGAGCGCAAGATGATGTCGACCATCGAATTCGACCACGAACACGACGACGCGGTCGTGGTCATCACCAAGGGCGCACCGGATGTGCTGCTCGACAGATGCACCCGGGTCCGGGTGGGGATGGAGACCATTGCGCTCGATGCCGCAAGGCGTGCGCAGATCCTGGCCGATGTGAACACGCTGTCGGATGCGGCGCTGCGTACGCTCGCCGTGGCCTACCGTCCCCTCGCCCCGAATGAAGACCGGCACACTGCGGCGTCGCTCGAACGCGATCTCGTCTTCGTGGGCACCGTGGGCATCATCGACCCGCCGCGTGACGAGGCAGCGGTCGCCATCCGCGAAGCGCACCGGGCCGGCATCCGGGTCATCATGATCACGGGTGACCACCCGCGCACCGCCTCCCGCATCGCCGCGGATCTGGATATCGTGGACGAAGGCGCCAATGCGCTGACCGGGCTCGAACTCGATGCGATGAACGATGCGGCCTTTGCCGAGGCGGTGCGCAAGACATCCGTCTACGCGCGGGTGTCGCCGGCGAACAAGCTGCGCATCGTCGCAGCATTGCGGGCCGACGGCAACGTCGTTGCCATGACCGGCGATGGCGTCAACGACGCACCGGCCCTGAAGGCGGCCGACATCGGCATCGCGATGGGCATGACGGGCACCGAAGTGACCAAGGAAGCGGCCAAGATGATTCTCGCCGACGACAATTTTGCGACCATCGTCGAAGCGGTGCGCGAGGGGCGCGGCATTCTGGACAACATCCGCAAATTCCTGCGCTACCTGCTGTCGTCCAACATGGGCGAGGTGCTGACGGTCTTCCTGGGCGTGGTCGGTGCCGGCGTGATCGGCCTGAAAGGCACGGGCGCCACAGTGGTGATGCCGCTGCTCGCCACGCAGCTTCTGTGGATCAACCTGATCACCGACACCGGACCGGCACTGGCGATGGGCATCGATCCGCCTGCCGACGACCTCATGGCCCGCAAGCCCCGGCATCTGAGCGAACCGGTGATCGACGCCCGCATGTGGACGGACGTGATGCTGACCGGCCTGGTCATTGCCGTGGTGACGCTGCTGACGATCGACATCTATCTGCCTGGCGGGCTGATCGAAGGCACCCGCGATCTCGTCACTGCGCGCACTGCAGGCTTCACGGTTCTGGTGTTGACCAGCATGTTCACCTGCTTCACCGCGCGTTCCGACACGACGAGTGCGTTCGCGCACCTGTTCACCAACCCCTGGCTGTGGGGTGCGGTTGCCCTGTCGGTGCTGCTGCAGGTAGCGGTCGTCAACGTGGCTTTCCTCAATCTGGCCTTCGGCACGGCGCCGCTGGCGTTGCACCAGTGGCTGGTCTGCACTGCGATGGCGAGCGCGGTGTTGTGGTGCAGCGAGTTGCGCAAGCTGGCGAGGCGCGTTTGGCGCCGCAGGAACCTGGCGCCTCACCACGCGCGGCAGTGACGCGACCAATGTGTCGGACTAAAATCGCATCAAGCGATGTTTGAGTTACAACTTAAAAGGGAGCACATGAAAATTCTTGTTGCAGTCGGTAGCGTGACCGGCTTGTCGGCCAGCGAGGCAAATACGCTTAATCAAATGAAACTAAAAGGCAGTTATCTCTACCGCGCGAAGCTGGGCGGAAGCGTCGGCTATTTCAAGACAACTGGTTCGTCCGACAGCACTGCATATCCGGGCCTGCAAGATGATGGCACCGGTGGGATGACGGCAATTCCGATTAGCGGAAGCGCGGCAAACAATCCGGATACCCGAGGTTCGATACCTCAGTTGTTCTGGAGTCCGGTGCAAAACGTCCGGGTCAGATTGGCGATGCCGAACAACGTGAACAGCTGCGCCGTGTTTTTCGCCAACCCGCGGTAATGCGTCTTCCGATAATGCAGCAGGTTGTTGACGACATGGAATGGGTGCTCGACCTTTGCGCGCACACTCGCCTTGAGCACTTCCAGGTTTTCACGCATGCGTCCCAATTGTGGGCCTGGCAGCGCGTGCGTTGGGTACGTTTCATCGCGACGTGCCAATGCACCGTTGTACCTTGATTCCTTTCGCGCTTCTCCACGCCCTGGTAGCCAGCATCGGCCAGCACAATCGGCTCATCATTGTCATTGCATCAGGCCGGCGCGCCTGCCTGTCGCAACGGTTCCGCTTCGGCAAACGCGTCAAGTGCGTCACAGTGAGCCATGATCCGATCAATGGTCGGAATGTCGACAACGGTGATTTTAAAAATCCGCGTCATGACAACGATACTGGCCAGGCAGATGTCGGCGATCGTCGGCGCATCGCCATGACAAAACTTTCCTGTTTCCGCATCGCTGGCAAGCCGTTGTTCGAAGGCTTGCAGACCTGTCGTGAACCAGTGAATCTGCCAGGCACGCCATGAAGCATCATCGATGTTGCTGGTCGCCGTCAGGTATTTTTTGACGCGCGGCGTGACCAGCGGATGGGTGTCCGTCGCCAGCATTGCAGCCAACGACCGAACCCGCGCGCGTGCATGCAGATCTTGCGGCAGCAAGGGTGGCGCTGGCTGCAATTCGTCGAGGAATTCAAGAATTGCCAGCGACTGCGTGAGCGGGGCATGGCCTGTTTCAAGCAACGCCGGAATTGCACCGAGCGGATTGATTTTCAAAAACGCCTCGCTGCGCTGTTCGCCGGCATCAAGATTGACGATACGCTCTTGCACCGCCAACCCTTTCAAATTCAATGCGACGCGCACGCGGTAGGTGGCGGAGGTACGCCAGAAAGCGAACAGTTCGAACTCGGTCTGCTGGGTCATGGTGTGTCCTTGCGTTGATGAACCGTATATTTCGGACAATCAGTTTATGATTAATTTCACTTTAACGATGCACGCGCAGCTTCTTGCAAAGGCAGGCGCTGGGCGCTGACTTGCAACCTTGATTCTATCTCTGGAGTTCGGGCCAATCGAGCGGGTGCGGGCAAACTCCCCGTCATCACGCCTGTTGTAGGCGAAATCCCAGGCAAGTGCATCGCTCTTCGTCCAGTTAATTTCCATGCCCATGCCGGACCTCGACCCTCGAAACACCCCTTGGATTGAAGGTGTTGCAACGACCGGTTCAATCCGCACACTATCTCCGCATTCGGTACAGCGAGCGGATGGCCGAAGCCCGTATCGA
>JACMQD010000002.1 GCA_014377155.1 Herminiimonas sp.
CCACCAGTAGAAAACAAACGTCGCGACAAAATAAGCGATTAGCCCTCCGGCCCAGTTTGGGACACTTCCAGATAGGTGCATTATGGAATAGCTTGAACACCACTTTTCCCATGTAAAACGTAAGCGCTCCATAAACAGCAGCCTGTTCGAAATCTGCGTCAGCTGGTTAAATCCGTCCCATGCAAATTCCACGGCAACAGCGCCTCCACCTCCTCCACGGTTTTAGCCGCTGGCAAGTCCCGCAGGATGCGTCGCAGCCAGAGATAAGGTTCGAGGCCGTTGGCCTTGGCCGTTTGTACCAGCGAATAGATCACGGCACTGGCATGGGCACCAGCTGCGGTATCACTAAACAGCCATGCCTTGCGGCCAACCACGAACGGACGGATCGCGTTCTCGCAACGATTATTATCGATCGGCAGGTCGCCACGCTCGGTGTAACGAATCAGCCGGCTCCAGTATTTTTGCAAATAGGCCAATGCCGTACCGAGCGCGCTTTTGGGCGTAACGCCAGGCAGTGTCTTTTCCATCCACGCGTGCAGGGTCGCCAGCGCCGACACGCTGTGCTGTTGCCGCGCCAGCAGCCGCACCGCATCGCCGGCATCCCGGCAATCGCGTTCGATGGCGTACAGCTTGCCGATCAGGGCGACGGCGTCATCGGCCTTGCCGCGACGGCCCTTGGGCTGCACCCGCACGGCTTCTACAAAGCGTCTGCGCACGTGCGCCCAGCACGCCATGTGATCGATGCCGCCGGTGCGCACCAGCTGGTTGTATCCGTCGTAACCGTCGGTCATCAGGTAGCCCCGGTAGCCTTCGAGCAGACGTGCAGGCACATCTCCGCTGCGACTCGGATCGTAGTCGAACAGGATCACCGGCTTGTCGGGCGGACCGCCCGTTTGCACCCACATGTAACTGGTCGACGTCGGTGTCTTGCCGTCTTCCTTCAGTACCTGTACCACCGTTTCATCCATGTGCAGCAAGGCGCTGTCGAGCAGCACGTCGCGCATCAGGTTGTGCAGCGGTTGCAGCAGGCCGGCCGCACCGATGACCCAGCGCGCCAGTGTCTGCCGCGGCACCGGCATGCCGTGCCGGTCGAGCACGTATTCGAAGCGCGCCAGCGGCAGGCCGTCGATGAATTTGACCACTAGCAGCATGGCCAGGAAATCCGGACTGGCATTACTCTTCGGTAGCGGTTGCGGCGGCAACGGCGCGGTGACCGGGGCATGAGTGCTGCCGGGGCAGCCATATCGCTTGCGGACATGACGCAGCACCCGCACCTGCATCGGCACGATGTCGAGCTGTTCGCTAACATCCTGGCCGATCTCGATCATTGGGGTACCGCACGGGCAGGTGCGCTGGTCTTCGGGCACATCGTGAACGACGTCGACGCGCGGCAATTCGGATGGCAGGGGGCGGCGTTTGCCGCGCGCTGGCGTCATGGATTTCTTGTCGCCACCGGCATCGACGGCAGGTGCCTGTGGCGGCAGCGGGGCGATGTCATCGGCCTCGGTCGTTGCTTGCGCCAGCATGTCGGCTTCATCGAACAGGCGCGCCTGACCGGGCAGCTGTTCGGTGCTCACACCGAATTGACGATGGCGCGCCAGCACCAGTTGTTCGATCATGCGGGTGATCTGTTCTTGCGCCTCGCGCCGGACCGCGTCGACTTCGGCCGTCAGCGTCTGAACTTGCGTCAGCAAGATGCTATTTTGCGCCAGTAGAAGCGCCTTGAGCGTGGCTGTATCGTCAGGCAGAACCGCCGGCAATGCGAACTCGGCGAGCGAGACGGATGGCGGCAAAAGAGACGATTTGTGCGGTGCTAAAGGCATGTGACATTTTACCAAATCCCCCTATGAAACCGAAGTGAAATGCAGCGTTTTATGCGGTTGATTTCGCCATAAATCGAAGCCTTCCAGGAGCCACTCGAACTCCTGCATCGTGACGGTTTGGGTGGCGCCATCGGCATCGCGCGGCCAGGCGAATTTATCGGCTTCCAGGCGCTTGTACCACAGGCAAAATCCATTGCGATGCCAGTACAGCGCCTTGATCTTGTTGCGCCCCCGATTGATGAACACGTACAGCGCGCTGCCAAACGGATTCAACACCAGCTCCTGCTCGACGATGGCACTCAGGCCATCGATCGACTTTCTGAAATCGATCGGCGCCCGGCACAGGTACACCTCGCCGATCGCGCAACCCGGATGCATCAGCGTGCTCCTTGAGCAGCATGCATCAAGGTTGCCAGCCAGTCGGGCGACGGCAGCGACGACATCTCCAGGCGAAGGCCGGTGCCCAGCATCAGCGAACAACCGGACGATGGCGCGTCAACTGCCGACTCGGCCACCCGCAGCGAGACAAAAGCGACGGGCAAATTTGCCGTCGTTGGCAACGCCGGTACACACTTCAGCGTGCGCTGCCAGCGGTACAAGCTCTTGAGCGACACACCATGGCGCTTCGCATAAGCACTCGTCGATGTGCCTTCGCGTTTGACCGTATCAACATGCCCCTGCCAGAATTCACGTGTCTTCTTCATTTGCCGCTCCATTTACATCGGGAGTGGCAAGAATGCCGACGTTACGATTTGCCGACAAGTCTGGGGTTCATGGAGCCTTTACTTTCCGTTTCCACAACGAGCGAGATGTGGCAAACTTGGTTTTATGACCTGTACTGCGGACTTCGATTCTCTTGATTGCCTTAGCGCAGAACAGCTGCGCACGCTGGCCGCCGAGCTGATGGTGAAGGTCGGCAGACGCGACCAGGAACTGCTAGTACGCCAGACGCGCATCGACCAGTTAACGCATGAAATTGC
>JACMQD010000262.1 GCA_014377155.1 Herminiimonas sp.
CGCGGGTGTAGGATTAGTGGCGGACGCCACGTGGCCGGACGTACCGGTCCCGAGCGCGGACCGCACCTTCGTGCGCAGCTGATCGAGTCCGACCGGCTTCGAAAGATAAACGAACGCGGCGGCGTTGAGTGCCACCACCGCATTGTCGGTGCTACCAAAAGCGGTGATCACGGCCACCGGTGTGTTCCTGTAGTCGCTGGCAATTTCGCGCACCAGTTCGATGCCCAGGCCGTCGGGCAGGCGCATGTCGGTCAGCACCAGCGCATAGTCGGTGCTGGCCAGATAGCCGCGTGCGGTGGCGAGGCAATCGGCGCTGTCGACGTCCAGTCCCATGCGCACCAGCGTGATTTCCAGCAGTTCGCGCAGGTCGGGTTCATCGTCTACCACCAGGATTCGGGGTGAAGCCATCGTAACGCTCTTTTCGCTCGGAATATCTTTTAAAAAATGACGCTAATTTTTTTCAAAGCCGGCCATTGCCAGGGTGATCACGAACCTGCCGGTGGCCTCCGCAGTGGTGTCGCCGACGCTGTCGACCCGGTACTCGTAGTCCAGCATTGCCCCGTTATTCAAACACAATTCACGCGCCAGGTAGAGCCCTAATCCGGTGCCCTTGCTGGAAGTGGTGTAAAAAGGCTCGAACAGATGCGCCCGTACTTTTGGCGAAATCGGCGCGCCGTCGTCACCCAGGTGCAGTTCCAGCCGGCCGGTAGCATCCGCTACGACATGGATGCGGATACTGCCGCCCTCGCCACTGGCATAGCGTATGGCGTTCGACAACAGGTTGACCACGACTTCGCGCAAGTGCAAGGGATCGAAGTGGATGCGGTAGCGACCGAGATCACCGAGTCTGACGATTTCGCGGTCCATGCCATGGGTTTTCTCGAATTCGTCGAGAATGTCGACCACCGCTTCTGCCAGGGATACGGGTTCGCCATGCAGCTGCGCTTTGCGCGACAGCCTCAGGATATCCTCGATCATGCTGTTCAAGCGCCCGGTATTATCGCTGATGATATTGAGCAGCCGGGTCTGCGGCGCAGTGACGTCTTCTTCCGCCAGCAGCGAGGTGGCATAGGAAATTGCCGACAGCGGATTGCGTACTTCATGGGCGATGCTGGCCGTCAGGCGCCCCATCGATGCCAGCTTGAGCTGCTGCGCCTGATTTTCGATCTCGGTCACGTCCTGCATAAAAATCACCCATCGGTCCTCTGCCAGGCCGGCGGTTTCCACCGTGGCGAAGCGCAGTTTCAGGTGCGCCGTCAATTCACGCCGGCGCGCCCAAACAGTGGGTGGCCCGACTGCGGCGGGATCGTCGCCCGGCTTGATCACCACGAAGATCGACTGCCCGTCGCGGCGTGGCGTGGCATCCGACGGTTGTCCGGCCCAGGCAAAAAAGGCGTCGACGATCGGTGTCAGCGAGACGATGTTGACCAGTTTGCAATCGGGATCAGCGTAGGGAATTGACAGGCCCAGCATCCGCTCGGCCGCCGGATTGCAAGTATGGACAGTACTATCGTGGCCGATGACGAGGATACCGTCTCCCATGTCGGCAATCACCAGCCGGTTGATGGCTTCCTGCATCTGCAATGCACGTCCGCGCTGCGATGCCAGATCTTCCTGCTTGATCAGCCGTGCCGCAAGACGATTGATGGCAAACACGGCGAAAAAAAATGCCGCACCGTACAGCCCCGCTTGGGTGATTGTTACTTCATTGGTGGATTGCAACATCTGATAAGCGGTTTCACCCAGCAACACCAGGGTGACGGCCGAGGCGAAAAACAGGGCGATGACCAGCGGCGCAAGAATCGCAGCACCCGACAGCGGGAAAAGATAAAGAATGCCCAGGCCCGTCCTGGCACCACCCGCTGCTATATAAAGTATCGAGGTGACCACGATATCCAGCACGACCTGGGACACCAGTTGCAACAGGAAACGCCGTTTCTGGTAGACCGCGAGACTGGCGAAGCCGGAAGCCACCAGCAAATACAGCAAACAGATTTGCCAATAAAAAAAGTGATCGGCTTCCAGTACCGATTTTTTGGAACCGAAGCTGAGGTAGATGAGCAGCACCGTCACAATGACGACGCGGGTCACGGTAAAGGTTTGCAGAGTACGCCAGAAGGTTTCCCGCGGCTCGGCTGACACGAGGGGTACCCGTATCATGCTCAGGTTCCGGTATGCCGGATGCGGTGGTCTTGACTGCAAAAAACCGCGCCGTCGGTCCCGATGACCGCTTCCGATCTGGGAATATGCACGCCGCAACTTGCGCACTCGAGGATAGTTTCGGTCACGCTGTCCGCCGTACGCTCGGACGGCGCTGCCTTGATACGTGATTTCTTGCCATGCAAGAGCCACAGCACCACGACCGCTGCGATGATGAGCCACATCAGGTACCTCATGCGACGCTTCGGTGCAAGACGACTTCGAGCACGAAGCGGCTACCGACGTACGCCAGCAGCAACGTCGTGAAGCCCGACAACGTAAAGCTCAACGCCGTCCTGCCGCGCCATCCGCGCCATCTGCGCCCAGCCAGCAATGTGCCGAACAAGACCCAGGACAGCAGCGTGAAAATGATCTTGTGATCCCATTTGAATGCCATGCCGAACAACTGTTCGGAAAACACCACGCCCGACAATACCGTCAGTGTCAGCATCGTGAAGCCGAATCCGACCAGACGGAACAATAGCTTTTCCATCGTCAGCAGCGCCGGCAGGCGATCGATGGCGGCGAAAAACCAGCTGCGCTCGGTCGGATCGGGTCGGGTGTGCAGGCGCGATTCTTGAAGCGCCATGAGCACCGCATGGAAAGCGGCGACCGTCAACGTGCTATAGGCCAGGATGGCAATGGCGATATGCCACGAAAACGCCACCGATTTACCAGCCAGTAAAACCATGCTCCCCGGGAAAGCGAGCGGCAGCAGCACCGCGACTGCTGCACACGGTAGCACCAGCGCGCGCAAACTGTCGAGCGTGAAATTGCGATTTTCGAGCCAGTAGAGCGCAACCGATATCCACAATGTGGCCGACAGCATCACCGCGAAACCGACGCGCAGCGTACCGGGCGTGAGCACATCGAGCAGCAAGGCACCGCCGTGCGCCAGCCAGGCGACGATGGTGCCAGCGCCGATTGCCGGACGCAGACGCGAGGGCAAGAAGGCGCTGACGGCATAGAGCATCGAAGCAAGAACGAAGAAGAGTATTTGCATCAACTAAGTTTACACCATGTCGCGATGACGGCGAGCCCTGTCTGCCGACCGTCGATCGAACACCAGGGCGCCACGTCGCATCAGGTAAAATAAGGGACTCTGTTCGGTGCGCGCCTGAGCGCAACCCATTGCGCGCCGACCCCTCATTTCACGTTCATACGGCGACCCCATGCTCGACAATCTGACCCAACGCCTTGCCAAAGTCGTTAAAACCATGCGCGGCGAGGCCCGCCTGACCGAAGCCAATACCGCCGAAATGCTGCGCGAGGTGCGCCTGGCGTTGCTGGAAGCAGACGTCGCCCTGCCGGCGGTGCGCGAATTCATCGGCAAGGTCAAGGAAAAAGCGCTTGGCGAGGAAGTCATCGGTTCACTGTCGCCAGGCCAGGCGCTGGTTGGCGTGGTGCAGCGTGAGCTGGCCGCCATCATGGGTGCCGATCTCGGTCCCGAAGCATCCCAGCTGAGCTTTGCCACACAGCCACCGGCAGTCATTTTGATGGCGGGTCTGCAAGGCGCCGGCAAGACCACCACCGTCGGCAAGCTAGCCAAATACCTGCGAGAGCAAAAGAAAAAGAAAGTATTGACGGTGTCGGCCGACGTCTATCGTCCGGCCGCGATCAGCCAGTTGCAAACTGTCACCAGCCAGGTTGGCGCCGACTTCTTCCCGTCACTTGCCACCGACAAGCCCGTCGACATCGTGCTGGCCGCGCTCGACTACGCCAAACGCCATTATCACGACGTGTTGATCATCGATACCGCCGGCCGGCTCGGCATCGACGAGGCGATGATGACCGAGATCGCGGCGCTGCATGCAGCGGTCAAGCCGATCGAAACCCTGTTCGTGGTCGACGCGATGCTCGGTCAGGACGCGATCAATACCGCCAAGGCCTTCAATGACGCGCTGCCGTTGACCGGCATCGTGCTGACCAAGCTCGATGGCGATGCCCGCGGCGGTGCGGCGTTGTCGGTGCGGCACATCACCGGCAAGCCGATCAAATTCGCCGGCGTGGCTGAAAAGCTCGACGGCCTGGAAGCATTCGATCCGGTCCGCATGGCCGATCGTATCCTTGGCATGGGCGATATCCTGGCGCTGGTCGAAGAAGCGCGCAAGGGTGTCGACGTCGCCGCGGCGCAGGACCTGGCAGCCAAGATCAAGGTTGGTGGCAAATTCGACCTGAACGATTTCAAGGCGCAACTGGCACAAATGAAAAAGATGGGCGGCATGTCGAACCTGATGGATAAGCTGCCGGCGCAGTTCCAGCAGGCTGCCAGCGGCGCCAATATGGATCAGGCCGAAAAGCAGGTACGCCGCATGGAAGGAATTATCAACTCGATGACGCCGGGAGAACGTGCCAAGCCGGAGCTGATCAAGGCCTCGCGCAAGCGCCGCATTGCGACCGGTGCCGGGGTTCAGGTACAGGAAGTCAATCGCATGCTCGCACAGTTCGAGCAGATGCAGTCGATGATGAAAAAGCTCAAAGGCGGCGGCATGATGAAGATGATGCGCAGCATGAAGGGCATGATGCCGGGCATGCGCTAGCCGATCTGCGACGCGTGCTGCGGGGTCTGTCTCGCCGCACTATGAAGATCACGGCGGGCGACGCGCGAAACATTCATGTGCAATCGATCAGAAAAGGCTTGCATAGCAGGGGAAAGCGCACCACTATAAGCGATGCGTGAATTGGCGCAAAATTCCAAACACTCTCTGTGAAGGAGGCTCGAAGATGGTAACAGCAAAAAAACCGGCAGCGGCAGCGAAGAAACCTGCAGCAACAAAAGTAGCAGCAAAAGCGGCACCGGCGAAAAAGGCAGCCGCGCCAAAACCGGCAGCGACTAAATCGGCAGCGACCAAATCGGCAGCGAAACCTGCCGCCAAGCCAGCCGCCAAAAAGACTGCAGAAAAGCCAGCTGCCAAGAAGGTCGCTGCGAAGAAGACGGCAGCAGCTCCCCGTAAGCCTAATGCAGCCTTCATGAAGGCAATGACGCCGTCGGACGTACTGGCGGCTGTCGTCGGCGCCAATCCGTTGCCGCGTACCGAAGTCACCAAGAAAGTCTGGGACTACATCAAGAAATTCAACCTGCAAAACGAAGCAAATCGACGCATGATCGATGCGGACGATAAACTGAAGGCAGTCTTTGGCGGCAAGAAACAGGTATCGATGTTCGAAATGACTAAACTCATTTCCGATCACCTGAAATAATTCTTACTCGGTGCCAAACAAAAACGCCCGCAACCGCGGGCGTTTTTGTGTTCCAGTCAGAAGCTATTCAAAGTGGCTGCCGGTGAACGCTCACGAACCGAAAAAAGCGCCCGACAAATCACGCGCAGCGATCCATGTCGTAGCAGTTCGCGCGCAGGTACCGCAGGATGAGCCAACGACCTCATTCAGATTTCGTCGTTCGCTTACCTAGTGCTGGTATTCCCAGCGCTTCCACGCCGCTAATACGGCATTCGGATACTCTGGCCGGCCCCGGCTGCCATTGTAGCGTCCGAGTCCCAGATAGAGATTGCCGCCCTCCATGTCCACATACATGCGCAGGATCGAACAGCC
>JACMQD010000263.1 GCA_014377155.1 Herminiimonas sp.
GATGCCCAATTAAGCGCTAACAGCCATGGTTGTCAATTCGAGGTGAAGTCGGTTGGCCGGACATTAGCTTTAGATGGCAACCGGGCCTTGCTTCTCGCTGCACTGGCAAACCTGTTGCACAACGCATTTAAGTTCACGCACCACCATACGCTGGTAACCCTTTCTGCCTACGAGTTGGGCAATCGCATCTTGATCGATGTCGCCGATCAATGCGGCGGGCTACCGCCGGGCAATGCGGAAAAAATGTTTGCGCCTTTTAAACAAAACAGCAGGGACCGCAGCGGCTTGGGCCTTGGCTTGTCAATTGCACGCCAGAGCATCGAAGCCGATGGCGGTCTCCTGACTGTCGAGGATATCCCCGGTGTCGGATGTATTTTCACGATTGATCTTCCGCATCACCTGCTTCAGTGAGATGTCAGCGCCGGATAGCCGAAAGATCGACATGAGCCACCCTGCGCCGCCGCGCCAATATGGTCACCGAAACCGATGCTAGCTATCCTTCGATGATGCGGGAGCGCTGCGCGACGCTCGTTTTGAACAGGGCATCAACTGCCGTCCCCACCGCCTTTACGTAGGCGAGCCCTGGCCTTGAAATAGCCGCTTGCAGCGCGATCGCTTATCCTGGATCAGGGAACGCATCACCGCCGCTACCACGACGACGCGATCTGTCAGCTTCCCCGATAAGTCGAATAAGCCCAGGGCGATACCACCAGTGGCACATGATAATTTTGTGCCGCATCGGCAATGCCGAACGCGATCACCACGCGATCGACAAAGCGCGGCGTCGGCAGTATCGCACCCTGTTTCGCAAAATAGTCACCGGCGCCGAACACCAGTTCATATTGCCCTGCGCGCATGTCATCGCCCTGTAGCAGCGGCGCGTCGCAGCGTCCATCGCAGTTGGTGACGACGCTCTTAAGCAAGGTCCTGCCTTGCCCTTCGACCGCATACAGTTCGACTGCTACGCCTTCACCGGGTTGTCCCCGCGTGGTATCGAGAACGTGTGTGCTCAGCTTGCCCATGATTTTCCTTGAATGTAGGTTGTGACGCGCCAACGCGTCAGCGACAGTCATGTTATATCGCGCAGACGCAGGCGCTTATCAGCCAAATCTTATAGCCCCACGTTCCTGTCACTATACTATCAGGCATATACGAGCGATTCGTCGGGCAGCATCTTGCGCGACCTTTCCCCTTGCAGGCGTACCGTGACCGATACCTATACAAATTATCCCCGCGATCTGATTGGCTACGGCCGCACGCCGCCGCATGCGCAATGGCCGGGCGGTGCCCGCGTGGCACTGCAATTCGTGCTCAATTATGAAGAAGGCGGCGAGAATTGCGTGCTGCATGGGGACCGCGCATCCGAAACCTTCCTGTCCGAAATCATCGGCGCACAAGCCTTCGAAATGCGCCACATGAGCATGGAGTCGATCTACGAATACGGCTCGCGCGCCGGACTGTGGCGACTGTTGCGGCTGTTCGAAGAGCGCCAGCTGCCACTGACTGTTTTCGGCGTCGCGATGGCATTGAAACGTCATCCCGAAGCGGTCGCGGCATTCCGGCAGCTCGGCCACGAAATCGCCTGCCACGGACTGCGCTGGATCAGCTACCAGCACATGGACGAAGCGACCGAGCGCGCGCACATGGCCGAAGCGGTCCAGATCATTACCGATCTGACCGGTGCCGCGCCACAGGGCTGGTATGCCGGCCGCGATTCGCCCAATACCCGTCGACTGGTCGTCGAGCATGGTGGCTTTTCGTATGATGCGGACTGCTATGGGGACGACTTGCCGTTTTGGGAACCGGTGCCCGTTACCGATGCGGCCGGGCAGACATGTATCACGCCGCAATTGATCGTGCCCTACACGCTCGACACCAACGACATGCGCTTTGCCGCTGCACAGGGATTTAATTCCGGCACGCAGTTCTTCGATTATCTGAAGGACGCGTTCGACCAGCTCTATCTGGAGGGCGATCCGAACGGTCTGAACCGACCCAAGATGCTGTCGATCGGTCTACATTGCCGGCTGGTAGGAAGACCGGGGCGGTCCGCGGCGCTGGCGCGCTTTCTCGATTATGTGCAGTCACATGAAAAGGTATGGATCACGCGTCGCATCGACATTGCCGACCACTGGCGCAGCACGCATCCTTTTTCAATCAAAGCATCGGCAGGCAAGCATTCATGAGCATTACAATCGACTACCTGAACCAATGCGACGAGACCGCACTGGTCGACGCACTGCGCGGGATCTACGAACATTCGCCATGGATTGCGCAACGTGCGGCGGCACTTCGGCCCTTCGCCAATCTGACCGCCCTCAAGCTGACATTACAAGCGATCGTCACCGCATCGACGGCGGATCAACAGCTCGGCCTGATACGAGCGCACCCGGAGCTGGCTGGCAAGGCGGCCATCGCCGGCGAACTGACGGTAGAGTCGCGTGGCGAACAGGCCCGGGCTGGCCTCAACAACTGCAGCGCCGAAGAATTCGCCGTCCTGCGCCGGCTCAACGCCGACTATAACGCCAGGTTCGGCTTTCCCTTTATCCTCGCCGTGAAGGGCCCGGACGGCCAGGGCTTCACGCGCCAAGCCATCACCGGCATATTTGCACGTCGCCTGAAAAATCAGCGCGATGACGAACGCGCGGAGAACCTGCGCCAGATCAGCCGCATCGCCGAAATCCGGCTTAACGATCTGCTCGGTCACACGCCGTATCTGGGTAATCAGATCATGGCATGGAGCGAAACCCTTGGCGCGTGGAGCGATGACGACGAGGGCCTGACCTGTGCATATATGAGCGATGCCCATCGTCGCACCGCACACCAGATCGGCGCATGGATGCGCGAAGCCGGCATGCAGGTCGCCATCGATGCCGTCGGCAACGTGGTCGGCCGCTTTCTGTCGAATAATCCCGCTGCCAGGACGCTGATGACCGGCTCGCATTACGATACCGTGCGCAATGGCGGCAAGTACGATGGCCGTGAAGGCATCCTGTTGCCAATCGCGGTCGTCAGGCACTTGTTCCAGCACGGCGAAACGCTGCCGTTTCATCTCGAAATCGTCGGCTTTTCCGAAGAAGAAGGGGTGCGCTTCAAGAGCACTTTCCTGGGTAGCAATGCGATTGCAGGGCGCTTCGACATGACGCTGCTCGACAAGGTCGATGCGCACGGCGTGGCGATGCGCGATGCACTGCGCACGGCAGGGCATGATGTGACGCAAATCGCATCGATCGCGCGCGATCCGGCCGACTTGCTCGGCTTTGTCGAAGTGCATATCGAACAAGGCCCGGTACTGTTGCAGCGCGATCTCCCGGTTGGCATCGTGACATCGATTGCCGGCAGTTGCCGCTATCTGCTCGAATTGACCGGCGTCGCCAGCCATGCGGGCACGACGCCGATGAGCATGCGCAAGGATGCCGCCGCAGCGGCCGCCGAAATTGTGCTACTGGTCGAGCGACGCTGCGCCGAGGCACCAGCGCTGGTGGGCACGGTCGGCCAGTTGCGGGTGCCCAATGGTTCGGTCAACGTGATCCCCGGCGCCTGTCATCTGTCACTCGACATCCGCGCCGCCGACGACGCCACGCGCGGCGACGCCGTGGCAGATATCGTTGCCGGCATCGAGGCGATTTGCACGCGGCGTGGTATAGATTTAAAGCTCGACCTGGTGGTAAAAGCGCCTGCCGCACCGTGTGCGCCGTGGCTGATGCGCCAGTTATGCGAGGCGACTGCGCGCGCCGGAGTGGCACCTTTCGAATTGCCGTCCGGCGCCGGCCATGATGCGATGGCAATGGCGGCCATCACCGATGTCGCAATGTTGTTTACCCGATGCGGCAACGGTGGCATCAGCCACAATCCGCTGGAAACGATGACTGCCGACGATGCCGAATTGTCGGCGCAGATCCTGCTCGATTTTTTGCGCCATTTCACGCCATCGCCAGCGCTTGACACCGTTGTCACTGCGCGGAGGCTTTAAAAGGGCCTGAGCCGAAGCCGCGCCCAGGAACGACGCCTGCGCGCATTCGTGCAGATATCTTTTGGCCGTACGACGCCCTTATGCCGGGTGTAATGCCTAGCGCGACGGGCATCTTTTATACGCTTCGGTAAGGCGCTGTTTATTTCTGCCGCGCGATCTCTGTCAACATCCGTGTCATCAGATAAAGTCGTGGCACGATCGACGCGATGGTGATGAATTCGTCGCGGGCATGGTAACCGCCTCCGGCCAGCCCAAAACTCTCGAGTACGACTGCCTTGCCGGATCGTGCCGCAAATCCGGCATCGGTTGCGCCGCCGGTGTTATCAGCCAGCACCAGCTTGCGGTCGATTTCACCATAGATTTCGACGCCCCGCTTTGCCAGTTCGCGCGCGGCCGCACTGGCCACGAAAGGTGGACGGCCGCGCTCGATGCTGATGGCCGTTTCGGTATCGGGGATCAGCTTGTTGCTGACGCGTGCGTTGAGCGCCGACTCGATCCGTTCGAAGCCGTCAGCAATCGTCAGCCGCATGTCGGCGGTGGCAAATGCCCGCTCCGGGATCTGATTGCGTACCAAGCCGGCTTGTGCAATCGTCCAGTTCAGCTGCGTTCCGGGGATTGTTTTTGCAATATCGCGTGTCTGCAGGATCTGATGCGACAGCTCGACTAGCGCATTGCGGCCTGCCTCGGGTGCGGCACCGGCATGAGACGCACGGCCGCGCACTTGCATCGTCACGGTGCCGGTGCCGCTGGCACCGAGCAGCAGGATTTCGGGCGCCGCCGGCGACGGCTCGCAGGACAATACATGGTCATGCTCGGCGGCGAGGCTGGCGATCAGCTCGCCGGAACCGAGCGATCCTACTTCCTCATCCGAATTGAACAGCACGGTGATTTTTGCATAGTCGCGCCAGCCAGCGCGGAGCAAAATTTTAAGCGAATGCAGTGCCACTGCCAGGCCGCCCTTGTCGTCGGCAATACCGGGTCCGTAGATGCGTTCGCCCTCGACCTTGTAAGGCTGCGTTGCCAACGTGCCGGCAGGGTATACCGTGTCCATGTGACCGAGCAGCATTAGCCGTTTGGTGCCGTTTCCTGTAAAGGTGCCGATGACGATGCTGCCTGGCCCCTGGGTACCCTTGCGTCGCTCTGTAACGGCGCCGATTTCCTTCAAACGCCGCTCGGTGTAGTCTGCCATTTGTGCCAGTCCTTCGGCATTGGCACTGCCTGATTCGATCAGCACCATGTCTTTCAAACTATCGATGAGGGCGTCTCGCTCGCCGGTGGCGGCGGCCAGCAGCGCGCTATCCACACCGGCTGCCGCCGCATACGTCACTGTACACGCCACCAGCGCGGCGATCATCACACCGGCCCATGCCGTGCGTTTTGAAGTTTTGGTCATAGCGTCTCCGTTTTTGATATTGCAATTTATTATATTTCGTAAGCGCCCCATGCCGTACGAACAACTGCGTACGGCGATAGGGCAAAGGCTGGCTATGTGGCAATTCAACGATCTGTTAGACGCCTCGCTTAAGAATTCAGTTTTCTTGAGTACAGCCGTCGCGCCATGCTACCCTTCGGTTGTCGTTGCAAAACGCGTGGCGGGTAGTTCAGTTGGTAGAACGCGGCATTTACTTTGCCGAGGTCACAGGTTCGATTCCTGCACCGCCAACCAGCATTTCACCGAGCACAGGCAGTCTTTAGGCTGCTTCGTACGGGCCTTAGGCAATAAGGTCTGAAACGAACAGGTGTCAAGTCGTTGATTTTTTCTTTTTTACATATCGCCTTACCAGACTTTTTGACGCGCCTAGCGCACCGCGCAACGTGCGTGGATCAAAGCCGGCGATGCCCCAGCGTTCTCGCCTTTCCGCCATCCAGTCCTGCTTGTACGCTTCGTCGCCGGTCAGGTAGTCGACTTCGACGACCTTATCGACATCGATCACATAGCGCATCATGCTTGCCGTGAGCACTGATCCTACCGACAGCTTTGCATGTTCTTCGCGATAGGCGAGTTTGTAGATCGACGCAATATGGCGATGCACGATCCAGATCTGGAATGCAATCGGCACATCATTCAGATAGGCCACGCCCATGCGCAGCCAGCCTTGTTTGGCGCAGGTGTCGATCAGCCCCGGAATAAAAGCTGGAAAAGGCTCGGCATTTTTCCAGCTCGCAGCATAGACCTTATTGAACGCCTGCGACCCTTCTGTAGCCTGCTCAGGCTCGGTCAGGATCGCAATCCGGAATCCGCCCAGCGCGACCAGTTGACGAGACTTGCGGGCCACAGTGTGGCGTAGTTTGGACGGCACGCTGTCGAGATACTGTTCGTAGGTACGCCCGCCAATACTTAAATACCAGTTCCCGAAGCCAAAGTAACGCTGAATGATGTATCCGGCCCTCGCCAGCGCATCGGCTAGCAACCCGTACAGCGGCGATTCGGTAGCCATCGGAAATAACATCACGCGTTCCCAGCGAGGCCGCTCGGCCGCGAGCGCTGCGGCCATCACTTGAACAACTTGATCGGGATGCGCACAATTGGCGCGCAATAAAGGCGTGTACAGCGATGCATAAAAGTTAGCAGCAGCCTGCAACGCGCGTTCGCCGACCAGGGCGTTCGTTCTTGCATGCCACATTGGCATGACCATCATCGGTTCGGCAGATGCCTGATCGCTGACAACGTAGATGCGAAGGGTACCGGACCGGCTCAGCACTGCCGATCCCAAGTTGCGGTACCAGGGCAGTGTCGAAAATACGCTGGCGTCGGTGTCGCCTCTGAAAAGCGCAAGGCATGTCGGTGGCAATCCATCGAAGCTGTCGTATACGGCAACCGTGAAGTCTGGTTCCGTCGACGCCTTTGGGCGGAGTCGCACACTCACCTGATTATTTTGCACTGACATCCGTCCATTATCTGCGGATTAACAAGCCGCATGCAGGCCACGCTTGGGTACAGCCACTGCCGATAATGGGACGTCCGCCGGTCGGGCGCAGCGGCAAGGTGGCAAGTCATCAAAGTCGCCAGACGACCAGGCCGGCGGCTTCCAGTTCGGCCCGGTCGAAGCGAGATTTAACGTCGATGAAACAGCCACCGAAAGCCACCTTTTCAAGCAGGTCCGACAGTGGCCGGGCGATCAGATCAGCGTGGGATACGGCTGCAATCAGCGCGTCGGCGCGCGGCAATGCATCCCATTGTGAAAGGTGCACGCCGTATTCATGCAGGGCGTCCGCAGCGCTCGCGATAGGATCAAAGACGTGGACCTCGACGCCATAGGACTGCAATTCGACGATCATGTCGGCCACCTTCGAGTTGCGCAGGTCCGGACAATTTTCCTTGAAGGTCAGGCCTAGCACGTTGACCTTGCAGCCTTTGACGTGGATACCTGCCTTGATGATTTCCTTGACCGTTTTTTCAGCGACGAATTTTGCCATGCCATCATTGATGCGGCGAGCCGCAAGGATGACTTGCGGGTGATAGCCGATCATGTCCGCCTTATGTGTCAGGTAATACGGATCGACGCCGATACAATGGCCGCCGACCAGACCCGGGCGAAAAGGCATGAAATTCCATTTAGTGCCGGCCGCTTTCAGGACTTCGAGCGTGTCGATGCCGATCATGTCGAATATGATCGCCAGCTCGTTCATGAGCGCGATATTGAGGTCGCGCTGGGTGTTTTCGATGACCTTGGCGGCTTCCGCAACCTTGATGCTCGAGGTCCGGTACACGCCGGCCTTGATAATGCTTTCGTACAGTGCAGCGATACGCTCCAGCGTCTCGGCATCGTCGCCGGAAACCACTTTCAGGATCGACGTGAGCGTATGCTCCTTGTCGCCGGGATTGATGCGCTCGGGCGAATAGCCGACATGAAAATCTCTCTTCCAGAGCATGCCTGAATGTTTTTCAAGGATCGGCACACACACCTCTTCCGTAGCGCCAGGATAAACAGTCGATTCGAAGATGACGATCGCACCACGCCGCATGTGCTTGCCGACGGTTTCACTGGCGCCGACCAGATGCCTGAAATCCGGATTATGCGCAATATCGACTGGTGTAGGCACGGCGATGATGATGAAATCCGCTTCGGCAAGCAGTGTCGCATCACAAGTCGGCACCAGCTGGTCCGATGCGCGCATTTCGGATTGCGAAAGCTCGCCGCTGGGATCGACAAAGTCGCGGTAGCGAGCTACCTTCTCGGCAGAAACGTCGAAACCGATCGTCCGATACCGCTTGCCGAATTCGACTGCTAGCGGCAGTCCCACGTATCCAAGCCCGACAATACCGATTACGTACATAGGGGAGCCTATTGTTGACCTTTGTCGAAATGAAATATAGCAGAAGGGTTTGCGGTTGAAACAGTCCTACCTCGCATAGTGATTGATAAATTTGCTCTTGCAAACAATTCCGAAAAACAATGAAAAAGGCGCCCAAAGGCGCCTTTTTCTTCAACCACTTTTAGTGATTACTGCTTTGGAGACTCAAGCAGCTTTTTGCTTGCGACGCTTGGCGCCGAAGCCGATACCGAACAAACCAGCACCCAGCAATAACAAAGTTGCCGGCTCAGGGATTGCATTGCCTGTAAATGTCGCGCCGCCGTTAAGTCGCGGTGCGCCAGCAGCAATCGCGTCTGGCTGAGTTGGCAGGAATGTCGTTGTGAAGTTCAGATCAGCGCGACCGCCAGCGCTGTCGATGACCGTGTTCGTGTTCAGGCTCATCGCTGCCAAGCCGCCAGTCACGTCCAGCAAACCACCGCCTTGGCCACGCTCGTTACCCGAACCAAGCAGGCCGGAATCGATCTTGCCGAACAATGTACCCGGTGCCGAATAACCGGTACGGGTGTCGGTATGACCAGCCAGGCTCAGCCACAGGTTACCGTCGCCAGCATTGCCCAAGGTCTTGGTCGGATCATATGCTGTGAATGTTGCCGAAGAACGGTCTTGAACAAAGAAATTCACGAAGCCGCCTGTAAACAACAGAGCCTGAGGATTTGGATCGACCAGTGTGAAACCGCCGAATGTGAAAGTCAGCTCGCACGTTGGGCAAAAATTCGATTCGCCGAATACCTTGTTAATATCGGTGATTTTACCGAAACCCTCAGCAGCCTGACCAGTGCCGGTAATGACACGCTCAAACAAATCGCCGTTGGCGTTAAAGTCAAAAATCGATGACGGATCGAATACCACGCCGCCGACGTTGATCGGCGCGGCCGAGGCAAATGATGAGGTTGCTGCGAGGATAAGGCCAGCGGCGATTGCTTTGGCGGTCTGTTTGAGTTTCATGTAAATCTCCTGAATTTTGGGTTAGTTGGTTAGGCTTTAACTGGACATGTATTGTCTTGCATAATCATATAAAGCATGTGCCGTGCCAGATACCACCATTCATAAATATCGATCTTTAAGCATCTGAATTAAAACGTTATTTTTTATAACTTAAACTAAACTTTCCTCACCGCATTTCTACTAAGTAATAACTTTAGGCCGCTTGTAAAATTAAACGACACGGAAACTTTACAAATGTTTTACTTGGTCAATTTTAAGGCGCTGATGAGGCGCGACTTGGCGAGCTTGAATATCGACGACGTCGACCCGATCGCGTTGTCATAGCGATGTTCAGCAGGACGGTACAGCTTCGCCAATTTGGCGACGTACGCTTTGGTTTCGGCGTAAGGCGGTACGCCGCGATAGCGTTCGACTGCGCCTTCGCCCGCGTTATAGGCCGCCGCGACTAATGCAACATCGCCCTCGAAATACGCAAGCAGCCATCGGAGATAAGCCAGACCGCCCTTGATATTGTCTTCGGCATCAAAGGCATTTTTTACCTTGAACCGTTGCGCGGTATCGGGCATCAATTGCATCAGCCCTTGCGCATTTTTAGGTGACCGGGCATTGACGTTGAAACCGGACTCAATGTAAATGATGGCCATTGCCAGATTTGGGTCGATCTGATAACGCGGCGCCAACTTGACAACCAGTTGATGAATCCTGGCACCGGAGACGTTACGCAAATCGCGTACGGCAGTGCTTTCTTCGTCGGGTGCCGGCGCCACGACCGCGATCTTTTCCGGGTCCGATGCAAGGCAAGCCGGCAACGAGGCATCGTCGGACGCCGAAATGCGTTGCATCAATGCAGTAGCATGGACATGACCACCGACGGCTGCCATCTTGAACAGTCGCGCGGCCACATGCTCGTCTACCGACATGCCTCGACCATTGGCAATCATCCAGCCCAGACCATACAAGGCATCGACGTTGCCTGTACGCGCTGCTGAGCAATACAGGCTCGCTGCGCGCAGATAATCGCGAGGGACGCCTTCCGCGTTTTCATGCTGCACAGCCAGCGCGACCATGTCCGATACGGCAGAAGGCGTCGTGCTCTCCGCCTGCGCGTAGTGCGCTGCAAGCGGAAAAATCAGGACCAGAAAGTAACGGCATAATGGATTGGTCATAGATGAAAATTCAATATGAAAAATGAAATAATCAATTAGAGTTGGCGAGGCGACAATAGGTTCAGCGCACCCGTTGACTACGCCCGGATTTCAGGCCGGGGCTATGGGCATGGCAGCATGTCAGGCACTCTGTTCGCTACCGCCTGCCGTGAACGACAGCGGAAGACTGATCAATGTGACGACCGCGCGGCGGCCAATGCATTGGGGCGGTGATTCACGCAGTGATAATTCGGAACTTACTATGCAACGCACCGAATTTGATTCCCGCGCAGCAACGTAGCAAAGCACTAAGTTACAAAACGAAATCCATGTACCGCTCGTCGAGGGCATGTCCTTGCCGTCTTCGAGGGCATGTACTTGCCGTCTATATCACGGCCGCGGACCAGAATCGAATCGCCTACTGCGCCGGCACATTCTTGGGCGATAAGAACGCCTTGTGAAAAAGATGACGCGCCAACAGCAGGGGCGGCATCCTGAGCCAGTTCGCGCGGATGTACAGCATGCCGCGCGCAGTCCCCGACAAGACATCGGCACAACTGGCATGCGC
>JACMQD010000264.1 GCA_014377155.1 Herminiimonas sp.
GCCGCCCGCGCAGCATCCTTCGCCTTCTCCCAGTCAAGCCGTGAATGACCCCGCACTCGGTCATAATCCTCGGCCAGCAGTGGTTCGTGGTCTTCGAATTCCGTGTTCGGATGGACAGTACGGTAATGTGCGCCCAGCCTATATGCGGGTGCGTAATCGTCATAACTTGTGCCAGCCTCGTAGTAAGGTTCGCTCTCGAAACGTTCTCGCCAATGCGCATCGAGTATCGTAGGATCGACCTTTTCCGCTACTGCGTGACCGGCCAAGCCTCCTGCAATCACGCCGACTGCGAGGCCAACCGCAGCGCCGAGCGGGCCGGCGACTAATGTACCGACTGTCGCCGCCGCGACCAGCCCACCTGCGGCAGCACCGATGCCAGTACCGATCGGATGGGAGCCAGGTTCCCCCGAAATCGGGTCGATGTTTGCGTCGTGTTTGAAATCGGACATGCTGCTCTCCTCGATTAACTTGCGTGATTGAGTTTGATCCGAAATAGGCCAGGTGAATGCGTGCTGGCGCACTTACCTGTAAGAGTCGAAATCGCAGTGCCTCCATACGCCAAGGTCGACCGGCTTGAATTTTATTGGCGCTCTGCGTCGCGATTCAGGCTGATGACCTGCGATGCTTGGAGAAAAAGCTCCATAGCATTTTCGTGGCATTCGGCCCCGCGCTCGAATTAAAACGCAAGGTGGCATCGCCACCACTCCAGGCATGGTCAAGATGAAAAATGTCACAGGCCCTAACGATCGGTTTGCGGCCCATTAGATAATCGGTCGTCAGGAATCCATGAGCGGGATTATGACGGGCTTTCCCGGCGGACTTCATTACCGAAATGCCGGCGCTGTCGGCAAGGCGATTCAGTCGGCGGAACTGTTGTGTCAACTGGATAAGGTTTACCGGCCGCACGATCCTGTCGGCCTGTCCCTGAATCAACATAGCCGGCATGACCGGAAACACGCCGGACCGCGCCATTACTTTGTCGATCGCGTTACCCACCGGTTTGAGTTCGCCATGCTGCATGACACCGAGCGCGCCCATCTTGGAGTGACCCCCGCCGAATACCGTACCCGAATGCATACCCACCGCCGCAATCAAGTGAGGATGATTCAGGGCCACGATACTGGCCATGGAAGCACCGGCGGACATACCTGCAATATAGATGCGCCGCGTATCGACGGGATAGGTACTGACTACCTTCGATATCGCGCCAGTAATAAGCTTGACATCGCCTTCACCGGCCTGCGTTGCCTTGTCATACCAGGTCCAGCAGCGATTCGGATGCGCGCTCAGCGATTGCTGCGGATACAGGACGGCAAAGCCTTTTTCTTCCGCCAGTCGGTTCATGCTCGTGCCCTGCGCGAACTGTGTTGCAGTCTGCTCACAACCATGCAGCATGACCACAAGCGGCAGCGATGCAGTCGACACGGAACTGGGCAGGTATAACCAATATTGCATACGGCGCACTGGCGTGCCGTCCATCGCACTCACGTAGGTTGAGGACAACCACTTTCCTGGCAGAGGCACGGTTTCCGTCTTGACTGCCGTAGCCGGAGAACGCGGCGCCTTGGCAACGCGCTTGACCATTGTTGCCGCCTTGGCCGGCACTGCTCTTTTTTTCTTGGCGGGAACGATAAAGCTCTTGACCAGCTTGCGTTGCTGAGTTTGCTGGGCTTTCGTGATCTTCTTAGCGGCGCGCAGCCACAGGCGGCCAAGTCTTTTCATGGCACCGAACGATCAATATGGGCAAACCAAGATATTGGCAATACGATGGCGGACTCACGATGCCGAGCCTGGCCTGTGTGGTTGATTTTCATGCCGGTTGGACAATGTTGAACCGGTAAGTTGCATGCTTAAAAAACTATATCCTGACAACCTTTCGGCGCTCGCTGCCTGCCAATTTCATCGGCGTCCAACTGGCAAGAGCGCCGGGCGCAATTAGTTTCGGTTTCTTTGCGCAATGTTACGTATCACGATCGCAAGCGCCGCAGTACCAATGGTATGCACCAGGGTCGGATTCGCGGCATAAAATGCGCCCATCTTGTCAATGATGCCGTTGTCGTGTTGTTCTGCCCGTGCCGCAAGTTGCTGGACATCTTCAGGCGCAAGTTGCGATGCCTGTTCCGGTGTGATCACTGGTGCAGCACCGCCGTTACGCGACAGGAGTGCACCGAGTCCGCCGCCCAGCGAGCCCAGCAACGCCGGACTCAGACCAGCAATGAGCTGGTTGAGCATGCCGGCCCGCTGCTGCGAATTGCCATTGCCAAACAGCTGCCCAACCATTTGCGAAAACGGTGGTGTCTGATCGGAGCGCAGTGCTTCGGCGACGCCACTGCCGATTGCCTCCGGCTGCGCTGCTTGCGCCACATTGCGAAAATCTTCCGACACTTGTTTGTCGTCGGCGCTATGCGCGCCGCCCAGATACTGTTGAAGCAAACTGCCTAAATCGAAACCCATATATCTCTCCCGTGGATTAAGTCTGTAATGACCCCTGCAGATTAAACGGACAATCTCGTCCGATCTGTTCGCCGCGTCACACTGTAGAGCGAATCGATTGTCGGTGGTTCCCAGCGCCGCTCAGTCCGTCACCTTGCCGCGCATGGTCTTGACGAGTCCACGCATATTTTTGCCTTCGAGCCGCTTTCGTTGCGCGCTGCGAGTCGGCCGTGTGGCTTTGCGCACGGGCGGTAGCACGGCGATGCTGTCGATGATTTCATGCAGCCGCTGGACGGCTTCTTCGCGGTTCTTTTCCTGGCTGCGATGCGACTGCGCCTTGATGATCACCACGCCTTCCTTGGTGATGCGCTGGTCGTTAAGATCGAGCAGCCGCGCCTTGATGTAGTCTGGCAGGGTCGACGCCGGTATATCGAAGCGCAAATGAATGGCGTTCGATACCTTGTTGACGTTCTGGCCGCCGGCCCCTTGGGCACGGATCGCAGTGAGTTCAAGCTCGCTGTCGGGAATCGTAAAAGTGCTGATCATGACGTCCGTAAAGTAGCATGCAACACGCGATGCGTTGCGCTCGATGGCATTTTAGCGCACGATATCGCGTCGACCATCTCTGCGGAAACTGCATCATGCTTATCATTACCATTAAACAGGGCAAAGAAAAAAGCCTGCTCGAAAAACAGGTCTGGATTTACGCCTCGGCGGTCGAACGCGTTGACGGCCGGCCGGACGAGAAAATGAAGGCCGGTGCCACCGCGCTGGTGCATTCATCGTCCGGGAAATTCCTGGCGCGCGCCGCCTACAATTCGAAATCGCAAATCCGCGCCCGGGTCTGGAGCTTCGATGAAAACGAACCGGTCGACCACGCGATGATCAAGCGCCGCGTCAAAGCGGCGGTCACGCGGCGTAGTACATCTGTCGCCGACAAGAAGGCTGGCGCCGGCCCGGTGCAGCTAGTGGACGGCGAAGAAGATGGCTTGTCGGGCTTGCTGGTCGACTGGCATGGCGGGCCGAAGGGCTTCCTGGTCTGCGAATTCCAATCAGCCGGCGTCGATGCATGGAAGGTTCCGATCGTACAGACACTGATCGCTGAAACCGGTTGTCCGAACGTGTACGAACGCACCGATGCATTGATACGCAAGGGAGAAGGCTTACCGGTTGCACCCGGCGTGCTCGCCGGCGACGAGCCACCTGACGAAATCAAGGACGGGCGTCGCAAAACCGCGCGGTAAAACTGCATGATGGCCAGCAAGTGTATCCTTGCAGGCAACGCTAGCGTCCCGCCGTCCGATCATGTGACGGCCCACGATTGAATTGCATACCCATGGAGCCTTCGTCATGAGCGACAAGAAGTTCGCCTCGCAAGCCGATTTGCAGGAAAAGAAAACCAGTTTCATCAAGCTGTCTGAAAACGCCTATGCCTATACTGCGGAAGGCGATCCCAACTCCGGCGTCATCATCGGTGATGACAGCGTGATGATCATCGATACCACCGCGACCCCGATCATGGCGCAGGCGCTGATTGCGCATATTCGTTCGGTCACCGACCTGCCGATCAAGTATGTGGTGCTGTCGCACTATCACGCGGTACGGGTCTTGGGCGCGTCTGCCTACAAAAGCGAAGGTGCGCAGCAGGTAATCGCCTCGCGCGGTACCTACGAGATGATCGTCGAACGCGGTGAGCAGGACATGAAGTCCGAAATAGAGCGCTTTCCGCGTCTGTTCGCCGGGGTCGAGTCGGTGCCGGGGCTGACCTGGCCGACCATGGTTTTCGAGCAGGAAATGACGATCTTCATGGGCACGCTCGAAGTGCGGCTGATGCATATCGGCATGGGACACACCAAGGGCGACACCATCGCGTGGATTCCGTCGCAGAAAATCTGCTTTTCCGGCGACCTGGTCGAATACGATGCCGCCGCCTACACCGGCGATGCGCAGCTCGAAGAATGGCCGGTTACGCTCGAAGCCCTGCGGGCACTGGGCGCTGACAAACTGGTTCCCGGTCGCGGACCGGCCCTGGTCAATCCGGCCGAAGTCAACGCCGGTATCGATTACACCAAAGATTTTGTCATGACCCTGCTCGACAGCGCAAAGGAAGCAGTGGCAGCCGGCAAGTCGCTGAAGGAGGCGATGGTTCATGCCCGTACGCGCATGGACCCCAAGTTCGCGCATGTGTTCATCTACGAGCACTGCCTGCCTTTCGACGTCACGCGTGCGGTCGACGAAGCGAGTGGCATCAAGCATCCGCGGATCTGGACCGCCGAACGGGACAAGGAAATGTGGCATTCGCTGCAGGAATAGTCAGCACAACCACGCGCAGGGAATGCGCATCGCCGGAGCAGTGAATGGATCGCAATTTTCAGCAGTTACGCTTCGACTACGTCAGCCGCCCGGCCGTCGATGAATCGCGGCATCCGGTCATCATCGTCGGTGCGGGCCCGGTTGGTCTGTGCCTGGCAATCGATCTTGCACAACGCGGCATCGCGACCATCGTGCTGGATGACGACAACAAGCTGTCGACCGGTTCGCGCGCAATCTGTTTTGCCAAGCGCACGCTGGAAATCTTCGACCGCCTCGGCTGCGGCGGGCCGATGGTGGACAAGGGTGTGAGCTGGAATATCGGCAAGGTCTTTTTTCGCGACGCGCCGGTGTACAGCTTCGACCTTCTGGCAGAAGAGGGGCATCGGCGTCCGGCATTCATCAACCTGCAACAGTATTATGTGGAAGGATTTCTGCATGAGCGTGCGGCGCAACTGGCGCAACTCGACATCCGTTGGCAGCATAAGGTCACGGGTGTAGCGCAGTCGGAAGCCGGCGTGGTACTGAGCATCGAGACACCGGATGGCGGATCGACACTGCACGCTGATTATGTGATCGCTGCCGATGGCAGTCACAGCGCCATGCGCGAATGCATGGGCCTCGAGACGCGGGGCAGGGTATTCAAGGACCGCTTCCTGATTGCGGATGTCAAGATGAAAGCAGCCTTTCCGACCGAGCGCTGGTTCTGGTTCGATCCGCCATTTCATCCGAACCAGTCGGTGCTGCTGCACCGGCAGCCGGACAACGTCTGGCGTATCGATTTTCAGCTTGGCTGGGAGGCCGACCCGGTCTTGGAAAAGTCGCCCGAGCGCGTGACCGCACGCGTACAGGCTTTGCTGGGCAACGATGTCGAGTTCGATCTCGAATGGGTCAGCGTTTATACTTTTGCCTGCCGACGGATGGAAAAATTTCGTCACGGTCGGGTGCTGTTTGCCGGTGATGCCGCGCATGGCGTTTCCCCCTTTGGCGCACGTGGTGCCAATAGCGGCGTGCAGGATGCCGACAATCTCGGCTGGAAACTCGCAC
>JACMQD010000265.1 GCA_014377155.1 Herminiimonas sp.
AGGGCGACATGGCCAGCGGCGTCCTCCAGCCTCCCTAGTGCGGGTGTCAGCGCATGCAGTAACGGCATGCCGTTGGCGCGCGGCCCCTGATGAACCAGCACCGCCACGAAATCGCGGTCCAGTTCGCCTGCCTTGTAGGCGTGCATGAAGGCTTCCTGCGACTCGAACACGATCGCCGGCGCTTCGACTATTCGGTATTGCGGCTTGACAGCCGACACCTTGATGACCGCGCGGCCGTGGTTGCCGGTCAACAGGCGCAAGCCGCCATCCGCGGCGAACGGTGAGCTGGCCGGGCGCAGGACGTTGTCGTCGCCGCTGGCGCCCGGCGCTGCGCGCCAGACGATGCCGCCTTCCTGCAGGAACGGCTCGGCGCAGTGGGCCCGCAAGCCCTGTCCCTGCACAGTCAGCACGTCATCATGCAACAGGCCGGCATCGAGCAGTTCGCGAATGACGAAACCGGTACCGCCCGCGGCATGGAAATGATTGACATCGGCGTCGCCGTTCGGATAAATGCGCGTAATCAGCGGCACCGCAGCCGACAGGTCATCGAAATCGGTCCAGTCTATGACTATCCCGGCCGCCTTGGCGATCGCCACCAGATGCAGCGTATGGTTGGTCGAGCCGCCTGTCGCCAGCAGCGCGACGATCGCATTGACGATGCATTTTTCATCGACGACGCGTCCGATCGGCGTATAGCGCTCGTGATGACCAGCAATCTCGACCGCGCGCCGGGCGGCTGCGGTCGTCAGTGCATCACGCAAGGGTGTATTGGGCGGCACGAAAGCCGCGCCTGGCAAGTGCAGGCCCATAACCTCCATGAGCATCTGGTTACTGTTAGCGGTACCGTAGAAAGTGCAGGTGCCGGCACCGTGATACGACTGCGATTCGGCTTCGAGCAGCAACTCCCGGCTGAGCTTGCCCTGCGTGTACAACTGCCGGATGCGCGATTTTTCAGGGTTGGACATGCCCGTCGTCATCGGGCCGGCCGGGATGAACACTCCTGGTAGATGACCGAAGTGCAATGCGCCGATCAGCAGCCCGGGGACGATCTTGTCGCATACGCCCAAGTAGACCGCAGCATCGAACATGTTGTGCGAGAGTGCAACGGCAGTGGCCATGGCGATCGTGTCACGGGAAAACAGCGACAGCTCCATGCCGGGCTGGCCCTGCGTCACGCCGTCGCACATGGCCGGCACGCCACCCGCAAACTGCGCCACGCCGCCGGCAGCTCTGACGGCTTCCTTGATAATGTGCGGGAAACGTTCGAACGGCTGATGCGCCGACAGCATGTCGTTGTAGGAGGACACGATCGCCACCGAGGGACTGCGCTGCTGCTTCAAAACCAGCTTGTCATTGGCGGGAAACGCCGCGAAGCCATGCGCAAGGTTGGTGCAGGAAAGCGTCGAGCGATTGACGCCCTGTGTGCGCGCCGCGTCAAGACGCATCAAGTACGCTGAGCGGTAAGGCTGACTGCGATCAATGATGCGCGCAGTGACTTTTGACAATATGGGATGGAGCGTCATGGTCTTTATCCGGAACGAATAACAGGATGAAATTTTACTACTGCAATTGCAGAAAAGCATTGATTCGACCTAGCATTTTATACCAGTCTTTTGGCTAAATGCCACTTACTTGGCTGTTAATCGCTGCCTTATGTGCGCCATCTCACGTTAATCGAAAATATTATTCTCGATAAGGATTACTGTAGTGAAATTACCTATTTTTAAGGTATAGTCATCTGAACTTATCGTTTTCACATTACGCCTTCATGAAACGTCCTGCACTGACCGACAGTCCTGCATTCCATGCGCTTGAGGCGCATTACACCCACACGCAAGCGCCTACCTTACGCAGCCTGTTCGATACTGATCGAGAGCGCGGAGACCGGTACAGTGTCGAGGCGGCAGGGTTATTTCTGGATTACTCCAAAAATTGCGTTACCGACGAAATACTGCGTTTGCTGTTAAATTTGGCGGCCGAGCGAGGGGTAGAGGACTGGCGCGCGGCGATGTTTCGTGGGGACAAGATCAATCTGAGCGAACACCGCGCGGTGCTCCACACCGCCTTACGTGCGCCACGTGACAGCGTGTTGATGATGGATGGCGTGAACGTCGGTTACGAGATTCATCAGGTACTCGACCGGATGCGCGCGTTCACGGATCGTGTGCGTTCGGGCCACTGGACCGGCTTCGACGGCGACGCGATTACCGACATCGTCAATATCGGCATCGGTGGCTCGGGTCTCGGCCCGAAAATGGCGTGCCGTGCGTTGCGCGAATTTGCGCACCCTCGGCTGCAAAGCCATTTCGTCGCCAATGTCGATGGCCATGATCTCGCTGCAGTGCTCGCGCAAGTGCAGCCGGCGACGACGTTGTTCATCATCTGTTCCAAAACCTTCGCTACGACCGAAACGATGATGAACGCGCAGTCGGCGCGTAGCTGGTTCCTGCAATCCGGCAGCGCAAGCGACCTGCACCGGCACTTCGTGGCAGTGTCGACTAATACCGAAGCGGTCACCGCATTCGGCATCGATGTCGACAACATGTTTCCGTTCTGGGACTGGGTCGGCGGGCGCTATTCGGTATGGTCAGCGATCGGACTGTCGCTTGCGCTGTCGACAGGGTTCGACCATTTCCAGGCTTTCCTGGCCGGCGCACATGCAATGGACCAGCATTTTCAAACTGCGCCGCTGGCGCGCAACATGCCAGTTCTGCTGGCAATGACCGGTTTTCTGAATCGCCAGTTCTTCCGCGCCGGGTCGGTCTCGATCGCGCCCTATCACCGCGACCTGGCGGCGTTCCCATCGTATCTGCAGCAACTGGACATGGAAAGCAACGGCAAACAGGTCGCCGCAGATGGCGCGCGCATGACCGTACCCACCGGGCCTATCATCTGGGGTAATGTCGGCACCGATGCCCAGCATGCTTACTTTCAGTGGCTGCATCAGGGTACCGATCCCACGCCGATCGATTTCATTGCCGCCCTTACGCCTGGCCATGCGCTGCCGGGACATCATGCGGCGCTGCTGGCCAACTGCTTTGCCCAATCCGAAGCGTTCATGCGCGGCAAGACGAGCGATGAAGTACGGGCCGACCTGCAGGCGCAGGGCATGGAACCCGACGCCATCGAAGCGTTGGTGCCGCATCGGACTTTTCCGGGCAGTCGCCCGAGCAACACGATCTTGATGGATGCCCTGACGCCCGCCTCGCTCGGTGCGCTGATCGCATTGTACGAACACAAGGTCTTCGTTCAGGGTATCGTATGGGGCATCAACAGTTTTGACCAATGGGGTGTCGAACTGGGCAAGGTCATGGCGAAAAGCATTCAGGAAGAACTCAACGGCTCAGCCCAGCCGGCGCGTCACGACAGCTCGACCAATGCACTGATCGCCCGCGCCTCCCGCGCTCTGCGCAGGCAGGCGCCATGACAGCAGTCCGTGCCATCCTGACACCATTCATGCAATTCCCTAACTGGCAGCAATTATTTTCCTATCATGGCACTTACCGATTTTGATCTTGTCTTGTTTGGCGGCAGCGGCGATCTCGCCATGCGCAAACTTTTGCCGGCGATGTATGCGCGTGACCGCGCCAAGGATTTGCCCCCGGGCGCACGCATCATCTGCGTCGGCCGGCATGCGTGGACGCAGCAGGAATTTCTCGACACCGTCAATACCACCGCCAAGCCGCACATTGCGCTGACGTGTTTCGAGGACACGCTGTGGACGATGTTTTGCAAGCGCATTACCTACGTCGTGCTGGACGCCAGCGATGGCGCGACCTATGGCCACTTGGCCAAGGTGCTGCGCACCGACCCTGCACTCACGCGCGTGTTTTACCTGGCAACACCGCCCAGCCTGTTTTCGCAGATTTGCCAACACCTCGCCTCCAATCAACTGGCGACGGCGAATTCGCGGGTGGTACTCGAAAAGCCGCTCGGTCGCGATCTCGCCAGCGCCAAGCAGATCAATGCCGAAGTGGGCGAAGTATTTGCCGAAAGCCAGATCTACCGGATCGACCACTACCTGGGTAAGGAAGCGGTGCAAAACCTGCTCGCGCTACGCTTCGGCAATATCCTGTTCGAGCCGCTCTGGCGACGCGAATGGATCTCCGACGTCCAGATCACGATCGCCGAAAAACTCGGCGTCGGCAACCGCATGGGTTATTACGAAAATTCCGGCGCGCTGCGCGACATGCTGCAAAACCACCTGCTGCAGTTACTGTGTATCGTCGCGATGGAACCGCCGCTGTCGGTGACGCCCGACGCTGTACGCGACGAAAAACTCAAAGTACTGCGTTCCCTGAAACGCTTTACCTATGCCACGCTGGGCCAGAACGTGATTCGCGGCCAGTACCGTGCCGGCCACGTCGACGGGCAGGCAGTACCGAGCTACCGCAACGAGCCCGATGCCGATGCGGATTCGCGCACTGAGACCTTTGTCGCGGTACGCGCCGAAATCGATACCTGGCGCTGGTCGGGCGTGCCGTTCTACCTGCGAACCGGCAAGCGCATGGCCGACAAGCTGGCCGAAATCGTGATCCGCTTCAAGTCGATTCCGCATTCGATCTTCGCACAGCCGACCGGCAGCTTCCAGCCGAATTGTCTGGTGATCCGGCTGCAGCCGGATGAAGGACTGCAGCTCAATCTGATGGCCAAAACCCCGGGTGACGGCATGCGCCTCAAACCTGTCGAACTGGAACTGGACTTCCGCGAAACCTTCAAGACGCCGCGCATGGATGCCTACGAGCGCTTGCTGCTCGATGTGCTGCGGGGCCACCTGACGCTGTTCATGCGCAGCGACGAACTGGAGGCCGCATGGGAATGGGTGGAGCCGATCCTGGAATTCTGGGACAAGGAAGAAACCGAGCCGATGCCCTACACCGCCGGCACCTGGGGCCCGGCCGCATCGAGCGCACTGATTGGCCGCGACGGCTTGCAATGGCGCGAAGAAGCGCTGCCTGGCGACTAGTAGAACACCGATGCTGCTTGATTCGATTCGCACCCAGATCGATTCGCTCTCCAAATCGGAGCGCAAGGCCGCGCTTGCCGTACTCAAAAATCCCCACCTGGCGATTTCGGGCAACATCACCGCGCTGGCAAAAAACGCCCAGGTGTCGGAGCCGACCGTGGTGCGCTTTTGCCGCGCCGTCGGTTGTGAAGGCTGGCATGATTTCAAGCTCAAACTGGCACAGAACCTGGCCGTGTCGCTACCCGGCGCCGATGAATCGCTGGGACAGGGGGATCTGGCGGCCGATCTGATCAACAAGATCTGCAGCCGCTCGATCAACACGCTTCTGGACCTGCGCAACAGTCTCGGTCCTGAACCGATCCAGCGCGCGCTCGATGTCTTGACGGGAGCAAAAAAAATCGAATTTTATGGTCAGGGCACGTCTGGCATCGTGGCGATGGACGCACAGCACAAATTCTTCAGATCGGGCGTACCGACGGTAGCCTATTCCGATCCGCATATCCACAGCATTGCCGCATCGCTTCTGACAAAAGGTGACGTCGTAGTGGCCATCTCGCAGCGCGGCAGCAGCGTATCCCTGTTGCGCAGTGTCCAGCTGGCGCGCCGGGTCGGCGCCGACGTGATCGTACTGGCGCCGAGCGGCACGCCGCTAGCGGACCTGGCAACGGTGCTGATTCCGGTCGACTTGCGGTCCGATACCGATCCTTACACGCCGATTTCTGCACGCCTTGCGCACTTGGTGGTGATCGACATTCTGGCAGTCGGCCTGGCATTGCGGCTGGGACCGGAATTTCGCCACAAGATGCAGCAAGCGCAAAAGGCCCTGCAAAAGATCGACATGCAGTTCGACTATTTCCTGCGCCAACCGAATAAATCCTGACAACGCACGCGCCTGTCGTTACAGTGTTGATATTGTTACAATGGTCCAAACCTTTCCTCTCGCGGCTTACTCATCATGAATCAACTCGAACAGCTCAAGCAGTACACCACCATCGTCGCCGATACCGGCGATTTTCAGTCCATCCAGGCTTTTACGCCGCAGGACGCCACGACCAATCCGTCCTTGATTCTCAAGGCGGTGCAAAAGGACGAATATAAGCCGTTGCTGGACCGGGCCGTACGCGACCATGCGGGCAAGTCGACTGCCGACATCATCGATCGCCTGCTGGTCGGATTCGGTTGCAAGATACTGGAAATCATCCCGGGGCGCGTTTCGACCGAAACCGATGCACGCCTGTCGTTCGATACCCAAGGGACGATTGAAAAGGGTCGTGCGCTGATCGCGCTGTATGAAGCAGCAGGCGTGGCGCGCGAGCGTGTTTTGATCAAGATTGCCTCGACCTGGGAAGGCATCCGCGCCGCCGAAGTGCTGCAACAGGAAGGTATCCGCTGCAACATGACGTTGCTGTTTTCGTTGCCACAAGCGGTTGCCTGCGCGGACGCGGGCGCGCAACTGATTTCGCCTTTTGTCGGGCGCATCTATGACTGGCACAAAAAATCCACCGGCATCGACTATACCGGCGCCGAAGACCCGGGCGTGCAGTCGGTCAAACGAATCTACAACTACTATCGCAAGTTCGGCTATCGCACCGAAGTCATGGGCGCGAGTTTTCGCAACACGTCGCAGATTCTCGAACTGGCGGGCTGCGACCTGCTGACAATCAGCCCCGAACTCTTGCAAAAACTTGCCGACGGCGATGCTACCGTAATGCGAAAGCTGAGTGCGGAATCAGCCCAGACAGAGGACGCGTGCAAGCTGACACTGGACGAAAAGGCATTTCGCAGCATGCTTAACGACGACGCCATGGCGACCGAAAAACTGTCCGAGGGCATTCGTCTGTTCTGCGCCGATTCGGTCAAGCTGGATAAGCTGGTCGACGCGCTGCGCTGAGCCGGTTCGATTTCGGCATGATGTGTACCGAAGCGGCCTGCCTCGGCGCTAAATCTGCGCAGGAAAGTTGATTCATCTCACAGACCCGCGAGGAAAATACCGCTATCGTGAAATTGGTTTCATGAAATAAACCAGGCCCTTGGGTTGTGAACCATGAAGTCTGTTCGTGCACCCGGCATGTTATTACGCGCACCCTTCGTCACGATTTCGTGCTTTACACTTTAGTGCATCATCTACCGTTGAAGGAGCAGCTCATGAAAAAATATTTAATCGTTGCCGCCATGTTACTGGCCGTCGTCGCATGCAAGAAACCCACGCCCACCACTACGGAAAGCGGCGTAAGTTCCCCTGTGGGAGCGACCGGATCGGCCACGCCATCGCCCGGATCTACTGCCACGCCGGGTTCTGCAGGGCCGTCCAAGGCGCCTTGAACGCGTCACTTTCGAGGCGGGGATACCGTCCTGGCAGCGCATGCCGTGCCGGCACGAGCGAACGACGATGAGTGGGACGTCAGCGAGGTGACGTCCTCGAGGGCCCGCGCTCGCGGGGCTGTGCGATCGGTTCACGAGTCAAGTCCGTAGCGACGACAAATCATTGTTCGTCCGGCAGACTCCTGGCATAACATTCGCTAGCGGGTTGCAGCCAAGCGAACGGCTTCGGACATCGACAGGTTGTCCGCTCTCCCGTCCTCCACCAGCCCGGCCGCCACGCCAGCGCGGTCCGCTTCGTCGCGGTTCTGGCTAACCTTCCATTTGCCGATCATCCGGCCAATCGGGATCTCGATGCCGACAATCGCACTCAGTATCTTCTGGATATAGTCAGCGGGCGCATCGTCGACCTTCCAAGGTAAGGCCCGGCCACTTTCATGACGCCCGGTCAGACGCCCGACCAGTCCCAATACCCACGCCGGATCGTCCATGACCCGAATTGTCCCGTAGGCATGCACCACCATGTAATTCCAGGTCGGCACTACCTTGCCATGCTCGCGTTTGCTTTCGTACCACGATGGCGTGATGTAAGCGTGCGCGCCTTGAAAAATGACCAGTGACTCACCATCCGCAGGGGTACGGCGCCACACCGGATTGGCACGCGCGACGTGGGCACGCAGCACGCCGGCTTCCCGGTCGATTTCGAATGGAATATGGTTGGCATTAAGTAGCCCTTCGTCGTGCGTGACCAGGGTGCCGAACCCATGGTCTTCTATCAGCTGATGCAGAACCTCGGTACGTTTTTCTTCAAAATGCGACGGTGAGTACATGAAAGAATCTTTCAGCGCGCTTCCACCACGATCTCCGCCTTGAGCGAATTCGCGATGTAGCACAAGTCATGCGATTGATGATGAATCGATGCCAGGTCGTCGGCAGTCGGCTGGTGGTCGCCGACGAACGCGATCGATGGACGCAACACGATACGCGTGATGGCAATGCGGCCATCGGCGTCCGGCTGCATGGTGCCGATCGCCTCGTCCACATAGGAATCGACGATGAAGCCGCGCTTGCCGGCGATCGACAGAAAGAAAAGCATGTGACAACTCGACGCAGCGGCCACCAGCGCTTCTTCCGGATCGACGTTGGCCGCTACCGACATCGGCTCGCGCACGCTCAGCGGCGACGAGGACGCCGCCACATGGGCACCGCCGTCGAAGGCCCAGTCATGCGCACGGCTGTAGCGATCGTCGGAAAATTTTTGCCCGGCGCGATGCCAGGCGATGGTGGCGGTGTAGTGGTGCATGGCATCCTTGTATTTACCTGTTAGCCCAAGCTTATCTTAAAAAATATCGGCATGGAACAATCGTTGAACTCATGCCACTCAACAATATAGAAAACAGAAAAGCACTAACAACACGGGGAAGCAACCATGCAATGGAATAACGGCTATGTCGCGGATGTCGAATATGAAACCGCTTTTTTTCCCGTGCTGAGTCCGGCGCACTTGGCCTTTGCCTGCATACTGAATAATGTCGAGCCGATTGCGCCCGATGCGCCGTTTACCTATTTCGAGCTCGGCTTCGGCCAGGGCTTTACCCTCAATCTGCTGGCCGCTGCCAACCCACATGGCCGATTTTATGGAAACGATTTCCATCCGGCGCACGTCGCGACAGCCCGGCAGCTCGCCACGAGCGCTGCACTGGACAATCTGGTGGTGCTGGAAAACAGCTTCGCCGAAATGGCCGACGGCGACGTCGATCTGCCGCAGTTCGATTTCATCACGATGCACGGCATCTACAGCTGGGTCAATGCTGAAAACCGCCAACACATCGTGCGCTTTTTAAGCCGCTATCTTAAACCGGGCGGACTGGTTTATATCAGCTACAACGTCCTGCCCGAATGGGCCAGCGCGACGCCGATGCAATGGCTGCTGCTCGAACAAGGCAAGACCGGGGTGAGCGGCAGTGAAGCGCAAATCCGGCAGGGCCGAGAGCTGATCGACCGCTTGCGCAACGAGAAGTCTGGCTATTTCGCCACGCATGACGACCCTTTCCTGCACTACCGGCTCGACAGGCTGGCCGACGCTCCTACCGCCTATCTGGCGCACGAATACCTGAACCACGGATGGGAAGCGCTCTATCACGCCGATGTCGCGCGCGACCTGGCCGCAGCCAAGCTTGAATTTGCCGGTTCGGCAACGTTCTTCAAGGCCTTGCCCCATCTTTACCTTTCGACGCAACAGCAAGCGTTGCTGGCATCCATTCCGAATCAGGGCTTGCGCGAAACCACGCGGGATTTTTTACATGCAGCCGGATTGCGACGGGATATTTTCGTGCGCGGTCGGCGCGCGATGACACCGGCGCGGCAATCTGCCTGGCTGCGCAAGATCGGCCTGGCGCCGACCAAGCCGCGCGACGCCTGCACGATCGAAGCCGGCCCGTGGTTGGCAACGGAGAACCAGTTTGCTGCCGTGCTCGATGCCCTGGCGGATGGGCCAAGGACATGGCATGAACTGGTGTCGCTGGCGGGCCTGGGTGACCAGCCGCAATCGACGTTGATCGAAATCGCTGTCGTGCTCGAACATTCAGGAATTGCCTCCCCCTACTTTCTCGGTGCAGCCAATCAGGATCCGCAGCCGGCCCGTCGCCTGAACCTCGCCATCGCGCAGCACAGCAGTGTTGATGACCGGTACCAGGCACTGGCATCGCCGCTGCTGGGTAATGGCACCGTGTCAGGATTGATGCAACGTATGGTATATGCCGAGCTCGAGCAGCAGACCGGCGAGATCGACGTCGCCGCGCTGGCCCGAAAAATCTGCGCCGTCATGGCCGAGCAAGGCACGCCGATCCTGCGCGACGACGAACGACTTGCTTCGACCGAAGACGAACTGGCGCATGTCGTCTGGACCATCGACGCCATCCGGGCGCAGCGGGTGCCGATCTGGCGAGGATTGCACATTTTTCAGGGCGAAAATCCATAGGTGCCGTAGGTGCCGCCGGCATGGGGCTTGGCGACGAGGTTCGTGCTGGACGTATGCGTGAAAATAAAACGTTGACTTGCGATGTTTCTATCTCAAGTCCACAGACTCGAATTCATGCTGAGATAGCCGAGGCAAAACAGGGCGAAGGCGATGGCGATTTGCTTCCAGTCGTATTTCATGTTGTCTCCGGATTATTGGTGTAGTTTTTCATGTGTCAGATAACGCCGTCGGCGCGCAGTTGCAGTATTTCGGCTTCGTCATAGCCGAGGGTCTGCAGCACTTCACCGTTGTGTTCACCGAGCGCCGGGCCGAGCCAGCGCGTTTGGCCTGGTGTTTCCGAAAGCTTGGGGGTGATTGCCGGCAGCTTGATCGGTGTGCCATCGCCGAATGCATGCTGCTCGAACATTCGGCGCGCCAGGAATTGCGGATCGGTCATCATGTCGCGCACCGAATAGATCTTGCCGACCGGGACATCGGCGCTTTTCAGGACATCGAGCGCCGCGTCGATGTCCTGCGTGCTGCACCACGCCTGGATGGCCTGGTCGATCTCGGCGGTACGCGGCACCCGGCCGTCATTGCGCGCCAGTTGCAGATCGTTGGCGAGGTCGTCGCGCCCGATGGCGAGCATCAGCCGCTTGAAGATCGCATCGCCATTGCCGGCGATGACGATGTTCTCGCCGTCGCCGGTGGTATAAGTGTTCGATGGCACGATGCCGGGCAAGGCGCCCCCGGTGCGCTCGCGGATGACGCCGGCGTGATCGTATTCCGGCACCAGCGATTCCATCATGTTGAAGACCGCTTCGTACAGCGCGACGTCGACCATCTGGCCCTGGCCGGCCACGCATTCGACGCCAGGCTTGCCATTCCAGCGACCGCCGGTGGCATCCCGATGGCGCAGCGCCATCATGGCGCCGATCGCACCGTGCAGGGCCGCCACCGAGTCGCCGATCGAAATGCCGACACGCACTGGCGGCCGGTCCGCGTGACCCGATACGTAGCGCATGCCACCCATCGATTCGCCGATCGCGCCGAAGCCTGGCAAATCCTTCATGGGTCCGGTCTGGCCGTAGCCGGACAAGCGCACCATGACGGTGGCCGGGTTATCCGCTTTCAGGTCGTCGTAGCCGAGATGCCATTTTTCAAGCACGCCGGGGCGATAATTTTCGATGATGATGTCGGCGTCGAGCGCCAGGCGACGCGCAATTGCCTGACCGTGGGCATCTTTCATGTTGATAGTCACGCTTTTCTTGTTACGTGCCTGGACCGACCACCACAACGAGGTGCCATCCTTGAGCACGCGCCACTGGCGGATCGGATCGCCGCCGTCGGGCGATTCGATCTTGATGACGTCGGCGCCGAACTCCGCCAGCAGCCGCGAACAGAACGGACCGGCGATCAGCGTGCCCAGTTCCAGCACCTTGATGCCGGCCAATGGCCCAGGTGAGGATGGCGATGGCGATGGCGTGCTCATGTGGCGCGCCGGTCGAGCATGGCGCGGGCGATGGTGCCGGCGTCGACATATTCCAGCTCGCCGCCTACCGGAACGCCACGTGCCAGCCGGCTGACCTTCATGCCGCGCGACTTCAGCGTCTCGCTGATGTAGTGCGCGGTCGCTTCGCCCTCGTTGTTGAAATTCGTCGCCAGCACCACTTCACCCACTTCGCCATCGGTGGCACGCGCTACCAGCCGCTCAAGATGGATGTCCTTTGGGCCGATACCGTCGAGCGGCGACAAGCGACCCATCAAAACGAAATACAAGCCCTTGTACGTCAATGTCTGCTCGATCATCAGCTGGTCGGACGGTGTCTCGACCACGCACAACAAGCTGGCGTCCCGCCGGGTATCGAGGCACGTCTCGCAGATGTCGTTTTCGGTAAAGGTATTGCATCGCGCGCAGTGATGGATGCGCTCCACGGCCTGCGTCAAGGCACGGCCAAGCATTTCAGCGCCCTCGCGATCATGCTGCATCAGGTGGTAGGCCATGCGCTGCGCAGACTTGGGTCCGACACCCGGCAGACGGCGCAGCGATTCGGACAGGAATTCAAGACAGGATGGGGATTTCACGTGGCAATTGTCCGGTGACGATTCATGTGGGCTGGCCGGCGCGCGCGCGCTTCGATCATTTTAAAATGGCATCTTGAATCCGGCCGGTAACGGCATGCCGGCAGTCACACCAGCCATTTTTTCTTGCGACGTCGCTTCGGCCTTGCGCAGAGCGTCGTTGAAAGCGGCGACCACCAGGTCTTCCAGCATGTCCTTGTCGTCGGCCAGCAGCGATGGATCGATAACCAGTCGCTTGACTTCGTTCTTGCAGGTCAGGGTCACTTTCACCAGGCCAGCACCTGACTGTCCTTCGACCTCGATCTGCGCGAGCTCGTCCTGCATTTTCTTCATGTTGTCCTGCATTGCCTGCGCCTGTTTCATCAAGCCTGCCAACTGGTTCTTCATCATGATGTGTTACTCCTGTAGTTTGATTAATTCGACGGTATCGGTTTGATCGATCCTGGCACGATGGTGGCGCCAAATTCGCGCATCAGCGTGAGTACGAACGGATCGCTTTGCATCGTATCCTCGGCCTGGCGCTGGCGCTCCGCACGTTCTGCAATCAGATGGGCATTGGCTGTTTGCTGGACGGCGCCCAGTTCGCTGCTCATGCGCACCGACTTGCCGAAATGCTCGGTCAATACAACAGCCAGCTTATCGAGACTGCCCGAGGACAACAAGGTTTCGACCGCAACGCGCAGATGCATCTCGATGTGGTTGTCGGTGGACTGGCACCTGATCAGCTCACTTTGTTGCGCCAGTTGTTGCGCCACGCCGCGCACCGGCAGCGTCGCCGCCAGCAGTGGCCAGTTGCCGTTCCAGTTCAGTTCCGCGATCGGATGCAGGATCAGCGGACGCGGTGCCTCTGCGACCTGCTTCGGTTTCGGGACCTGAGCACTTTCGGACCTGGCCACGGCTGGTGCGCTGGCATAATTCTCCGGTGGATAGCTTTCGGTCATCCGGTCCGGCATGTCCATCGAGGCTGGCGGCCATTCCTGGTCCCACGGAGGCGACGACTGCGCGGCCGCCGCGGATTTGGACGGGTCGGTCGGCACCACCGTTGCATTTGCCGGAATCGACGCCATCGGCGCAGCAGTCGTCACTGGTGTCGACGCAATGGTTGCAACTGGCGCGCGTGTGATGCCGCGCGCGGCATCGAGCGCGGCGCGGCCGCGATTGATGCTGGCTGACGGCATGGGGACCTGCACCGGTGCCGACGATTGAGTAGCGGGCAACGCTGGTTGCACCGTAGCGGTCGCGGTAGCACGCGGCGCTGCCGCAGGTGCGGGCCGGGACGTCGGCACGGGTGGCGCATCATCCGCACTGCCCACGACCGGCCGAAATGCCAGCATACGCAAGAGCGTCATCGAAAAACCAGCGTATTCATCCGGTGCCAACCCCATTTCGTTACGACCATGCACCGCGATCTGGTAAAACAGCTGGATTTCTTCGGCATCGAATGCGGCTGCCAGGCGGATGATGTCTTCCCGCTCGGGCAAATCCTCCGCCAGTGCGGCGGGCACCGTCTGCGCCAGCGCAATCTGGTGCAGCAGTGATGCCAAGTCCTGCAAAGCGGCGCTGTACGACAAGCTGCGGGCGGCCATTTCGTCGGCCACTGCCAGCAAGCCTGCGCCTTCTTTTTGCGCCAGGCAATCCATCATCCGAATCAGGTAAGACTGGTCCAGTGCGCCCAGCATGCCCTGCACCGCTTCGAGCGTAACCGTGCCGGCCGCGTAAGCGATTGCCTGGTCGGTCAGCGACAAGGCGTCGCGCATCGAGCCGTGCGCGCCCTGCGCCAGTAGCCGCAGTGCCGGCGTCTCGAAGCCGATGCCCTCTTGCCCGAGGATGTCGTCCAAGTGCGCGACGATATGCCCTGGAGGCATCTGCTTGAGGTTGAATTGCAAGCAGCGCGATAGCACGGTGACCGGAATCTTTTGCGGATCGGTCGTGGCGAGGATGAACTTGACATGCTCGGGCGGCTCTTCGAGCGTCTTGAGCATCGAGTTGAAAGCATGGTTGGTCAGCATGTGGACTTCGTCGATCATGTAGACCTTGAAGCGGGCATTCGAAGGGGCGTATACGGCCTGCTCCAGTAACTGCGCCATTTCTTCGACACCGCGGTTGGACGCGGCATCCATTTCGATATAGTCGACAAAGCGTCCGGCATCGATGGCGATGCAGGCTTCGCACACACCGCACGGCTGCGACGTAATGTCGCCATTGCCATCGGCACCTATACAGTTGAAGGATTTTGCCAGGATACGCGACAACGTCGTCTTGCCGACGCCGCGGGTGCCGGTAAACAGATAAGCATGATGCAGCCGCTTGTGATCCAGTGCATGCGACAACGCGCGCACCACGTGCTCCTGTCCGACCAGGGTCGCGAAACTTTTGGGACGATATTTGCGGGCGAGGACTTGATAGGACATGGGATGCTGACGGGATGGGTTTAGTCACCATTTTACCTGACACCGGACATGGCTTTGCGGTCGCCGCATGAGCGGTTGCAAAAAACCGTCTAGCCGTCATGGACGTCCTAAAATATCTTGGAACGCCGCAATATAATCATGTGACCTGCCCGACGCCGACAAAAAGGACATCCCGATGCAATGGCATACCCATGAAGTCACCAATCAAGTACCCGAACTGGATCATTACAACATGTTCAGCACCGACATTGCGTTGGTCGAGGGACTGCGACGCGAAGGCGGCGGCTGGCACGAAGCCGCGCTGAGGCGATTCGGACAGCATCTGGGCACGAAGGAAATTCTCGCCTTGGGCGACCTTGCCAACCGTCACCCTCCAGAACTGGTGACGCATGACCGTTTCGGCAGGCGCATCGATTTCGTCGAATTTCATCCAAGCTGGCATGCGCTGCTGGACATGTTGCGGCGGGAAGGTCTGCACGCCTTGCCGTGGGCCGACCCGCGGCCCGGCGCGCATGTGGCGCGCACGGTCGGTTATTTCATGCAGTCGCAGGTGGAATCAGGATCGCTATGCCCGATCACAATGACGCATGCGGCAATTCCGGTGCTGCAAGCCGAACCAGCGCTGTTTTCGTTGCTCGCCTCGAAGCTGTATTCGCGCAACCACGATCCGCGCGACCTGCCGATCGAACAGAAACAATCGATCATGATCGGCATGGGCATGACCGAAAAACAAGGTGGCTCGGATGTGCGCAGCAACACTACCTGCGCCCGTCCGCTGAACGGCATCGGACGCGGCGCAGCCTATGCGCTGACCGGACACAAATGGTTTTTTTCGGCGCCGATGTGCGATGCGCACTTGGTGCTGGCGCGCACCGATGGCGGCATCTCCTGCTTTTTCGTGCCGCGCTGGCGGCCCGACGGCTGCAAGAATGCCGTACTGGTGCAGCGCCTCAAGGACAAGCTCGGCAACCGCTCCAACGCCAGCAGCGAAGTCGAGTTTCAGGATGCCTATGGCGTAATGGTGGGCGAAGAAGGCCGCGGCGTGCCGACCATCATCGAAATGGCCAACCAGACGCGGCTCGACTGCGTGATCGGTAGCGCGGCGCTGATGCGGCACGCGTTCGTGCAGGCGGCCCACCATGCGACGCACCGCAGCGCCTTCGGCAAGCCGCTGATCCAGCAGCCGCTGATGCGCAACGTGCTCGCGGACCTGGCGCTCGAAAGCGAGGCGGCGACCTTGCTGATGTTGCGGCTGGCGCGCGCGTTCGAATCGCCGGACGATCCGCTGCAACGCGCATGGCGACGCATCATCACGCCAGCGGCCAAGTTCTGGATTTGCAAACGCACCCTCGAATTCACCGGCGAATGTATGGAAATCTGGGGCGGCAATGGCTATGTCGAAACCGGACCGATGGCGCGCATGTACCGCGAGGCACCGGTCAATTCAATCTGGGAAGGCTC
>JACMQD010000266.1 GCA_014377155.1 Herminiimonas sp.
ACCAGCGACAGCGTAGTCGGCGTCGGGAATACGCCCCAGTTAATCACCGCAAATCCGGCGATGGCAACCATGAGTAGAATTAGTAGCAATGTGCGTATGTTCATTTAGCGCTCCTTGTTCCAGTATCCCTGACGTGCATGGGCAGCATGCAGACGCGTTTCAAGATCGCGGTCGAGGACGATCGATTCGTCGTAAGTCGGACTATTCTTGATCGCGTCCTGCGTCAGCGTCGTAAATACTCTGCTATCAATCCAGTCGATACGATCGATCCAGCTGGTGGCGACCAATACTTTCTTGCTACCTGGCCACCAATTGCTGGTGTCGACCACCATATACCGAATTGCCCACGACTCAACGTCGTAGATGAAGTCATCGATATGACCAATATTGCCGTCGGTGGCCTCGATGAAATAGCCTCCCACGTTTTTAATACTGCGCAGACGAACATCTTCCGGATTGACATCAGATTCACGCTGGTCCCGCTCCTCATGGGAATGCGAGAGCGCGGCTGGCGGAATGAGAGGATATTCTCCCATCGACCACAGTCCTGCATCGTTCCAGTAAGTCGGAAAGCCATAGTAGCCAAGATAGGCTCTCTCGTGCTGCCGCGACACCGGTTTATGCGTGTCGACATCGGGGCTGTCCTTCACCTGCGCGCGCGTCAGCGACACATTGATCATCGCATTGCTCGCCAACGGTGGTATCACTGAATAGGGCGATATCAACACCTTCCGGCTGGTCAGCCAGGTGCCTGTGTCCACGACCAGGTAGCGGATTACCCAATCCACATCGTCGAAATAGGCGTCCTCGACATTGCCGATCTCACCATCGGCTGCGTTGACGTTAGATTTGGTTAGACTACTTGCTTTTCGCAACATGGTGCAAGCTCCTTAGGGTGGAAATGCCCGGACCGGAAAAGCTGGTCGCTATTTCATGGAATATGATGGCAGCGCGGCATGCATCCTGTCTGTGCGGTGACACACGCAGTAGTGTGATCGGCGCAATTCGATCACGATGCTGTTCGTAAAAACACGATTTAACTGGCGGATCAATCCTATGCCGCCGCAAGAGCATCACGTTCCGTCTGCTTGCAGAAAGCAGTGCTAAATACGCGTCAATTGGACGTCTACCCGACAAAGTTTTATTTTTTTTCACTCGATTCATACAACGACGCCAACGGTGCATTTTTTCCAGGCGTGTCGGATTTCACCTTCGTTTTGTGGGTCTGAAATTTTTTCCAAAGCGCTTCACCGTTCCAGCTTGTGCTCGCTTCCGCGTACCGCATCCGATCCAGTTCGTTCAGTGCTGAAGCTAGGCCGGGCTCGCACAGCCGAGCCATCGCGCTAAGGCTAGTGGGTGGATTATTCGGCCATTGCGATTTGGCCCATGCCAGTAAATGCATTGTGGCTTGAGGCGCATCGAGAGCAAGGCAGGCTTGCTTCAATTTACCTTCGGCCGATTTCGCAGTATCGGGCCGCGCTTTTGGCACGACCTTGGCTGGCCTCGCCGCATGCGATCGCGTACCGGAAATCCACCACGCCAAGACGGTCAACAGCCAGCCGGTTCCTAACGCTAGCGCTACCCAGCGCCACCAGTTGGCAACACCGCCTTGCCGGCTTGGTCGAGCGCTTGAATCCACATTGCCGGTCGGCGGCGTTTGCGCGGTAACGGGCGGCGATGTGTACGCACTTTGATCGTTCGAACCAGCCGCCACCATCACGCTGCGTGCCGGAAGACGCGCGGTTTCTTCCCTGTTGCTGCCGGTGTTCCACCATTTGACATCGATGGCGGGTAGGTCGAGTTTGCCAGGCTGGGTGGGGATGATGGCGATTTTTTGTTCGCGCACGCCTGTGATGCCTTGGTCGCCGGCTTGATTTTTAATGCTCGGCTGGTCGGGATATAGCTTGAGGTGATCGACGGCATCGCCGCCAAGCACTGGAAGCTGCGCCGCACTCAAGCCCTGACCGGTCAGGGTCAGAGTGCGCGTGATCGGTTCGCCCACTTTCATTGTCGTCGGGTCTTGTGACCAGCTTTCGGTCAGCGTCAGGTTTTTTGCGGGCAGCCATTGCTGGCCGCTAAACTGTGGCGGCGCAGCTTGTATGGTTAGCTGCAACGGCTCCGAGCGCACTCGTATTCGACGGCTGCGTTGAGCAAAAGGGTCCAGGAAAAATCCGCTCTGACCGCCATCCACGATGCTGCCGTCGAACAGAATCGGCTCCATCGAAAGCTTGCCGCTTTGTTGCGGCGTGATCGCATAACGCCTTTCGATGATTGCGTAGTTTTTACCATTCCTGACTTCCTCGAATGTGCGATCTTGTCCCAGTCGTTCGACCATTGCACTGCCACTGGCAAACTTCGGCTCACTCAGGGAACTGCCATCGCCCAGATCGACCGCGCGATACAGACGCACTGTGAGCAGAATCTGTTGCTGCACGTAGGCGTCGAGCGGCGTTGCGCTAACTTGAACAAATAGCTTGGCGTCTTGTGGTGCTGCCATGTCGTTGGTTGATCCGCTCGCGCCGTTGGCGGTGACTTCAAGTGCGATCGCTTCCGTGCTACTGCCGTTGACTGTCAGCGGCGGGATTTGCAGTTGCCCTGCTCGTCTGGGCATCAGCATGATTTGCCAGGACGTCGTGTACGAGACGTGGCCATTGTTCATCTCGAAGCGCGTGCCTTTGCTCTGCCCGAGAATCTCGAAATCCTGTTGCAGCGGTTTCAGGTCAGGCGTGCCATCGTCGCTGCTTTGCAGGGTCAGCTTGAAGGATTGATCCTGCGCTACCGGATTGCGATCGACAAACGCTGTGACCGTAGCGTAGGCGTGTATCGATAGCAGGCAACTTGCCGCAGCCAATAGCGCGATGAAAAATCGTTTGATATGGGTGTGACTGATCATCTTTACCATGACTGTTTTCCACGGTCTTGTAGTTGACCATTCTGTTTGTATTGATAGAGAAACTTGTTACGCCATAATCCGCCCGGATCGTCGGGTATGCGTTGCAACCACTGCTTGTCGGCTTGTTGCTGTTCTTTGGATGGCAATTTGTCCTCGCCAGTCGTTGCCTGCTTGTCGTTCTGTTTATCGTCTTTTTTATCGACAGGCCTGCCATCCGGTTTGTCAGCAGGCGGGGTCTTGTCCACTTTATCTTTCGCGTCTTCCGCCTTCTTCCGGTCCGCATTGCCAGCGTCTTTGGGGCTATTTTGGGCTTGGTCGGGTTGCTTGCCATCGCTTTTTTTCTGGTCCGATGCGTTTTTGTCGGCGGGCGGTTTGGACGCATCGTTCGGCTTATTGGCATCTTGCTGTTTGCCATCTTTTTTGTCGCCGTCTTTGCCTTGATCCGATGGCTTCTGATCTTTATTCTGCTGCGGACTGTCATTTTGTTGCGACGATTCGTCCTTTTTTTCGTCCTTCGATTGCGAGGACTTATTCTGCTCATTCTGCTTTTGCTGTTCCTGAATTTTCTTGAGCAGATCCCGATTGAACTTGGCATCGCCCAACTTCGGATCTTTTTTAAGCGCCGCGTCGTAAGCCGCAATCGCTTCACCCAATTGCCCCGATTTTGCCAGCGCATTACCGCGATTGTAGAGTGCCTGCGCACTGTCGCTGCTTTTCAGATCGTCCAGCGATGCTTGATAATTGCCCGCCTTGTAATTGGCGACTGCCCGCCAGTTCGGGTCGTTGAAGAGCTTGGCCGCTTCCTTCGGCTGCTGCGCAGCCAGCGCTTGTTGACCGCGCTGATCCGCGTTTTGCCATAGGCTGTTCCAATCCATCGCTTCGACCGGGCGCAACGGTTGCAGCAAAATCACCAATACAAACATCCAGTAGCCGCGACGGAACGCGAATGCGCCCAGCACCAACAACGGTAGCAACAACCACGGCCCTTCGTCCTGCCATTGATCGCTCTTCATGTCCTTGGCTTCAATCGGTGTTTGCTGCGTGACCGAACTTTCGACAGCGGGCAGCAAGGCATTGATATCGCTGTTATCGTTGCTCAGAGTCCGATAGGTTCCGCGCCCTATGGCGGCGACCGCGTTCAGTTTGCTTTGATCCAACCGCGGCAGAACGATGCTGCCGCTATCGCTTTTCAGGAAGCCGCCACCGCCGTTAGGAATCGGTGCACCTTCTTCCGTACCGATTCCCATGATGGACAGGCGATGACCTGCGGCCGCCAGATGTTTGGCAGACTTTTCAAAATTGGAATCATAAGCGGCGTCGATGCCGTCAGTGATCAGCAAAACGCCTCCC
>JACMQD010000267.1 GCA_014377155.1 Herminiimonas sp.
AAAACTGGCGTCCCCAAGGGGATTCGAACCCCTGTACTCACCGTGAAAGGGTGATGTCCTAGGCCTCTAGACGATGGGGACAAAAATCTGTCCGTACTAGCCTGACTACATTGCACAACAACTTCTGAAGCTGGTGGAGGTAAGCGGGATCGAACCGCTGACCTCTTGCATGCCATGCAAGCGCTCTCCCAGCTGAGCTATACCCCCCTGCGCAGAAGCGAAATTATAGCAAAGAATTTGCTGATGGGTAAAGGTGCTTTGTGAATTTAATTAAAGATAGTTTCGCAGGCGCGCCAGTACCATGTCACGACTGAACAGTGCCACTACGGCATCGATCGACGGCGTCTGCAATTGCCCTGTGATCAGCAAGCGCAACGGCATCGCAAGCTGCGGCATTTTCAGCTTGTGCGCGGCCAGCGTTTCCTTGAGCACGACGGACAAAGCATCTTTGCTCCACGTCACCGTCTCGCATTGCTGCGCATAATCCACCAGCGCCGGCCTGACCGTGTCGCTCAGATGTTGCGCAAGCAGCACCGGGTCGGGTTGCGGCGTGCGATAGAACAGCATGCAGGCGTTCGCCAGTTCATTGGTGGTACTGACCCGTTCCTTCATCAGCGCAATCACCGCTGCCAAGTCGGGGGCATCATCGAAGTGCGCGCCTTCGGCCAGCATCGATGGCCGCACCAGGTCGGCCAGGCGTGCGTTGTCTGCCTGCTTGATATAGTGGTTATTAAGCCAGTTGAGTTTTTCGGGATTGAACTGCGCTGGTGACTTCGACAGGTGATCGAGATCGAACCAGGCGCACATCTGTGCCATCGAAAACACTTCATCGTCGCCATGGCTCCAACCCAGCCGCGCCAGATAATTGAGCATCGCTTCCGGCAGATAGCCTTGCGCCGGATAATCCATCACGCTCACCGCGCCATGGCGTTTGGACAGTTTTTCACCGTCGGCACCGAGGATCATCGGCACATGACCGTAGTGCGGCAATGGCGCGCCGAGCGCTTGCAGGATATTGATTTGGCGCGGTGTGTTGTTGACGTGATCGTCGCCGCGAATGACATGCGTGATCTGCATGTCCCAATCATCGACCGCGACGCAAAAATTGTAGGTCGGCGTACCGTCGGGCCGGGAGATCACCAGATCATCGAGCTCACGGTTCGAAATCGTGATCGCGCCCTTGACGACGTCGATCCATGTGACGTCGCCTTCGGTCGGATTGCGAAATCGCACCACCGCCTTGCGGTCCGCCGGCGCAGGCGGCAGGGTCTTGCCCGCCTCCGGACGCCAGGTGCCGTCATAGCGCGGCTTGTCGCCGGCAGCGCGCTGGCGCTCGCGCATGGCTTCGACTTCGGCAGGCGTGGAATAACAATGGTAAGCAGTGCCGGCCGCCAGCATCTGCGCTACCACTTCGCGGTAGCGCTCCATGCGCCGCATCTGGTAGAACGGACCTTCATCATGCGCCATTCCCAGCCATTGCATGCCCTGCAGGATGGCCTCGACCGCTTCCGGCGTAGAGCGTTCGAGATCGGTGTCTTCGATGCGCAAGATAAAGGTGCCATTGAACCGCTTGGCATATGCCCAGGAAAACAGCGCCGTGCGCGCGCCGCCAAGGTGGAGATAACCGGTAGGGCTGGGGGCAAAACGCGTGCGAACGATCATGGCAAATGAAAACGGCCTCGGATGCCAAAGCCGTCGAAAAGGAAAAACCGTATTTTAACCGTTTCCGGAATGCCGGAAACGGTACCACAGCGATCGGTCAGTCGTTCTTGATGACGATGTTGGGAAACTTGCTGGTCATGTCCTTGGCTTTCTCGGCCACCTTGACGGCGATCTTGCGCGCGATACTTTTATAGATGTCGGCAATCGGACCGTTAGGCGCGGCCACGACAGTCGGCGTGCCGGAATCGGTCTGCTCGCGAATCGACATGGTCAGCGGCAACGCCCCCAGAAACTCCACGCCAAAGTCGGCACACATTTTTGCGCCGCCGCCTTCGCCGAAGATCGCTTCGGCATGACCGCAGTTGGAGCAGATGTGGGTACTCATGTTTTCGATGATGCCCAGGATCGGGATGCCAACCTTTTCGAACATCTTTAGGCCCTTGCGGGCGTCGAGCAGCGCAATGTCTTGAGGCGTCGTAACGATCACGGCCCCGGTCACCGGTACTTTTTGTGACAAGGTCAGCTGGATATCGCCGGTGCCCGGTGGCATATCGACGATCAGGTAATCGAGGTCGCGCCAGTTGGTCTGCTCCAGCAACTGCTGCAAGGCCTGCGTCACCATCGGACCCCGCCAGACCATCGGCTGGTCGGGATCGATCATGAAGCCGATGCTCGATACTTGCAGGCCATGGTTTTCCATCGGCTCCATGGTCTTGCCATCGAGCGTGTCGGGCCGGCCGGAAATACCCATCATCATCGGCTGCGACGGGCCATAGATGTCGGCGTCGAGAATGCCGACCTGCGCGCCTTCGGCCGCCAGCGCCAATGCCAGGTTGGCGGCGGTGGTCGATTTGCCGACACCGCCCTTACCAGATGCCACCGCAATGATGTTCTTGACATTGGGCATCAGCTTGACACCGCGTTGCACTGCGTGCGAAACGATCTTCGAATGGATGTCGAGCTTGATGGCACCTATGCCCTCGATACTGCGCAGCGCTTGCTCGACCTGGCTGCGGATCAGCGGAATCTGGCTTTTGGCCGGATAACCGAGTTCGATGTCGAGCGACACGTCGTTGCCAGTGAGCTGGATATTCCTGGCAGACTTGCTGGCAACCAGGTCCTTGCCGGTATTGGGATCGACGATATGGGACAGCACCGACTTGACGGCATCAACTGAAATACTCATTGCTTCTCCTAAATTCTAGTGCCGCAAGTCTAAACCATAAAGCCCGTTGCAATCATCGGATGCGGTTCCTGACCAGGTCGACTGCGCCGCAATTCCCGATAAAACCCGGCACACTGCTAAAATCGCTGTTTTATTCGACCAATTCACGCACCACCCTATGAGCGCCACTTTCCCCCGCAAGCTTTTCGTCACCACCGC
>JACMQD010000268.1 GCA_014377155.1 Herminiimonas sp.
GACGACATCATGTACAAGTCGATCGCGGTCGGCTTCACGTTCTTTACGATCGCCACCATTCTGGGAGGCCTGTGGGCAGCCGAAGCATGGGGTGGTTACTGGTCTTGGGACCCGAAGGAGACATGGGCGCTGATCGTCTGGCTCAACTATGCCGCGTGGCTGCATATGCGCCTGATGAAGGGCCTGCGCGGGCAAATCGCGGCGTGGTGGGCATTGATCGGGCTGCTGGTGACGACCTTTGCTTTTCTGGGAGTCAACATGTTCCTGTCCGGGTTGCATTCTTACGGCGCGCTATAGACGAATCGCACGAAAATTTTACGGGTCATCGGCGCAAGCTGACGGCCCGTTTTGTTTTTGTACGCGCCGGTCACAGGATTCGTGTAAGGTAATTGGCATCGATTCGACTCAGAGTCATCAGACAATCTATTACCGGAGCAGCCATGCTGATCAAACGAAGCCAGAACATCATCGACATTCCATTCGCTTCCGAAATCACGCCGCGTGCGGTATTCGAATCGCGCCGCACCTTCATCCGCCAGGTCGCTGCCGGATCGATCGCCGGCGGCGTCATGCTCGAAATGCTGGGCCGCGAAGCATTCGCGCAAACGGCATCGAAAAAACTCGTCGCCAAAGCCAATCCGGCATTTGTCGTGATGGATAAGGCAACCTCGTTCAAGGACGCGTCGAGCTACAATAATTTCTATGAATTCGGCACCGACAAGGCCGACCCGGCTAAGAGCGCCGGGACGCTGCAGACCCGCCCATGGACCGTGTCGATCGAAGGCGAAGTCAAAAAGCCGATGACGCTCGATATCGACAGCTTGCTGAAGTTGGCGCCGCTGGAAGAGCGCATTTACCGGCTGCGCTGCGTTGAGGGTTGGTCGATGGTGATCCCGTGGGTCGGCTATTCGCTGTCAGAACTGATCAAGAAGGTAGAGCCGACCGGCAACGCCAAGTACGTGGAATTTATTACGCTGGCTGACAAGAAACAGATGCCGGGCTTGCGTAGTCCCGCCTTGGAATGGCCGTACGCCGAAGGCTTGCGACTGGACGAAGCGATGCATCCGCTGACGTTGCTGGGTTTGGGCATGTACGGCGAAGTCCTGCCGAACCAGAATGGCGCGCCGGTGCGGCTCGTGGTGCCCTGGAAGTACGGTTTCAAGTCGGCCAAGTCGATCGTCAAGATTCGCTTCACCAAAGATGAGCCGCGTACCGCGTGGAACCTGGCTGCACCACAGGAGTACGGTTTCTATTCCAACGTCAATCCCGAAGTCGACCATCCGCGCTGGTCGCAATCGACCGAGCGCCGCATTGGTGAAGACGGCCTGTTTGCCAAAAAACGCAAGACGCTGATGTTCAATGGCTACAACGACGTGGCATCCCTCTACAAGGGCATGGATCTTAAGAAGTTCTTCTGATTTCAAGCAGGAGAATGCGGCGCTGTCGTGTTCTCCTTTTTACGGGTATCTCCTTTTTCATCTACTTTCCCACACGGTGGCGCAGCCATGTTCAATCCTTCTCCAAAACAGCTCACGGGCATCAAGGCAGCGCTGTTTATCCTTGCACTGCTGCCCTTCGTGCGGCTGGTGGTGTTCACGATGATCGATCGGCTGGGCGCCAATCCGGTCGAGTTCATCACGCGCAATACCGGCGACTGGACGTTGTATTTTTTGTGCATCACGCTCGCCGTCACACCGCTGCGGCGCTTCACCAAATGGAACTGGCTGATCAAGATGCGCCGTATGATCGGACTGTATGCTTTCTTTTACGCGCTGCTGCATTTCACGACATTCCTGTGGTTCGATCACTTCTTCGATGTGCAGGAAATGTTCAAGGACGTCATCAAGCGGCCATTCATCACGGTCGGCTTCGGCGCATTCCTGCTGTTGATTCCCCTGGCCGTCACCAGCACCAACAGCATGGTCAAGCGCCTCGGCGGCAAGCGCTGGCAGTGGTTGCATCGGCTGGTGTATGTGATCGCACCGCTCGGCATTTTGCATTTCTGGTGGATGAAGGCAGGCAAGAACAATTTCGTCGAGCCGATCATTTTCGGCAGTATCGTGGCAGCCTTGCTATTGCTGCGCCTGTACTGGAAATTTGCCCAGTCCCGTCCTCAGAACCGCGCTGTCAGGCCTAGTCCCGGCTGACGTGAAATCTGCGAAGGGCAGCTGCGGCAGCCAATGCCGAACCGGATGCCGGCATCGAAATCGATTGCCGGCGTTGGGCTGTAGATGATGCCGGCCATTAAATAGACCGGCGGGCGTTTTTCGAGCCGATCGATGTCCTGATCCAGACCGCTATCTAGGGCAACTTTCCACTCGTTCGTCACTGCATAGACGGCCGCCGCCGAGACGTGCCACAGGCGCACGCGTTTGGCATCACGGTCAGCTGCAAGCGCGTACCGATTCATGGCTATTGCAGCGTTGGCGTGCAGCGCCCAGGGCGCTGCCACATGCGAAGCGATGATGGTCAGCGCCAGCCCCGGCCTGCCATTACCTTGCCCTTTGTCGACGGCACCACTGGGCAGCAATAATTCCGCCTTTAACGCAACGCTATCGGTGCTGTTTTCAAAAAAACGCCATTTGGCCCCTAGCGATGCATCATTGATGCCGGCCGGTGCTTGGAATGTTGCGGGAAGATTGATGAACAGGTCCGTGTCAGGATGGCTGCCATACGTGTAAGTAAGCGCACCGACCGTCGATCGCGCGCTGCTCTGGCGAAGGCGGTCGAGGTTAAGTTCGACCTGCTGGTTGCCCGTGTTCTGCGTGTCGGTATCGTCTGTCACAAGAGGGTGTGCGCCATAGGCAGCCTGCGACGCGCAAAGTGCAACTATTGCCATGAAAACCACGCAGTCGAAACGGGACACCAACGATGGCCTGAAAGGGCGAGCGGTTTTCAATCGTCCAACATCGATTCGAGGGCAAACAGGTCGCTCGGCACTTCGCGTTTGCGCACCAGCGTGACACGCTTGTCGTCGACCATCACTTCTGCCGCGCGACCGCGGGTATTGTAGTTCGAGGACATGGTCATGCCATAGGCACCTGCCGACATAATCGCCAGCAGATCGCCGGGCAAGGCCGCCAGTTCACGCGAACGCGCGAGCCAGTCGCCGGACTCGCAGACCGGACCGACCACGTCGTAAGTCTTCGAAGGTGCATCGCGCAGCAATGCGGGTTGCACGCCGTGCCACGCTTCATACATCGCCGGGCGCATCAGGTCGTTCATGGC
>JACMQD010000269.1 GCA_014377155.1 Herminiimonas sp.
ATTATGCACTTTCGCATGTCAAAAAGACATGTTTGCAACATGCTCGCAGTCGCGCAAGTCGTGTCGATTTCTAAAATATTGCTTTTAGGACTCAACGTGTCACGTTTAAGTTCCGGTCCGTTACATTTAAGCGGCCAGAATTGTTCTGTGCGAAAAGAAACGTCGGGTCACGCAGTCAGTCGCATTCAACGCCACCCATGACTGGCAATACCACGCCGGTCCTGGCGCGACCAGATTGATCCGGATGCCGCGCTCGGAATGATTCGTGGCCAGCAATTTCGTAAATGTGTGAATGCTGCCCTTGGTGGTCGAATAGTCGAACACGTTCTTGTTGCCGAACAGCCCGGTTGCCGGTCCGGTATTGATGATCGCCGCACCCGGTTTCAAGTGCGGCATGCCGGCTTTTTCGATCGACCAGTCGCCACACGGAAAATGGTTCGATTAACAAGTTCCCTGGACCGAGGGTGGTGGCGATCAGTTTCGAACTTCAGGCTATGGACAAAAAAATGCCCGCAAGACCGGTGGCTTGCGGGCCAACAAAACACTTTGGAGACACCCTGTTATCGGAAGCCATGGAAAAATCTTTAGTGATGCTTGAACAGCGATGAAAGACCATTTCGGCTGCTCACTCCGTGCTGTGACCCTCGTGCCACGACACGAAGGTCACAAGCTGTCGAGATCGCGGCGCAGTGCGGCGGCTTTGCGTCCGGTATCTTCTCGCAGCGCAGGGTCCATTTTTTCGAGCTGGCGGTACACCATGCCGATGCGCGGGTTGGACTTCAGACGCTGTTCGTTGCGCGCGTAGAAATCCCAGTACAGCGCGTTGTAGGGGCATGCTTTTTCGGTGATGCGTTCCTTCCGATCGTAGTGACAGCCCTTGCAATAGTCGCTCATGCGATCGATGTAGGCTGCACTTGAAACATAAGGCTTGGTGGCCAGCAGGCCACCATCGGCAAACTGGCTCATGCCGAGCGTGTTGGGCAGTTCGACCCATTCGAACGCGTCGATGTAGATTCCCAGGTACCAGCGGTGCAGGGCGTCTGGCGACAGCCCGGCAAGCAGCGCAAAATTACCGATGATCATCAGGCGCTGGATATGGTGGGCGTGGGCATTTTCCAGCGAGTCGCCGATGGCGTGCGCCAGGCAGCGCATCTTGGTCTTGCCGGTCCAGAACCAGTCAGGCAGGTCAGCCTGGTGATCAAAATAGTTGTGTTCCGTGTAACCCGGCATGCGCGCCCAGTAGACGCCGCGGATATATTCGCGCCATCCGAGGATCTGGCGGATGAAGCCTTCAGCCGCTTCGAGCGGCGCGCGGTTCTCGCGCCACGCAGTCTCGACGGCGATGACGACTTCGGCCGGCGAGAGCATCTTCGTGTTCAGCGCAAACGACAGCAGCGAGTGAAACAGACGGGAGGCGCGCGCGCTCATCGCATCCTGGTAGGCGCCGAAGTGTGGCAATGCGTGCACGATGAAGGCATCGAGCTGTACCAGTGCTTCATCCCGGTTGAGCGGCCAGGGCAGGTCGGCCGCATGCGGCGTGCCGAAGCTCTGGATACCTGCCGCAACGATGGTGCCCCACAGCGCGCCATGGTCATGGCGGATGCGCAGGTCGGGCGGCTCGGCAGGCGTGCCGGGCCAAGCCTTGCGATTGTCATGATCGTAATTCCACTGGCCGCCGACCGGCTTGCCGTCTTCCATCAGCACTCGGTGGCGCACCCGCATGTCGCGATAAAAATTCTCCATCAACCACTTGCGCCGGCCGGCAAAGAGTTCGGCAGCATCGGCGCGGCGGGTATAGAAATGCTCGCTGTCGACCATCCCCGCCGGGATCGTCTGACGCGCCGCAAAATCGGCAAGTTGTGCATCGAGGCGCCATTCGTCGGGCGCCTGGTACTTGAACGAGCGCGCCTTGTAGTGCGCGATCAGCCAGTCGAGATTGGCGGTCAGCGATTGCGTGTTGGCGGCATCGTCGATTGCCAGGTAGTGGACCCGGTGACCGGCCGCCTGCAGCGCCCGAGCAAGGTCGCGCATGCCGGCGAAGATCGCCAGGATCTTTTGCGCATGATGCAGCACGTAGTCGGTTTCCTGCCGTATTTCCATGAGGACGTACGCGACGTCGGCGTCGGGTGTCGCGAACCAGCTGTGGTGCGGATTGAGCTGGTCGCCGAGGATGAGCCTGAGATGCGTCAAACGGTTCTCCGTTAAGTCTGATTGGTTGTAATTGAAATGGCGTTAAAGGATCGATCCCGGCGCCTGGCCGGTGTCCCGCCTCACGCGGCCGGCTTCTTCGCCTTGCGGCAACGATCGGAGCAATACCGGACTTCTTCCCAGACCTTCTCCCATTTCTTGCGCCAGCTGAACGGCAGGCCGCAATGCGCACATATCTTGCTAGGAAGATCCGATTTCTTTCGCATTCGCATGTTTTGTTCTCGTCTCGCGCAATGGTGGTGCAATAAAGCCGATGGGGACCGCCGACCACGAAAAATATCTCTGCCTGAAATGATTCCTGAAAGTACGATAGATTATGGCAACTTAATCGCGGGCACGGGGCGCGCGAATCAATTCATGGAGAAATACATGCAGCATGGTCCAGTCGCTTTATCGGGAGTGCAATCTTGAATCGCCGCGTTTTCATCAAGGCTGGCGTGGCCGCCGGTAGCATCGGTGCGGTGGCCGACGCGCTGGCAGTACCGGCAAGCGGCCAGGTCTCGATCGTCGAAGCCAGTGTCGCAGAATTACAGGCCGCCATGAAGAGCGGCCGCCTGACCTCCCATGCGCTGACGGCACAATATCTGGCCCGCATCGCCGCCTTCGACAAGGCCGGGCCAAAGATCAACGCCATCATCGAACTCAATCCGGATGCCCTGACGATTGCCGCGGCGCTCGATGCGGAGCGCAAGGCGAAGGGACCACGTGGCCCACTCCATGGTATCCCGGTCCTGATCAAGGACAATATCGCGACCGCTGACAAGATGCAGACCACTGCCGGTTCCCTGGCGCTGGTCGGTGCAAAAGCACCGCGGGATGCCTTCGTGGTCAGGCAGCTGCGGGCGGCAGGTGCGGTTATCCTTGGCAAGACCAACCTCAGTGAATGGGCCAACATCCGTTCGACGCGCTCCACTTCCGGCTGGAGTGCGCGCGGCGGACAGACGCATAATCCCTATGCGCTCAATCGCAATACCAGCGGCTCCAGTTCGGGTTCCGGCGCCGCTGCTGCCGCCAGTTTCGCCACGCTTGCAGTCGGTACCGAAACCGATGGGTCGATCACCTCGCCAGCCTCGATCTGCGGCTTGGTGGGCCTGAAACCGACGGTCGGGCTGGTGAGCCGCGACGGCATCATTCCGATCTCGCATTCACAGGATACGGCCGGGCCGATGACCCGATCGGTTGCTGACGCCGCTGCGCTGCTGACCGCCATGACGGGTGTCGACGGGCACGATGCGGCGACCGCTGCGAGTGCTGGCAAGGCACAGGATTACATGAAGTTTCTTGATGCCGAAGGTTTGCGCGGCGCCCGAATTGGCGTGGCCCGCAATGCGATGGGTGGCAACACCCGGATGCAGCCGATCATCGACGCCGCCCTGGCGACGATGAAGGCGAAAGGCGCGGTCCTGATCGACATCGAGATGCCGAACATGGCCAAGTACGGCGATTCGGAACTCGAGGTGATGTTGTTCGAACTGAAGGCCGATCTCAACAAATACCTGGCCGAATTCGGCAAGGGCGCGCCGGTTGCGACGTTGAAGGACATCATCGCCTTCAATGAAAAGAATCGTGCCAGCGAAATGCCCTATTTCGACCAGGAGTTGTTCATCAAGGCAGAAGCCAAGGGCGGCCTCGACAGCAAGGATTATCTCGATGCCCTGAAGAACAATCATCGCTATGCCCGTGCCGAGGGAATCGACCAGGTAATGGCCGCGAACAAGCTCGATGCGATCTTTGCCCTGACTGGCACACCGGCATGGCTGACGGATTACATCAATGCCGATCACTTCGGCGACAGCTTTTCTTCGCCGGCGGCGGTCGCAGGCTATCCGCATGTGACAGTACCGGCGGGCTTCATCGCAGGACTGCCGGTGGGCATTTCGTTCGTTGCCGGTGCCTATGCGGAAGGCATGCTGATCAAACTGGCCTACGCGTTCGAGCAGGCGACGCGGCATCGCAAGGCGCCGACCTTTCCGGCGAGCGTGTCGCTGACCTGATTGGCAGATTGGGCAGGGCAAGGCGCATCCTTGGAAGGAGCGCCTTGTTTTTTGTATTTGATGCAAGTAGTCCGCATCGAAAGCGGCTAGCCGTTGATGTCGTTTTTTTTCAAAGACGATACGGCTCAGTGAGAAAACAATGCCGTTTCAAGAAGCGCATTCTTGACACATGCAATATTGAATGCCCATGCACGGTATTCAGGATGCTTTATGCCTTCCAGATCCTTCGGAAACTGGGGACTGGTGTACCAATCGTTGAGCGCCGGATCAATCAGAATATTCCTGGATGTGATCGCGGAAAAAAGCTGCGCATATTTGCTCGTTTCGATGACTGCGTCCACCAGTGCCGCGCGTTGGTTCCGCGGATCGATTTCCAGCTCATCGTGGAAATCCCCAACCTGCACCGAGCCGGTATGTTCCATGTCTTCTTCGGAAAGCTCCGCAATCTCGGCTTCCACGCCACTGGACGACCCCAATCCTTTATACCTTGCAATGCGCATTTCCAGATCTCCAACCTCGTAGAAAAGCTTTTGGATAAAAACGGCAGCTTGTTTCACCGGCAGTTGGCAATGTTCAAAACCGCTTGCAAAATATCGTTCGTCCGATAAGCCGGTTTGAGGATCGTAGCGCGAATTGGTGCTCTCTTCCGGGCGAATGAATGCTGCGGCAAACGTGCCGCCGTACTCGTTGGTGAAAGTGCTTGACCCAGGTATCTCGTTGGATAACCAGACAGCAAATTTGCCGTTCCGGAACGTGATGCCGCCTATGTCGACAAATTCATTGCTCGAGAGACCCTTCGGCGCGCGATTAGTTTCGTTGAGGTATGACAAACCGAGATTTCCCAAATTTTGCATCAGTCCATCGCGCCGTGAAGGTCCGGCTTTCCTGCAGCAATCGACAATGGCGTGGAGGGCCGCGTCATTTTTTCGTAAAAACTGGTTGAAGGTTGCACGCTGCGTCAGCATTGGGCAAAAGCGCTCGGCGCGCGCGATCTTCTGACACAGATCGTCGAGGCCAATTTCGACTTGATGTTTCAATGCCTCTACCTGCGCCGTTAGCAAACGTTGGTTCAACCTTGGCGACTGGGATGCGTTGTGTGCGTCGATTATTCTTTTCGACGTATCGCTCACATCCTCGAGAATCTCACGCACCATCAGGAAACTGGCCTTGCGTTGCAAGGCTTTTCTCTCAGCGGGTTGGTCCCCGAGTTGCATGGCTTTGAAGGGGTCCAGTTGCGCATTCGTAAGACCGATATGCTTGTCCTGATCATAACGCTCCAGACGCTCGATCGCTTTTTGTTGATTCGGCGTGAATAATTGCCGGCTTTCAGCGAGGGGGGGAAGAAACCTGTTTTTTAGTGTCCGCACACGGGAAAACGGCGTGTCGGGAGGAGGTGGTGGTGCGGGGGGCGCACTCGGACGCGCGTCCTGACGTTGGCCGCTACCGCCCCCAAGCCTCGCTAGGCCCGGAGAAAAGCCGTCACGCTGGCCGCCGACATCATAAAAGCCGCATTCAGTCCCGCCGGCCGGCTGTAATCTGGCATTGAAAGCTTGCATGGGGTACTTTGCAAAAAAGGAGGATCGAATGATGAAAAGCGACACCAATGCAATGTCGCAAGGTGTTCCTAATACGTGATTAAAACAGCGTACTGTTCCCGGAATACTACAGTGATCG
>JACMQD010000270.1 GCA_014377155.1 Herminiimonas sp.
GCACAAGGCATTTACGGTCAACGGTATCGTAGTCAATATCGCTTCATACCAGGTCAAGCCGGGTGACATCGTCGCCGTGCGCGAAAAAGCCAAAAAGCAGATCCGTATCGCCGAGGCGCTGTCTCTGGCTGAACAATCGGGCATGCCTGCTTGGGTTGCTGTGGACGCCAAGAAAATGGAAGGTACGTTCAAGACTCTTCCAGACCGTAGCGATATTGCTAACGACGTCAATGAGTCGTTGATCGTCGAACTGTACTCACGTTAATTACCGTATTGCAGTGGCCCGCCCTCTTTCGAAGGCGGGCATTTTTTCGTAATGCCGTCAGCCTTATCGGTGTAATGAGCCGAGGGTATTGAAAAGGACATTTCATGCAGAATAGTTTGTTGAAGCCACGTATCATCGAAGTCGAAGCACTCGGTGCAGGACACGCCAAGGTCGTCATGGAGCCGTTTGAGCGCGGCTATGGTCATACGCTTGGCAATGCATTGCGCCGTGTGTTGTTGTCGTCGATGGTGGGCTACGCGCCTACCGAAGTTACGATCGCCGGTGTCGTGCACGAGTACTCGTCGCTGGACGGCGTGCAAGAAGACGTTGTCGATATGTTGTTGAATCTCAAGGGTGTAGTCTTCAAGTTGCATAATCGCGACGAGGTCACGCTGACATTGAAAAAGGAAGGCGAAGGTTCGGTTCTGGCTTCCGATATCGACCTGCCGCATGACGTCGAATTGGTCAACCCGGATCACGTGATTGCCCATCTGACAGCCGGCGGCAAGCTCGACATGCAGATCAAGGTAGAAAAAGGTCGCGGCTACGTTCCCGGCAATGTGCGTCGCCTCTCGGAAGATGCCAACAAGACAATCGGCCGTATTATTCTTGACGCATCGTTTTCTCCGGTTCGTCGCGTTTCTTATTCGGTCGAGTCGGCACGCGTTGAACAGCGTACGGATCTGGACAAGTTGGTCATCAATATCGAGACCAACGGCGTGATCTCACCGGAAGAAGCGATTCGCCAATCCGCACGTGTCTTGGTCGACCAGTTGAATGTATTTGCGGCATTGGAAGGGACAGAAGCGACTGCTGAGACACCATCGCGTGCACCTTCGGTCGATCCAATCCTGTTGCGTCCGGTGGATGATTTGGAGTTGACGGTCCGTTCGGCAAATTGCCTGAAGGCTGAAAATATCTATTACATTGGCGACCTGATTCAGCGCAGCGAAAACGAATTGCTCAAAACGCCTAACCTGGGTCGCAAATCGCTCAATGAAATCAAGGAAGTCCTTGCATCGCGCGGTTTGACACTCGGAATGAAGCTGGAAAATTGGCCACCTGCTGGTCTCGAAAAGTAATACGGCAGGAGGCATGTCGCCTCCGCTGATTTGTTGTGAACATCAAGTACCGGCCCGCGGATTTCAGCATCGAAATACGATAGAAGAGCTGGACTAAAATTGAAAACTGAAAGGAATTACCATGCGTCACCGTCACGGCCTACGTAAATTAAATCGCACTTCATCCCATCGCTTGGCAATGCTGCGTAACATGACTGTTTCGCTGCTGCGGCACGAAGCCATCAAGACTACGTTACCGAAAGCTAAGGAACTGCGCCGCGTCATCGAGCCGATCCTGACTCTTGGCAAGACAGACACTCTGGCCAACAAGCGCCTCGCATTCAGCCGTCTGCGCGACCGCGAAATGGTGTTGAAGCTGTTCGCCGAACTCGGCCCGCGCTACGCCAATCGTAACGGTGGTTATCTGCGTATCTTGAAGATGGGATTTCGCGTTGGTGACAATGCACCGATGGCGTACATCGAGCTGATGGATCGTCCGGAAGTCGCCGACGAAGCCGAAGTCGAAACCGTCGACTAAGCGGTTGATTTACTTGCGATGCAATCGAAGCCAGGCGAAAGCCTGGCTTTTGTTTTTGGTGCGTTGAGATTCGATTGATAATCGGTTGCTAATCGATTGTCACATCTGTGGCAAGATACGCTCACTCAATTTGCTGCGTGATGGACGCCACCGACTTGCCATGACCTACAACGCCGAAGCACCAATACTCGTCGTAGATGACCTATACAAGTCGTATGGCAGCGATGACGACAAGCGCGTTATCATCGACGGTCTTTCATTCAGTTTGCGACGCGGCGAATGCTATGGGCTGCTCGGACCTAACGGCGCCGGCAAGACCACGACGCTGCGGCTGTGCCTGGGGCTGACGGCACCTGACCGCGGCACGATTATGCTGGCCGGCCTGCCCGTGCCGCAAGCAGCGCGTCAAGCGCGGGCGCGCGTGGGTGTGGTGCCGCAGGGCGATAATCTTGATCCCGATTTTACAGTCGCCGAAAACCTGCTTGTCTTCGGGCGCTATTTTGGGATAGCGGACAGCCAAATCAACCAGCGCATCCCCGATCTGCTGGAATTTTCCAACCTCACTGCCAAGCGCGATGCTCGCATCAGCGAACTGTCTGGCGGCATGAAGCGCAGGCTGACACTGGCCCGCGCGCTCGTCAATGACCCCGATCTTATATTTATGGACGAGCCAACCACCGGACTCGATCCGCAGGCACGGCACATGATCTGGGAGCGTTTGAAAAGCCTGCTTAGCCAGGGCAAGACTATTTTTCTGACGACGCATTTCATGGACGAAGCGGAGCGATTGTGTGACCGCCTTGCGGTCATCGATCACGGCCGCATGATTTCCGAAGGCTCGCCGCGTGATCTGATTGCGCAACATATCGAATCCGAAGTCGTCGAGGTGTACGGGGAGAATGCGCGCCAGTGGGGCGAGGCGGAAGGTCGGACCAAGTCGGCTCGTCTTGAAATGAGCGGTGAAACCGTGTTTTGCTATACCAACGATGCGCAGCCGCTGCTGGCGGGTCTGCAAGGTGTGCGTGGCGTTCGATACATCCATCGGCCGGCGAATCTGGAAGATCTGTTCCTGAAGCTTACCGGTCGTGAAATGCGGGATTGACATGAACAAGATCGACTACGCCTTGCCGGTATTTTCGCTACGTTTCCTGCCGATCTGGAAGCGCAATTTTCTGGTGTGGAAAAAACTCGCGGTCGCCAGTGTGCTCGGTAATATTGCCGATCCCCTTATCACCCTGATTGCCTTCGGATACGGCCTCGGCAGCTTACTGCAAAATATCAACGGCATTCCCTATATTCACTACTTGGCATCAGGGTCGATCTGCATGTCGATCATGATGGCGTCGTCCTTCGAAGCGCTGTACTCCGCGTTTTCAAGGATGCACATGCAAAAAACCTGGGACGCATTACTCAACGCGCCCATTGCGTTGGACGACGTGGTGCTGGCCGAGATGCTTTGGGCAGCGGCCAAATCGACGTTTTCCGGTATCGCTATCATCGGCGTCATGTTTTTGCTCGGTATCGGCCTGCATCCGCACATCGCGCTGGTGTTGCCCCTTCTGTTCTTGATCGGCATGACGTTTGCGTCGATCGGACTGGTAGTCAACGCGCTGGCACAAGGCTATGATTTTTTTACTTATTACTTTACGCTGGTGTTGACACCAATGATATTCCTGTCGGGGGTGTACTATCCAACCGCGCAATTGCCGACCTGGCTGCAAGCGGTTTCGCAATTGCTGCCGCTGAGTGCGGCTGTCAGCCTGGTCCGGCCGCTGATTCTGGGCGACTGGCCTGACGCCCCGGTGACACACTTGAGTATACTTTTGGCGTATTGCCTGTCCGGTTTTTACGTCGCTACCGTTTTGACGCGGCGTCGCCTGCTCAAATAAAATGTAAGCTTTGCGACAGCGTCAAGACAATGGATCAAGTGTTACTCGTGATGACTTCCATGCCGGATGAAGGCAGTGCGCATGATCTGGCCAGCTTGCTAGTGGATGCCGGCCTTGCGGCATGCGTCCACATCCTGCCGGGCATGCAATCGGTGTACCGCTGGGACGGCGTGCTTCACACGACCAGCGAAGTAACGGTGCAAATTAAGACCGTACAATCGTGTTATGCCGAGGTGGAGCAGGCAGTCCTGCAATCGCATCCTTATGATGTGCCCGAAATCATCGCCGTGCCCGTAGTCGATGGCTTACCTGCCTACCTCGATTGGGTCCGGCAAAGTACCAGGAAAGACCGACATGCTTGAGGATGTTCAACAACCCCTTGCCGCGCTGCGCGGCAAGCCCGATGTCAACGGCGTCCTACTACGTCTTGCAGGCAAAGTGCTCGCGCTGCTTACTGTCGCGCTGATGGCATTTTCCCAGCCTGTTTTGGCCGACGAAGAATATCTCGATCCCGAAGTCGCCTTCAAGTTTTCGGCAAAGATGGCTGACTCCAAGACGGTCGAGGTGCACTATGCCATCGCCGACGGTTACTACATGTATCGCGAACGTTTCAGTTTCAAGGCAAGCGGCGCGACGGTGGGCGAACCCGTCATCCCCAAAGGCAAGGTCAAGTTCGACGAAACCTTCAGCAAGGATGTCGAAACGTATCGCGGTTCTATCGTGATCCGGTTGCCTGTCACGGCAAGCGGCGACTTCACCTTGACGGCGACCAGCCAGGGATGCTCCGACAAAGGCCTCTGTTACGCACCGATGGATTCGGCTGCCACACTGTCTACTACGGGTGGCGGAGGGCTGATGACAGCCATCCGGGGCGCGACGCAACCGGCAATCGACATGCCGGCAGCATTGCAGGCCGATCTGCCGCGAGTCGCAGGGACGTCTTCCACTGGCGTATCGTCCGCATCGCTCTCGGAAACGGGACGCATCGAGGCATCGTTACAGAGTGGCAAGCTGCTGGTGATATTGCCTTTGTTTTTGCTGCTCGGGTTAGGCCTGGCGTTCACGCCGTGCGTCTTGCCGATGGTCCCGATCCTGGCGTCGATTATTGTCGGTGAGGGATCGCAGGTCAGTCGACGGCGTGGGTTCTCGCTGGCGGCGATTTACTCACTGGGCATGGCAATCGTCTATACCGCTCTAGGTATTGCGGCGGGACTTATCGGCGAAGGGCTGGCGGCCAGCCTGCAAAATCCTTGGGTGCTGGGCACCTTTGCTGCGGTGATGGTCGGGTTATCGTTGTCGATGTTCGGATTCTATCAATTACAGGTGCCGGCGTCGCTGCAAAACAGGCTGGTGAGTGCGTCTGGCAAGCAATCTGCTGGCAAATCGGTCGGTGTATTCACCATGGGCGCCATTTCTGCCTTGATTGTCGGTCCCTGCGTGGCAGCGCCACTGGCCGGCGCGCTGCTATACATCAGCCAATCGCGCGATGTCCTGCTCGGCGGCAGCGCCCTGTTTGCGATGGCGATCGGCATGAGCATACCGCTGCTGCTGGTCGGACTGTCGGCAGGCTCTTTGTTGCCGCGCGCAGGAGCGTGGATGGATGGCGTCAAGCGATTTTTCGGTGTGCTCATTCTGGCCGTGGCGCTGTGGCTGGTGGCGCCCGTCATTCCGGATACGGCACAGATGATCGGCTGGGCTGCGCTCGGCATCGGCTACGGCGCCTATGCCTTGTGGGGTCAGCGGCTCGGTTGGATCACCAAGGCGCTCGGCCTGGTTTTCGCGGTATTCGGGATAGTGCAACTGGTGGGTGTCGCCACTGGCGGGCGCGACGCACTGGCGCCACTGGCGCACATGCGTGGCGCTGCTCCCCGGCATGTGGAGTTCGTGCGCATTCGATCGGTTGCCGAACTCGACGCGGCGTTGGCAAAATCAGGGGACAGGACAACGTTGCTCGATTTCTATGCCGATTGGTGCGTGTCTTGCAAGGAAATGGAAAAGTTGACATTTTCTGATCCCCGCGTGCAAGCGCAGTTTGGCAAGATGCAGTTATTGCAGGTGGATGTAACGGCTAATTCAGCCGAGGACAAGGCCTTGCTCAAGCGCTTCAACCTGTTCGGCCCGCCCGGCATTATTTTTTTCAACAAACAAGGAAGTGAAATCCGCGGCGGTCGCGTGATCGGCTATCAGGCGACCGAAAAATTCCTGGCTTCGCTGGCCCTGGTTTCAAGTTTTTGATAGAGCAGGCGGCTTGTCGGGTCGACATCGCTAAAAGCCAATATGATCAATACGATTCGGTTGTTGATTTATAAACCGGACCGACCTATAGTGACTATCGAATGACTTTTTGAGGAAGCGACATGACATTACGCCTTGGTGATATTGCGCCGGATTTTGAACAGGATTCATCAATTGGAAAACTGAAATTCCATGAGTGGGCTGGCGATTCATGGGTGGTCCTTTTTTCGCATCCGGCCGACTTCACGCCGGTTTGCACCACCGAACTCGGCTTGACGGCCAAGCTCAAACCGGAGTTCGACAAGCGCAACGTCAAGGCGATTGCGCTGTCGGTCGACGCTGCTGACCGCCATGTGCAATGGATCAAGGATATCGAAGAGACGCAGGGCGCGCTGGTCGACTTCCCCATCATCGCCGATGGCGACAAGAAGGTCGCACTGCTCTACGACATGATCCATCCGAATCAATCGGAAACCATGACGGTGCGTTCGCTGTTCGTGATCGATCCGAAGAAGAAAATTCGGCTCACCATTACCTATCCGATGAGTACCGGCCGCAACTTCGATGAAGTGCTTCGCGTCATCGATGCATTGCAGCTGACCGATGGCTATACGGTGGCCACACCGGGCAACTGGCGTGATGGTGATGACGTCATTATTCCTCTCACGATCCAGGACGACGCGGTAATCAAAGAAAAATATCCGAAGGGGTACACTGCGCCAAGGCCTTATCTTCGCATCACCCCCCAGCCGAACCGGTAAGTAGGTTCTCGCCAGATGAAAAGCCTGCCTTGTTGCAGGCTTTTTTTGCGATTAGCGCTGATTCGCGGCACGGTCCTCGATATAACGCTTGCGCCGGAAAACCAGCAACAGGGCAATCACGATGAAAGCCATGCCACCCATCGTGATCCAGAATCCGTTCTTGTCCTTCAGCAGCGGAATGTAGTCGAAGTTCATGCCGAATATGCCGGTAATCACCGTCAGCGGCATGAACAAGGCCGTGATGACGGTCAAGGTACGCATGATTTCGCTGGTGCGATGCGCCATTGCCGAAAAATGAATCTGTACCGCTGATTCGATCGACGATTCGAGTCGTCGGGCATGGTTCAGAACCCGCGTGATGTGCTCCATCACATCGTTGATTCGGACCAGCAGCAAATCATTGGCACGGGTAGTGCCGACGTCGTTGTAGGTATCGACGAAGTGGTCGCGTAATTCCTGTACCGCATCATGCTGCTCTTCGCACAGGTGATCGAGCTTGCGCAATTCGATCCGCGCATCGAGCAGGGTGCTCCAGTCGGAAAATACCCGGGTCGGATGTAGCAGCGCACGTTGCCAGCGATCGATCTGGGCCGTCAAAGGCTGACGCAAATCCAGATATTGGTCGACCATGTCGTTTAGCAGGCGCAGCATCAGCTCTTTCGGTGACACGGGCGGACGGGGACCGTGGGTGGTGCCCTCGGATTTCGCCTTGTATGCCAGCAGCCGGCTGCGCGCTGCCTCGACCGTTCGGCTGTGCTGCCCATGCACCGTCACCAGTGCCTGATCCAGCAGGAAGAATGTAACCGGCAACGTGGTCAGCTTGGTCAGTGCCTGCGGCAGCGCGCGCTTGTTCTTGGCGGGCATGGCCGTCATTGCATTTGCGATATCCGTTTCACTGCCGCCATTGAGCGCGAGCTTGCGAAACACCAGCATTTCGTAATCGCGAGTCGAGTCGAAATACGACGGATGTCGCAGGTTCAGCACATCCGTCAAATGCAGATCATAGATTTGCGTGGCAGTGGCTTGCAGAACAGCGTTGCGCCATCCCTCCGGATCGGCCGCCACTTCGTCGTGAGTCGAATCAATCCACAAGAAACTATCTGCCGGCAATGGTGTAGGAAGTGCCGCACCGAGCGTGACCTGTTTTTCACTGATGAGAAAGATGTCCATGCGTTCCAGAGGAAGGGTTGGAGACGAAACGCAAGGCCAGTAGCGACAGGATGGCCAGCGCGATGATGGCGGCGCGTATTGGCATTGACAGAGCCGGCACGCCAAACCAGCTTCCGGTCAGCGCGACGGCCGCTACTGTGGCGAGCAGTCGACCGCACTCGAAAGTCGCATGCCGAGCACGGCTTTCCATCAGGCCACCGACGATCCATAACGTGGCGCAGAGCCATCCAGCATAGGCCAGCGCCTGGCCGACAGGCATCACTTTATGGGCCGCGAGAAAATGCGTCGCCACCAGCAGCACGATGCTGAACTGGACGCCGCAGTAAAGCTGCGCAGCCAGCGTGAGCGTCGGCCGATACGCCGGCCTACCGATATCGAATGGCATGCCCGGCCATTTTGCAGCAACATCCGCCGGCCGCCAGCCCGGCCGTGCTAACCAGATTTTAAATTTATCCGCCAGCCGCTCGGTGCGCCATGCGTCGACCCAGATCGCCTTATAGACTTCGAGGTTGGCCCATAGCGGATTCCAGCTGCGCAGCGGAGTGCGCGTGCCATACACCACCGGCTCGGCATCGCGTTCGTCGATATAGGTACCGAACAGACGATCCCACAGGATCAGGATGCCACCATAATTCTTGTCCAGATAGACGTCGTTGACCGCATGATGAACGCGGTGGTTCGAGGGCGACACGAAGACCCGATCGAACCAGCCGAGCTTGCCGATCTGCTGCGTGTGTACCCAGAACTGGTAGAGCAGGTCGATCAGCGCCACCGCAGCAAACACTTCGACCGGAAAGCCCAATATCGCCATCGGCACATAGAATATCCAGCCAAGCAAAGCGCCGCTGCTGGTTTGGCGCAATGCCGTCGACAGGTTGTATTCTTCACTCTGATGATGCACCACATGCGCTGCCCACAACAGGTTGACTTCGTGCCCGGCGCGGTGCAACCAGTAGTAGCAAAAGTCGTACAGTAACAGGCCCGTCACCCACACCACGATGCTGTCAGCTGGCAGTTTGAAGAGCGCGACATGCTGCAGCAGCCAGGCGTAGATGCCGATTCGCACCACGCGCAGGAAAACACCGGCGACCTGGCTCATGACACCGAGGCTGATGCTGTTAATTGAGTCACTAAGACGATACGTATTGCGTTTGCGGACCAGGCCGATTGCCAGTTCCAGGAAGATCAGCAGGAAAAAAACCGGTGTGGCCAGCATGATGACTTTTTCTTGCATCGCGTCCCCCTTTAACTTCTGATGTTCGGCATTTCGCTGGCGGCCACCGATCGCGCAATCAGCCACAGTGCGAAATAATAGGTACCTAGTATCCAGAGCGCGGACATGGCAAGCGGCGCATGAAACTTGTTATACGCCAGCACCGTATCAGACGCCAGAAAAAACACGCCGCCCACTGCGGCAAAACGGCTGCTGGGTGTTTTCAACAGCAGGTAACGAATCACCGCTTGCGACGTCATGGCGACCAGGCAGAGCATGTAGACCAGGACCGGCAAGCGCAAGCCCGAGGCAAGACCGGGCCACAGGATTGCCAGATTGATGGCGCCGATGGTGCCGAACAGCAGCGGCACCCAGGCAATGGCAAATAGCCGCACGCCGGTTGTCAGCGCCCGCAAGAAAAACAGATGGGCAATCAGGAAGCTGCCAAGGCCGAGCAGAAAACCGGACCGGGTGACCGTCGTCGGCAGCATCAGAAAAACATCACCGATCGCCGACAGTGCAATGCCGGTCAGCACCGCACGGCGGTAGCGCAGATCGACCGGCGCAGGAGCGCGCCAGGCCTCCACCAAGATCAGGAGCGTGGTGAGCGGCTTGAAAGCGAAATGCACCCAGAGCAGCCAGTCTCTGGCGCCGGCCCCGACGATTGCCAACACACCAGACGCGGCAATGCAGAGTGGCCGCAACCGGCTCATGGCCGACCGCGCAGAACGATCACGCGGTATGTTTGAGCAAGCGTGCCACATCGCGCGCGAAATAAGTCAGGACACCGTCGGCGCCGGCTCTTTTGAACGCCATCATGGATTCGAGCATCGTCTTGTCATGATCAAGCCAGCCATTTTGCGCGGCCGCCTTGATCATCGCGTATTCGCCACTGACCTGATAGGCAAAGGTGGGCACCCGGAATTCATCTTTGACGCGGCGCACGATATCGAGATAAGGCATGCCGGGCTTGACCATGACCATGTCCGCGCCTTCGGCCAGGTCGAGCGCCACTTCGCGCAAGGCTTCGTCGCTATTGGCCGGGTCCATCTGGTAAGTGTTCTTGCTGCTCTTGCCCAGATTTGTCGCCGAACCTACCGCTTCGCGGAAGGGGCCATAGAACGCCGATGCATATTTTGCGGAATACGCCATGATGCGCGTATAAATGTACTGGTTTGCCTCGAGGGCAGTGCGAATGGCAGCGATGCGGCCATCCATCATGTCGGATGGTGCCACGATATCGACGCCCGCTTCGGCCTGCACCAGTGCCTGCCGCACCAGCAACACGCAGGTTTCATCGTTTTGCACGAA
>JACMQD010000271.1 GCA_014377155.1 Herminiimonas sp.
GTCATGGGCAAGAACCTGCCGCCTTCGGCCGCTGCCAACCGTCCGGAAATCGCCGGACGCAATTGGGAAGCAATGGGGGTGTCGCTGGTCATGCACCCGCGCAATCCGTATGCGCCCACAGTACACATGAATGTACGTTTCTTTACTGCCATGGCAGAAGGACACGAACCGATATGGTGGTTCGGCGGCGGCATGGACCTGACGCCTTATTACGGTTTCGAAGAAGATACGCAGCATTTCCATCGCACCTGCCGGAGTGCGCTGGCGCCATTCGGCAGCGAACTGCATCCACGTTTCAAACAGTGGTGCGACGACTATTTCTACCTCAAGCATCGGCAGGAGCCGCGTGGCGTGGGCGGCATTTTCTACGACGATTTCCACGCGCCGGGTTTTGCCGACAGCTTCGCCATGATGAAAAGCGTCGGTAACGGTTTTCTGGATGCGTATCTCCCGATCGTCAACCGGCGCAAGGACATGGCATTTGGCGAACGCGAGCGGGATTTCCAGGCTTATCGTCGCGGACGCTATGTCGAGTTCAATTTGGTGTTCGATCGTGGTACCCTGTTCGGCTTGCAATCGGGCGGACGCACTGAATCGATATTGATGTCGATGCCGCCGGTGGTGAAATGGCGTTACAACTGGCAGCCGGAACCCGGTTCGCCGGAAGCGCGGCTGTATTCCGATTTTCTGGTGCACAAGGACTGGCTCGCGTGACGCGACGCTGCATTGCACTCCTTGGTGGCAGTTTCGACCCGGTACACAACGGCCATGTTGCGCTTGGCAAGTATTTTGTCACGTTGCTGGCACCGGATGAACTACGGATTATTCCCACCGGCAACCCATGGCAGAAGCATGGATTACAAGCATCCGGTGCCGATCGCATTGAAATGGTCAGGCGCGCGTTCGGGAATTTGCACGTGCCAGTCTGCATTGACGAACAGGAAATCCGGCGTAACAGCGCAACCTATACGATCGATACATTGCGCGCGGTGCGGGAAGAACTGGGGCCGGAAACATCTCTGGTATTTTTGATCGGTGCGGACCAGTTGCAGCATCTCGACACGTGGCAGGAATGGCAACACATGTTCGATCTGGCGCATATTTGCGCCGCGTCACGACCCGGCTTCGACATCGATGCGGCGCATGTGTCGAGTGCAGTGGCCCGTGAATTCGTGCGTCGGGCAGGTACTGCGGCGCACATCCGGGATTCGCCGCACGGCTTGACCTATACCGCAACCAATCTGGCGATCGATATTTCGGCTACGGAAATACGCGCCGCACTGCATCGTGGCACCGCGCCAGAGGCGCTGATGCCGCCCGGAGTGCTAGACTACATACAACAACATCATCTTTATAAGAGCTAAATGGATATCAAACAATTGCAAGCGCTGGTCATCGATGCACTCGAGGACGTGAAAGCGCAAGACATCCAGGTATACGACACCGTCCACCTGACCAGCCTGTTCGACCGCATCGCGATCGCGTCCGGCACCTCGAACCGCCAGACCAAGGCGCTCGCCGCATCGGTACGCGACAAGGTCAAGTCCAACGGCGGTCACGTCATCAGTGTCGAGGGTGAAGATACCGGCGAATGGGTGCTGGTCGACCTGGGCGACATGATCGTCCATATCATGCAACCGGCCATCCGTGCGTATTATCGCCTGGAAGAAATCTGGGGCGAGAAGGAAGTCAAGTTCGGTTCCGCCAAACGCGTCTCCAAGCGCACTGCCTCCGAGCCGATCGACGGCGAACCGGTTGCCAAGAAAGCCGGCCGCCATTTGACCGCCAGCCAGGCTCTGACACCGGAAGCAGAACCGAAAGCGCCAGCCCGCAAGCGTACGACCGCGACCAAGACCACGGCCGCCAAGAAGCCGGTTGGCAAAACGGTAAAAGTAGCCGTGAAGAAGGCGACGACTGCCTCGAGCACTGCACACAAAGCTGCCACCAAAACCGTCGCGCGCAAGGCGCCGGCCGCCAAACGTGCCCCCGCCAAACCGAAAGTAACCGAATAAGCGGATCGTCGCATGCAGCTCGTCATTGCTGCGGTCGGCCACAAGATGCCGGCATGGATCGACAACGGGTTCGGCGAGTATGCCAAGCGCATGCCGCCCGAATGCCGCATCGTCCTGAAGGAAATCAAGCCAGTCGAACGCTCCGGCAGCAAAAGCGCTGAAACGGTCATGGCGCTCGAACGCGCCAAGATCGAAGCCGCCCTTTCCAAGAACACGCGCATCGTCGCGCTCGACGAACACGGACTAGACCTGACCACAGTTGAGCTATCACAATGTCTTACACAGTGGCAGCAAGGCGGCCGCGATGTTACATTCGTGATAGGTGGCGCCGACGGACTCGATGCCGGCTTCAAAACCGGTGCCGATATGCTGCTCAGGATATCGAGCCTGACGCTGCCGCACGGAATGGTGCGGGTAATTCTTGCCGAGCAACTTTACCGCGCCTGGTCGATCACGCAAAATCACCCTTATCACAGGGCGTAGGAATGTTATGAAACCGGCAGACCGAAAAATATACCTGGCATCGAAAAGCCCGCGCAGACGCGAGCTGTTGCGACAGATCGGTGTCGATTTCGAATTGCTGCTACTGCGTGACCAGCGCCCCAGCGGACCTGACGTCAGCGAGGTAGTACTGGCCGGCGAAGCCGCTGAGGATTACGTACTGCGCGTGACACTTGAAAAAGCCGAATGCGCTCAAAAAGCGATGCTATTACGGCGACTGCCGATGCGGCCGATTCTGGCCGCCGATACCACCGTCGTGCTCGACGGTCAAATCCTGGGCAAGCCTGAAAGCCTGCAGCAAGCAATCGACATGCTGACCAGCCTGTCGGGTCGCACCCATCAGGTGCTGACTGCCATTGCGGTGCGGGCTGATGATGAAACCTGGCATGCATTGCATCGCTCGGAGGTGACCTTCACTGCGCTGACCGACGACACCATTCGCACCTATTGCGCCACGCCGGAGCCGTTCGACAAGGCAGGCGGCTATGGTATTCAGGGACTCGCCGCACTGTTCATCGAAGACATGGTCGGCAGTTATTCCAGCATCATGGGCTTGCCGTTGTTTGAAACCGCACAATTACTCCAACAGGCCGGACTGCGCATTCTATGAGCGAAGATATCCTCATCAATATCACCCCGCAGGAAACCCGCGTGGCATTGGTGCTGCAAGGTGCGGTACAAGAGTTGCACATCGAGCGTACGCTATCGCGCGGCATGGCGGGCAATGTCTATCTGGGCAAGGTGGTGCGTGTACTGCCCGGCATGCAATCGGCCTTTATCGATATCGGCCTGGAGCGCGCCGCGTTTTTGCATGTAGCCGATATCTGGGATGCGCGTCCGCACGACGGTCAGGCCGCCGTACTCGCACCGATCGAACGCTTGCTGTACGACGGCATGGCCATTACCGTCCAAGTGGTCAAAGATCCGATCGGCACCAAGGGCGCGCGCCTGTCGACGCAAATTTCGATTGCTGGCCGGATGCTGGTCTACTTGCCGCAGGACCCCCACATCGGCATTTCGCAACGCATCGAAAATGAAAACGAGCGCGAAATGCTGCGCCAGAAAGTTCGCCGCTTGCAGCATCCGGACGAGCGCGGCGGTTTCATTATCCGCACCATGGCCGAGGATGCCTCGGACGCCGACCTGTCCATGGATATAGACTACATGCGCAAGACCTGGGCCACGATCACGCACATGGCCAAGACCAAGCCGGCGCCGACGTTGCTGTACCAGGATCTCAATCTCGCGCAGCGCGTGTTACGCGACTTCGTCAATGAAGACACCTCGACCATCCAGGTCGATTCGCGTGAAAATTTCCAGAAGCTCGAACAGTTCGGCACGCTGTTTACGCCATCGGTGCTGCCCAAGCTCGCGCACTACACCGGCGAGCGTCCCTTGTTCGACCTGTACGGCGTCGAGGAAGAAATTCAACGCGCACTCGGCCGCCGCGTCGACCTGAAATCCGGCGGCTATCTGATCGTCGATCAGACCGAAGCGATGACCACCATCGATGTCAACACCGGCAGCTTCGTCAACGGCCGCAATTTCGACGACACGATTTTCAAGACCAATCTCGAAGCGGCGCATGCGATCGCGCGCCAGCTTCGTTTGCGCAATCTGGGCGGCATCATCATCCTCGACTTCATCGACATGGAAAACGCGGACCACAAATCCTCGGTGCTGAGCGAGCTGCACAAGGCCCTGGCACGCGACCGCACCAAGGTGTCGGTATCGACTTTTTCGGCACTGGGTTTAGTCGAGATGACCCGCAAGCGCACGCGCGAATCGCTGGCCCACATTCTGTGCGAAACCTGCCCTTCCTGTGCCGGCAAAGGCCAGGTAAAAACCGCACGCACCATCTGCTATGAAATCTTGCGCGAGCTGCTGCGCGAAGCCAA
>JACMQD010000272.1 GCA_014377155.1 Herminiimonas sp.
GGCTCGACCATCACCCAACAACTGGCCAAGAACCTTTTTTTGTCGGGCGACCGCAGCTATGTCCGCAAAGCGCAGGAATTCGTGATTGCCTACATGCTTGAATTCTGGATGGACAAAGAGCGCATCTTCGAAATCTATCTCAATGTGGTGGAGTGGGGCAGCGGTGTCTTCGGTGCCGAAGCGGCCGCGCAGCATTATTACGGTATCTCCGCCGCCAGTCTAGGCGCCAGCCAGGCCGCACGTCTGGCGGTCATGTTGCCGAACCCGCGTTTTTATGACAAGAACCGTAGTTCGGCCTACCTCGGGCGCCGGACCGGACTGATCTTGCGGCGGATGGGATCGGCCGAATTGCCCTGAGCAGTCGTGCGGAAACCAGTGGATATCGTGCGATGAAATTGTATTTTCCATTGGTGCCTCGAGGGGAGAACGCAGTGCAGCGCATTGCCTCTGATTTTAAATTACCTTGACTAAACTGATGGTGCATCTAATGTGCTGGTCGAATGCCTACGTCGCTCGTGCATTCGCGCACGGCAGATCGAATTCCGGCAGGAAGCTCCCATAACCGTAGAAAATTCTAGCGAAAAATTGGAACTGCATCGCGTGTCAGGCTACTTAAAGCCTCATCCGACGATTTTTCTAACTTTTCAAGAGGTTTGTATGGGTAACTGCATTGGTTCTGGACGAGAGACGTCATACACCCACACTACGGCGCAGGGTATGACGACTTATACAAAACGCGGATCAAATCCGGTCGAGGTGAGGCACGCAAGTGAATTGACAAGGGTGCGCGACAGAGCCAATGCGTATATAGCTGAGAACAGATCACTTATCGGGCCAGGCGTCAACCCGACCACGACCGAGGTGCTGAAATTGCTTCAAAAAAATCGTGCCGATGAGGAAACATTCCAAGAGGTCCAATTGGCGTTGTCGATGCTGGTTCGGCACCCTAGCGAGCCGATCATGCCTTACATTCATGCGGCTTGTTCCGAGAAGTGTGAAAGAGGGATTTTTACTATGGTTACGGTGCTCTTAGATGGTGCAATCATTGACGGCAACAAGCATGGACCGAACGGTGGAACGCTGCTGCATGCTGTTGCAAAAGGACATCCCAGCGGAGCCCAAGGTGTTTTTCAAGAATCTTCCGACCCCGTTCCTATCCGTGAACGCATGATTGCCATTGCCAATAGAGTGTCAAAAATCGACAAGCAAGATAATAACAAGCAGACTGCATTGCATCTCGCGTGCATTCAAGGCAACGCGCCATTGATACAGTTACTGGAACATTACGGCGCAAATGCAAATTTGAAAGATAAAATCGGCCGTACCGCGGAAAGCTATCTGGACCGCGGAAAGATGGTTTTATTTAACATTGCGTAATGGCCCGACCGTATTCTTCGCCCCAGCCCGGAATGACGGCTGCATGATCATGATCGGCGTGATTGCCGCTTGCCTGACGCTTGCGATGAAAGTACACTTGCGCTGTTTTCGTTTGTGGAGACCCCTCTTGGGTAGTCCTGATGCAAATTCTCAGCCGTCGATGGATGCGCTGACGGCGAGGCCAGCGCTTTAGCAGACTGCATGAAGCGCCTCTCGCCAACCATGGTGGGCGGGCGCGTCCGGACCTCTGAAATGGCCGCGTTCCCTCGAAAAATTGACTATCCTGCAGAGTTTGCTTTGCAGGAGCATGGTGCGCTGTTGCCTAGTGTTCCGAGCGCGACGGGCAGGGTGGAAACGCATGATCAATGTATTCGTATTGCAGAACGGACGACTCAACCAGGTCAACATCGAAAGCCGCAGCGATCTCGAACAAAGCACCCCGGTGTGGGTCGACCTGACCGACCCCAACGACGACGAGCGCGATTGGGTCAAGAGTATTTACGGCGTGACCTTGCCCGGCGAGGACGAGGTCAAGGACATCGAAGCGTCGGCGCGTTACTACGAAGCCGAAAACGGCGATTTGCACCTGCGCACTGATTTTCTGCTGGAAGAAGACGATGGTCCGTCACGCATCGTGACGGTGGCATTCATCCTGGCGCGCGACATGCTGTTTTCGGTACATGCCGACGATTTGCCGGTGTTTCGCCTGGTGCGCATGCGCGCGCGCTCGCGCCCCGGCTCGATCGGCGATTACAAGGACGTACTGCTAGACCTGTATGCGACCGACGCCGAGTATTCTGCCGATGCGCTCGAAGGCATTTATCAAAGTTTGGAAGAGGTCAGTCGCAGCGTGTTGCAGAAAGAATTGACGGATCAGGATGCGGCGTCGGTGCTCAACGCCATCGCCCATGAGGAGGATCTGAACGGTCGCATCCGCCGCAACATGATGGATACGCGCCGCGCGGTCAGTTTCCTGATGCGCGGGCGCTTGCTGAGCGCCGAACAATTCGAGGAATCGCGGCAGATTCTGCGCGATATCGAATCGCTCGACGGCCACACGGCTTTCCTGTTCGATAAGATCAACTTCCTGATGGATGCCACGGTCGGTTTCATCAACATCAACCAGAACAAGATCATCAAGATATTCTCGGTAGCGTCGGTGGCATTCCTGCCACCGACGCTGATTGCCAGCATCTATGGCATGAATTTCCGAATTTTGCCGGAATTGCAATGGGACTTCGGCTATCCGTTCGCCATTTTGCTGATGGTCGCCAGCGCCATCACGCCGTTCATGTATTTCAAGCAGCGCGGCTGGCTAAAGTAAAAACCGGTCAGGCGATCTGCGCGAATGCGTTGCGCGCCGCCTCGATCGTGGCATCGACAACGGCGTTGTCATGCTGCGCCGAGACGAAGCCGGCTTCGAATGCCGACGGCGCCAGATACACACCGGCGTCCAGCATCGCATGGAAAAATACATTGAACCGGTTTTTGTCGCATGCCATCATGGTGGCGAAATCGACCGGCAGATCCTTAGCGAAATACATCCCGAACATGCCGCCGATCGCATCGGCGCAAAAATCGATGCCCGCTTCCTGCGCCGCCGATTCCAGGCCGCGCGCCAGCCGGTTTGTCTGCGCGGCAAGCGCTTCATAAAAACCAGGCGCCTGAATCAGCTTCAGCGTCGTCATGCCGGCCGCCACCGCCACGGGATTGCCCGACAGCGTGCCGGCCTGGTACACGCCGCCCAATGGCGCCAGGTGTTCCATCAAATCGGCGCGACCACCGAACGCCGCTACCGGCAGGCCGCCACCGATGACCTTGCCCAGCACCGTCAGGTCGGGCGTGATGCCATACAACGCCTGCGCGCCGCCCAGCGCCACCCGGAAGCCACACATCACTTCATCGAAAATCAGTATCGCACCGTATTGCGTGCAAACGCGCCGCATGGTTTCGAGAAACGCCGGTGTGGCTCGCAGCAGGTTCATGTTGCCCGCCACCGGTTCGACGATCACACAGGCGATCTGGTTTCCCATCTTGGCGAAGAGGTCTTCCAGTTGCTGCGGATCGTTGTAGTCCAGTACGAGTGTGTGTTTGGCGAAATCTTCCGGCACGCCGGCCGAGGTCGGATTGCCGAAAGTCAACAAACCGCTGCCGGCTTTGACCAATAACGAATCGGCGTGGCCGTGATAGCAACCTTCGAACTTGACGATCTTGTCGCGACCGGTGGCGCCGCGCGCAAGGCGCAGCGCGCTCATGGCAGCTTCAGTGCCGCTCGACACCAGTCGCACCTGCTCGATGGACGGCATCAGACGGCAGATTTCTTCGGCCATCTCGATCTCACCCAAGGTCGGCGCGCCGAAGCTCAGGCCGCGCACCGCCGCCTCTTGCACCGCCTTGACGACTGCCGGATGGGCATGACCGAGGATAGCCGGGCCCCATGAACCGATGTAGTCGATATAGCGCTTGTCGTCGGCGTCCCAGAAGTAGGGGCCTTGGGCACGTGTGACGAAGCGCGGCGTGCCGCCGACGGAGCGGAAGGCGCGTACCGGCGAATTGACGCCGCCGGGCGTCGTGCGCTGGGCGCGTGCGAACAGGATGTCGTTCTGTGATGTCATGAAGTTAACCCGAAATGAAAGAAGTATTACGCTGCGTCGTTGGCGGCATCGGAGTCGGCATGCGGATCGGACTCGCGCGCCCAGAAATAGCGATCCGGCACCAGTTTGCCCATGCCGACCCGCTGCGCATTGGCCAGCGCGGCGACCGTGAACTCTTGTGCTTCGAATACCGCTTCCGGAACGTCGAGGCCATTGGCCAGCATGGCGGCAATGGTGGCGGACAACGTCGCGCCGGCACCGCTGAAAGAACCTGACATGCGCTGCCAGCTATCGCTGCGCACCATGCCAGCTTCGCTGAACAGGGTATTGGTGACCAGATGGACATCGGATGGCGTGCCGGTGACGAATACGTATTCGCAGCCCATTTCGATGAGTCTGGTGACGTCCAGCAGCAGCGTGTCCTCAGCCGATGGGTCGCGCCAGGTTTCTGCATAGCGTTCCAGCTCGACCGCCGACAGCAGCAGCACCGTGGTCTGCGGGACCAGCAGTTCGCGGGTGGCGATCAGCAAGTCGTCGCTGTCGGGCCCCTGGTCCGGCAGCGACGACACGAATGGATCGAAGATCAGCGGAATGTCCGGATAGTCGGATACGATCTCGGCGATGACGGACACGTTCTCGAGGCTCCCGACCACGCCGACCTTGAAGGCGCTGACTGCCATGTCTTCGAGCACCACTCGCGCCTGGTCGGCGACCCAGTCGGCATCGATTACCTGGATGTCCTCGACCCCGGTCGTGTCGCCGATGAAGAGCGCCGTCACGACCGACAGGCCATGACAGCCCATGGCGGCAAATGAAGCCAGGTCGGCCTGGATGCCGATAGCGCCGATCGGATCAGTTGCGCCGAAGGTCAAAATGAGGGGAGAAGTTTGGTTTTGCACGGCGGGTAGATTAAGATAACTGACTCCGCATTTTACTTGAAGGGCTGTCCGCCGTGAGCACTAACGTAACCACTGATCAATCTCCGGAAAACGATTTCAAAACCTGGATGTGCCTCATCTGCGGTTGGGTGTATGACGAGTCGGCCGGTCTGCCGGAAGAGGGCATCGCCGCCGGCACCCGCTGGAGCGATGTACCGATGAACTGGACCTGCCCGGAATGCGGCGCGCGCAAGGAAGATTTTGAAATGGTCGCGATGTGATCTGGCAGCGTGATTTTCGTTGTTGGTAAGGAATTATTCGTCTAAAAACCACGTGATCAAAGTTTCCGTACTGACGTTGTTTCAAAGCATCTTGCTTTTTGTAACGATTGCACCGTATATTAAACAAAGTTTCACTGAGAAAACGTCATGACAATACCACCGGAAAACGCCAGTTTGAAAATAATGGTGATTGACGACAGCAGCACCATACGTCGCTCTGCCGAAATCTTCCTGGGTCAGGCGGGCTATCAGGTCGTGCTTGCCGACGACGGTTTCGATGCTCTGGCGAAAATGAACGATCACAAGCCGGCCCTCATATTCTGCGACATCTTGATGCCGCGGCTCGATGGGTATCAGACCTGTGCATTGATCAAGAAAAGCGCGAAGTTCCATGCCACGCCGGTAATCATGTTGTCGTCGAAAGATGGCTTGTTCGACCGTGCGCGCGGCGCGATGGTGGGTTCGGATGCCTATCTGACCAAGCCGTTCACCAAGGACAGTCTGCTCAAGACTGTGCGTGAGTACACAGCAGCACCGCTCGCAAAATAATTTATTGTTAAAAAGGTTTCAAGATGGCCATTCAAAAGATTCTCGTCGTAGATGATTCCCCTACGGAGCGCTACTTCCTGACCGACATCTTGATCAAGAACGGTTTTTCCGTCTCTACTGCCGAGAACGGCGAAGATGCCCTGCTCAAGATCAAGGCCGACAAGCCGCAATTGATTCTGATGGATATCGTCATGCCGGGCCAGAATGGTTTCCAGGTCACGCGGTCGATCACTCGCGATCCTGAAACTCAGGATGTACCAATCATCATCTGCACCAGCAAGGGCCAGGAAACCGACCGCATCTGGGGTTTGCGCCAAGGCGCGCGTGACTACATCGTCAAGCCGGTGGATCCTGAAGAATTGCTGGCCAAGATCGCTGCACTCGGATAACTGAGCATTCATGAGCCAATCCTCCTCGGAAGTAGCGCCTGAAAAAATCTTTAGCAAGCGCGACAACGACGGTCGTCGCAAACGCTTGCGCGAGTTCCAGGCGCAACTTGTCGATCGCATGCAGGCCGCCCGCAGCGGCGTGGATACCCGGGTCAACCAGCTCGGCGTGATGATCGGCCAGACGCGCTGGCTGCTGAATCTGAAAGAAGCCGGTGAGATCGTTTCGGTCGGTACCATCACCAAGGTGCCGCTGACGCAGGCTTGGTTTCTCGGTCTTGCCAATGTTCGCGGCAACCTCATCAGCGTCGTCGATTTTGCCCAGTTTCAAGGCCACGCACCGGCTTTGATCGAAAAAGAAAGCCGAATCGTCGCTTTCGCGCCAGCGCTCAATTTCAACAGTGGTTTGCTGGTGTCGCGGGTGATGGGGCTACGTAACATCGCCGAAATGGCGTTGCAGACCGCCGACGGCGGCAGCACGACGCCATGGTCGACCCAACGTTATGTCGACAATGAATCGCAAGTATGGAACGAACTCGATCTGGCGCTCGTAATACAAGATCCCCAGTTTTTGCATGTTGGCTTATAAGATGTCCGCAATCATGACCGGACCGTACCGTAATCGGAATCAGGAGACTCAGGATGGCATTTAAATTACCGTTTTCCAAAGGCAACAAAACAGCATTGGCCGTTGGCGATGAAATGCCTGCAACTGAAATCGATCTTTCCGACGATCAGTACACTCCGTCGACCATGCCAAGGCAGCAGTCGGCCGCGCCGCTAGCCGACGAATCGAGCCTGAATGCGACGTTCATCGGTGATGCGCTTCAGCGCGGCGGCGATATACGGTTGCCGCTGATCGGCCATTTACCGCTGCAAAAACAGGTGCGGTTCCTGCTGATGTCACTGGGTGGCTCGCTGGTTCTTGGGGCGATATTCGTTTATCTCAATTCCGCAAATTCAATCCTCATCTCTACTCAGACCCAGATTGCCGGTGACGCGCTGATGCACTCGCAGCGTATCGGTAAAGCGGCGCCGAATGCGATCCAGGGTAATCCGGAGGCATTCAAGCAGCTCGAAGACAGTCGCAAGGAATTCAACCGCGACTTGAACGTGCTGACCAAGGGTGGCACCTACCAGGGTCGTGACATCAGCACCCCGGACAATCAAATGGGCGGCTTCCTTAACGACGTCCAAAAAACCTGGACCAACTCCGACAAGGCAGCCGAGACCATTCTCAAACTGCGTAAAGAACTGACGGGCTTCGGTACGACGCTGCAAAAGCTTAACGCGCTGTCACCGGTACTGCTGGAACTGACCGAACAGATTTCGACGCTGAAAGCGCAAAGCGGCGCCACGCCGCGTGAGATTTCAGCCGCCGGCCAGCTGGTCATGCTGACCCAGCGTCTGGGTCGCAGCGCCAACGAATTTCTCACTTCGGAAGGTGTCAATCCAGAAACCGCGTTCTTGCTGGGCAAGGATACCAATACCTTCCGCGACATTACCGAAGGCTTCCTAAACGGCAGTGACGTGCTGCGCCTGACTGCCTCCAAGGATCAGGACACGCGTGACAAGCTGACCGAATTGCAGACAGCCTTTGCCGAATACCAGCAATCGGTGTCTTCGATTTTGGGCAATCTGCAAAACTTCATCGCCGCCAAGCAATCCGAGCAGCTGATCTTTACTGAAAACGAAACCCTCAAGCAGCGTCTGACCGCTTTGCAGACGACGTACCGCGATGATCAGGATTCCTTTACCTGGCCGTTCTGGGCAATGTTGTTGTGTGCTTTGGCCGCGCTGCTTTCGGCGACCGGTATTGCGTTAGTGCTGTTGCAGGATAGCCGCAACCGCACCAAGGAAGCCGACATCCGCGGTGCCGAGTCCGATGCCCAGCGTTTGCAAGCGCAAAAGCAGGAAGAAGAAGCGAAAAACGCCAATGACCAAAATCAGGCGGCGATTTTGCGCCTGATGAACGAATTGCAGGAAGTGGCCGATGGCGATTTGACGGTGCAGGCAACAGTATCCGAAGACATCACCGGTGCGATTGCCGACTCGGTCAACTATACGGTGGAAGAATTGCGCGGTCTGGTAGGACGCGTGACCAACACTGCAGAGCAGGTAACTTCGGCATCCAACAAAGCGCAGAACATCTCGATCGAATTGCTTGCCGCGTCGCAAAAGCAGTCTCGTGAAATTCAGGAAACCGGCCAGGCCGTGCTCGAGATGGCAGTACAGATTACCGACGTCTCCAAATCAGCCAATGAATCGGCCGACGTGGCGCGACAGTCGGTGTCTGCCGCTGAGCAGGGTTCGAAGGCAGTGGAAAACGCCATCAAGGGCATGAACGAGATCCGCGAGCAGATCCAGGAAACCTCCAAGCGCATCAAGCGCCTCGGCGAATCGTCGCAAGAGATTGGTGAAATTACCGAGCTGATTTCCGACATTACCGAACAGACCAACGTGCTGGCGCTGAATGCGGCGATCCAGGCGGCCTCGGCCGGCGAAGCCGGTCGCGGCTTCTCGGTGGTGGCAGAAGAAGTGCAGCGTCTGGCGGAACGCTCCGGCGAGGCGACCAAGCAGATCGGCGCGCTGGTGCGGACGATTCAGACCGATACCCACGATGCGGTGGCGGCGATGGAAAAATCCACTCAGGGTGTGGTCGAGGGCGCCAAGCTGTCTGACGCGGCCGGCGCGGCGCTGTCGGATATCCGGCGCGTTTCGAACCGACTGGCGGAACTGATTCAGGGCATTTCGATCTCCACCGAGCAACAGGCCACGTCCGCCAACGGTGTCGCGCAAAATATCCAGAACATCCTTACCGTTACCGAGCAGACACAAGAAGGGACGCAACAGACTGCGACGTCGATTCGCGAACTGTCCCGTCTGGCCGAAGAGCTTAAAAGCTCGGTATCCCGATTCCGCGTCGCTGCCTGATTCGACGACAGCGAAAACTGCTGAAGTCATGCACAAACGGCCCGGTGTCCGATTAGTAATGCGTGACGACGGGCCGCCTTGCCGGTCGGTCGTCATTTGAACCTGCGAGGCAGTCATGACCACCCCTTCTTCCGCCTTTCCGCAAGGTGTCCGGGATAATTTCGATACCGGGCCGCTGTCCTGGGTAATGGGCGAAGTCCGCGAGGCACTCGTGCGCTCCCGCACGGCGCTCGGCGAAGCCCTATCGCAGGAACCTGATTCCTGCTCGACCTCGCTCAAGCATGCCAAGGCGCACCTGCATCAGGCACACGGCGCATTGCAGGTCGTCGATGTCGATGGTGTGGCAATCATTACCGAAACCGTCGAGGACATGTTCGACCGCATCGAGTCGGCGCAGCTTGAACTGACGCCAGCGATGGTCGATGCAATCGACAATGCCTATCGGGCCTTGACCGAATACCTCGAAGAACTGCTGACCGGCGTACCACATCAGCCAGTGCGTTTGTTTCCGTATTACCGGGCGCTGCTGGAAGCACGCGGCGCCGATCGCATCCATCCGTCGGACCTGTTTTTTCCTAACCTGACGGTGCGACCGCATTTTCCGGCCGCCGAACAGGCGACGCCACTTGCGCCGCAGGCCTACCTGGTCCTGCGCCAGCGCTTCGAGCGCGCCTTGCTGCCATTTTTGCGCAGTACCGACCGCGATGCCGAAGCGGCCAACGCCGGCATCATGCGCGACATCGTGGCAGAAGTCGAACGGGCACAAAACAACCAGCAAATGCGGGGTTTCTGGTGGGTCATGCACGGCTTCGCGGAAGTGGTGGCCGCTGGCCAGGTGCCAAGCGAGTTATATGTCAAGCAGCTATTCGCCCGCATCAATCTGCAAATCCGTCGCCTCAGCGAAGGCTCGTCCAGCATCACCGAACGCCTGTTACGCGACGCGCTGTTTTTCATCGCGCAAGGCGTCAATCCGTCGATCCGGCTGAAACAGATTCGCGCTGCTTACCAGCTCGAAGGGCAGGTACCGGATGATTACGAAAAGAAGCGCTACGGCCGGATCGACGCCGATGCCTTGAGCAATGCCAAAGAGCGGTTGGCACAGGCGAAAAACCTGTGGAACCGGATTTCGGAAGGCGACGCCGCTGTCGCGCCCGCATTCGAAACCGAAATGAATGCGTTGGCCGAAGCGGGTGCCCGGCTCAATTCGCCTTCACTCGCCAAGTTGCTGCGCGAACTTGGCGGCATTGCGCGCCACGCGGCGCATTCGCAGCCCGGCGACCGGCTCGGTCTCGAAATGGCAACCAGCCTGCTGTTCGTCGAAAATGCGTTGAGCCACAGCAGCCAGCTTGCCGAGGGTTTCGCCACCCACGCTGACGCCCTGACCGCGCGCCTGCTGTCGATCGTCGCCGGTGAGTCCCCTGCCACAGCCGGCGCCTGGGTCGACGACATGTCACGCGAAGCGCAGCAGAAGCAAACAGTCACCGCCCTTGCCGGCGAAATGCAATCGAGCCTGCGCCAGGTCGAAAAGACACTGGATGAATACTTCGGCAATCCATCGGATCGTTCGCATCTGGCCCAGACTGCGCCGATCCTGCATCAGATCGCCGGCGCGTTGTCGATTCTGGACCAGGACGATGCCGTGCGCGCAGTAGAGCATACTCAAGCCGCAGTGGCGCGCTTTGCCGAATCCGAATCGGTTCCGGCAGTTGAGGAATTTCAGCACATGGCACGCAACGTCGGTGCCCTGAGCTTTTTGATCGAAGCGCTGCAGTCGCAGCCCGACGGCGCAAGTCAGCGTTTTGCTTTCGATGACGCGCTTGGTGTGCTCGTACCGCGCACACCGGAAAGCATAGAGTCGCCGCAAACCGTCATCGAACCTGACGAGGCCGATCTCGCGGCGGCTGCGATGGTCACCGAACAAGTCCTTCCTGCAGCAATCGACCTCTCGGACACCGAGCCGCCGGTAGCGGAAATCATTCCGGCAGACTTGCCGACGGTCGAAGACGATCTGGCGTTGCATCAAAAGATATCCGCCGAACTGGCGGTGTCGCTGACGGCCGAGCCCGACAACGCCTTGCTGCAGGAGCAACTGAAGCAATCGCTGCAACAAGTCAGGCTCGACGCCACGCTGATCGACAACCCCGAAGCAAACGATCGCGCCCAGGCGGCCATCGACATGCTCGATCATCCTGATTTCAATGCGTCGCATGATCGCGCGGACGATATCGTCGGCGCCACCGCAATTGATCCGGTGTCGACGCCGGTTGCGGCATTCGCAGCGGCCGAAATGCCCGCATCCGACGAAGCGGTCGATGCCGAATTGCTGGAAATTTTCCTGATGGAGGCAGAGGAAGTGCTCGGCGCGGTCTGTCAGACCATCCCCGAATCGCGCAGCGCGCCTTACAACCAGGAGCATCTCATTACGCTGCGGCGTTCGTTCCACACGCTCAAGGGCAGCGGTCGCATGGTCGGCTTGATGGCCTTCGGCGAAGCAGCCTGGAGCGTCGAGAAAGCCCTGAACCAGCGTTTGTCGGAAACCCGCCCTGGTGACGCTGATCTGTACGCCTTGCTCGACACGGCCGCCAGCGTGTTGCGTGCCTGGGTCGATGATTTGCAGACAACCGGCAGATCGGCGCGTACGCCGCATGCATTGCAAGCCGCCGCTGACCGAGTGCGCGACAGCCAGCCGTACGTCTACGAAGAGGCAGCGCCGGCCGGATTGATGACGGCATCGGCCATGCCATCGGTCGAGGTCGACGCGATACTGCCACCTGTTCAAATAGAGGAATTCCCTGAATTTACAGAGGTAGATGCTGAATTCGAAGCCGAAGCCGAGGCCGAGGTAGACGCAGAAGCAGAAGCAGGAACAAAAGTAGAAACAGAAGAAGTAGAAACGGAAGTAAAAGCAGGAGAAGAAGTCGTATCCGAAGCAGAGCCGTTCGTGCAGACAGACGACGAGGCATTGCCACTGGTTTCTACCGAGCCAGACGAAATGCCGATGACCGATGCGGAAATGGCCGCGTTCGCCGATGTCAACACGATTCCCTCGTTCGATTTCGAGCGCGCGCCGGATCATGTTCTCGGACCGACTGCCGAGCTTGCGCCTGAACTTGAACGGGATGCGACGCCAGAGCACGTCATGCCGACGGCCGAAGTCATCGACTTTCCGACCATGCTGCCGCCTGTCACAAAACGCGACGACAGCGTCAAGCGCATCGGCGACCTGGAAATCAGTCTGCCGCTGCACAATATCTACCTCACCGAAACCGATGAGCTCGTTCGCCTGCTGTCGCAGGACATCGGCGAGTGGCGTCACGAAGCGGAGCGCCGGGTGAATATCCTGGCTGTGCATGCCGCCCATTCGCTGGCCGGCAGTTCTGCCACGGTCGGCTTCAAGCCGCTGCAGGAAGTTGCACATGCGCTGGAAATGGTGCTGCAGTATTTAGCGCGTAAACCAGCGCGCATGATGCAAGAGGATTTCGATACGCTGGAACATGGTATCGAGCGGATTCGCTTTATGTTGCAAATGTTCGCGCTAGGTGAAATGCCTGACCATGAGCCGCTGCAAGTGCAATTGCTGGAGCGCATGCCACGCGACATCGAGCAGCGTGCCGCTGCCAGGATCGACGCCGACGCCCTGCGCGACTTGCCGCTTGAAGCTGGCTTGCTGTTGACGATGGAACAGGTTGCTGCTGAAGAAATCGACCTGTCGGATTTCAATTTCGACGAGCCGGTTCAGCAAGCGGATCTGCCGGACGAAATCGTATCGGACGTGAATACAACCGAGCCAGTGGCTTCAGAAGCGCCGATCGGCGAGAGAGACCTGCCAGACGCCACCGCGCCCGACACGCCTGCGTTTTCCGACACCGACCACGCCGTAGCCGCAATCGAGCAATCGAGCTCGGACGCGCATGCGATCGACTTGCCGGTAGCCGGCGACGTCGACGTGCCTGCTCTCGACGAAACCGTCCTTGTCAACGTTGCGCTCGACGACATCACACCAGAAGCGGCTGCGATAGACGTGCCGGAACCGGGCGATGTCGATATAGCCGCGCTTGCCGAAACCAACCTCGACGAAGCGCCGCTCGACGAAATTACACCGGAAACGGTTGCCGTTGCCACGCCGGAAGCGGACGATGTCGATACGCCTGCATTCGATGAAACGGACCTTGAGGCTGCGGCACGCGACGACATCGGACCGGAGGTGGTAGCCGGAGACATGCCGGTCGCCGACGACGTCGAAGACGAGGTCGACGTCGAGCCAGCGTTGGCAATCGATGCATCGATTGCACAACAAGACGATGTGGCGATCGATCATGTAGAAGAAATTGCCGCGCTATCGACTTCGGAACAGGGCATCGAAACGCCGCTTCCGGAAACAGCTGCGCCGGTGTCCGAACCAGAGCTGGCACCCGTCTTGCAATTCGTACCCGCCCCGACTCTGGAGCCGGTCTACGCGGCTTCCGAGGCCAACGCCGATCCGGCCCTGACACTTCGTGATGAGCTCGACGCCGACCTGTTGCCGGTATTTGTCGAAGAAGGCCGCGACATGCTGCCGCAGATGGGCCAGGCCTTGCGCGAATGGCAGCAAAAGCCGGGTGACAACCGGCTGGCCCAATCGATCCTGCGCATTCTGCACACGGTCAAGGGCAGTGCCCGGATGGCAGGTGCGATGAGTCTCGGTCAACACATGCACGAGATGGAAACGCGAATCGAGCAAATCAGCCGTCTGGGAGCACCATCGCCACTTGCGCTGGAAGAACTGCTGAGTCGGCATGATCAGGGTCTGCAACTGTTCGAAGATATCCAGAATCCGCAAGTGCACAAGGCAGCACCCGAGATCGCTATCGAGCAGCCTGCACCAGAGCCGAGCGCCGGTATGCCCGTCGGCACTGAAGCGCCGCGCCAGCTGATCGAAGTGCCGTCGCTGATGCCGCTCCGTGCACCAGGTGTAGTCGCGCCGGTACGCATACGCGCCGCCGAGGTCGCCACGCCCGCCACGCCAATGCCGTTGGTGCGGGTCCGTGCCGATATTCTCGACCGCCTGGTCAACCAGGCAGGTGAGGTCTCGATCTCGCGCTCGCGTCTGGAGACCGAAGTGGGCACCTTGCGCCAATCGCTGTCCGAACTGACCGAGAACGTCTCGCGATTGCGCGTGCAGTTGCGCGAAATCGAAATGCAGGCCGAGTCGCAGATCACCTCGCGCATGGCCCATTCGGCCGACCGCGAATTCGATCCCCTGGAGTTCGATCGCTTTACGCGTTTGCAGGAACTGACGCGCATGATGGCCGAGAGCGTCAACGACGTCAGTTCCGTACAGCAGAACCTGCACCGCACCGTCGAAAGCGCCAGTGCCGATCTGGTGGTGCAGGGACGCTTGACGCGTGACCTGCAGCAGGATCTGATGCGGGTGCGGATGGTGCAGTTCGCCAGTATTTCAGAGCGGCTGTATCGCGTTACGCGCCAAGCCTCCAAAGAAGTCGACAAACGCGTCAACCTGGACATTCGCGGCAGCGCAGTCGAAATCGACCGCGGTGTGCTGGAAAAGATGGTCGGCCCGTTCGAGCACCTGCTGCGTAACGCCATTGTCCACGGCATCGAATCACGCGACCAGCGCGCGGCGGCCGGCAAGAACGAAACCGGCGAACTGCTGGTCGAGATTCGCCAGGAAGGCAATGA
>JACMQD010000273.1 GCA_014377155.1 Herminiimonas sp.
AGATGCCGCATCACTTGCCGTCACCAGTAGTCGCCACTTGCTCAAATGTGAGCTATACAGGCCCTCGCGGCGCAACAGCGCGCCGATCGCGCCGGGCGCCGTACAGGCGTCAGCCTCACGCACGATGCGCTGCATATACGCCGTCGTGAACTTGCGGCGCTTTGCCACAGCGACCACCTCAGAACTTGATGCCGGTTTTTCTGACGGTGCCCCGCCGGTCGCCCTGCGGGCTCGCTCTGGGACACCGTCAGAAAAACCATCGGTGTCGTCGGGGACGTATCCTGCTGCTGTCATTTTCAATTCCATGTGTGTGCCAACTTCCTTAATTAGACTGATGAAGTTGTCTCACAACAGTTTGACACAGGGGGAACTCGCATTCACCGGTGTCGCGCGATCTATCACTTCGCTGCGGCAATTTCTTCTGACTGATCGGTATGGCATGTCGCGAGAAATTACCAATTGGGAATGGGCACAGGCAGGAAAGGAAAGAGTCGATTCAAGCTGGCAGGACATTCCTGACTCCGAAATTCAAGAGTGCGACTGTCAACTGGCACACATGCAAGCAGAAGATTTTCAGTATTATTTGCCTGCCTACATGCGATATGCAGTCAAACATTTCGGAAGACCGCTCTGGGAGACCGATATTATTGGGAGCGTCGTGTTCTCACTAAGCCCGAGTCCTAAAGACCCGGGGGGCTATGCCTATAAAGTGTAACCGGTTCCTGAGCGGCGTTATATCTATCGAATCTTCATGCCGGCACAATCTCCTTCACGTTGAACAATCAGGAGCGGTGCATGGACAAACTGCAATCTCAGACATCGAAGGACATAGTATGGCGCAATCATCTGGAAAGGCATGCCGCGAGCGGCAAGAGCATTGCGGCCTTCTGCCGCGATGAGGCTATTTCGGAGGGCAACTTCTATGTTTGGCGTACCAAACTTCGCTTTGGCAGATCTGACCAGCCTGCGCCACCGCCACGGCCCACCTTCATCGATGTCGGTTCCGTCAGCAGCGCTGTAGTTGGCAGTACCACTGCAAAGGATTTGCTGGTACCAGCAACGCCAGCGAGTCCGAGCTTCGACGTCCGCATCGATCTTGGCAGCGGCGTCGTGCTCACGATCGCGAGGCGCTGATGTTTTTCCCCGAAGGTCAGGTGCGCGTCTTTCTGTATGGCCAACCGGTGAACATGCGCCTTTCATTCGATGGCTTGTATGCACTGGCGAAGCACGTCATGCTGCAGGACCCATTGTCGGGCAATTTGTTTGCGTTCATCAACCGGCGCGCCACGCAGATCCGGGTTCTGTATTTCGATCGAAATGGCTTGTGCGTGTGGGCCAAGCGCCTGGAACAAGGCCGCCTTGTCAGTAACTGGGCCGACGTGGCCAGCTGCGAAATGGAATGGACGGGACTCAAGCTGCTGCTCGAAGGCATCGAGCCAAAGCAGGTGCGCCGGCGCTATAAAAATACCGGTCCCTAACTCTCAAAATGCACCTATTTATCCTGCAAGAATTTATAATATTGACATGCAATCCAACCATCAATCCGATGCCAAAGTTGTCCACCCGCCGGTGACATTGACCGCTGCGGACATGGTCAGACTGCTCGATGTGAAGGATCGCGAAATCGTCCATCTGCGCCGCCAGGTTGCCTGGTTCCAGCGCCAGATATTTGGTCAGAAGAGCGAGCGCCGCGTGCCCGAACCCGATGGCGTTCAGGGTACGCTGGGCGAATTGTTCGAGATCGTCCCCGACGTTCCCTCGCCCGCCAAGAAAAGCAAGATTGCCGCGCATGAGCGCGAACACAAGAACAAGAACCAGATCGACAGCGACGACGAATCGGCATTGTTCTTTGACGATTCAAAAGTGCCGGTGGAAGTCATCGCCGTCCCCAATCAAGACGCAGCCGGTCTCGACCCGGCCGACTATGAGGTGATCGGCGAAAAAGTCAGCCATCGCCTTGCGCAGCGGCCCGGCAGCTATGTCATCCTGAAATACGTTCGCCCGGTCATCAAGCTGCGCGCTACCCAAGCGCTGTCGTGCCCGCCGGCGCCGGTCGGCGTGATCGATGGCTGCCGCGCCGATGTCAGCTTCATCGCCGGCATGATCATTGACAAGTTCGCCTATCACCAGCCGCTGTATCGTCAGCACGTCAAATTGCAGGATGCCGG
>JACMQD010000037.1 GCA_014377155.1 Herminiimonas sp.
AATCTCCTCCGTTTATTTTTGTAGGGAGATGATAGCAGTCTGTGCTGCTGGCTATGGCAGTAGGAAAATGCGGCGATGTTGGGCGGGGCCTCCAGATGGGTCGGTGTCCGGAATGACTTCAATAGGGAATGTACTCTTAGTGATGGTGAGTGTGATCAGCTAATTCGATGGTCTGATATTCACGTTCGGCGATGGCCGTTTTTGCGGGGAGTTTCAAATAAAACGGCACCAGGTTTTTCCAGGTGCCGTTTGTCGTTGAGCGATCCAGATGATCAGAACGGCGGATCGTCGGTGTTTTTCTGCGGCGTGCATTTGACGATATTGTGTTGGGAAATACTGTCGTAGTAGCGGTAAATCTGATGGGCGTAACGCGTTTCAAATATCTGGAACGTCACCTCAAGGAAATTGAGAATTTCGACAGCGGCTTCGTCGGAAAGCATTGGCAATGGGATGCCATGATCAGGTGGGTCAGTGTTCATGATGGTCTCGGTGAATGATCAACGGGCGGCACTACGACGCGGGGTCGATTGCGCCGGTTGTGCAAAGACATCCATGTACAATTTCTCGTCAAGCACCGGCAAGTCGCGTTGCGCGGCAGCGGCGAGTAATTCAGCGGCCATCGTTGTCAGGATGCGGTAGTTGCCGGCGGCGTGATCGCACAAGGTATGACGCAGTTGCGGCGTCATCAGGCTGGCGTTGCCGGCGCCGGCTGTCAAATGATCGAGACACGCCAGCAGATCGTCGCGGCTGGCGAACTCGGTGGCGAGCCGGGTGCGGATACGGCTGCCAAGCGGAATCAGCTCCTCCCGGCGCAGCTTCTCGATCAGTCTCGCGTCCCCGGCCATGACGATGCACAACAGCGGCTGCGAATCAAAGCGGGCGCTGGCCAGCAGACGCAACTCGGAGAGCACTTGCGTCGTCATTTCCTGCGCCTCATCGATCAACAACACCGGCCGGCAACGACTGGTTTCGAGATGACCGAACCAGCGCTCGCGCAATGCCTTGAAACCGCCCCAGCGATTGGAAGGCCGCAACGGCACGCCAAAGATATCGCCCAGCTCACGATAGAAATCAGGCATGTTGCACTGCGGATGATTGATGGCACCGACCGTAATATCGGGAAGTCTCTTAAGGCGTTCGGCCAGCAAGCGCAAGACGATGCTCTTGCCGCTGCCCGGATCGCCGTGGATCATGGCGAAGCCGCCTTCCCTGATCTGCGCATGCTCGATGCGCCAACAGAACGTCTCGATCTTGGCCGGCACATAGATCGCCTCGCTTGGTAATTCTGGCGAGAAGGGATTCCATTTGAGCCCGTATAGGGCGAGTAGTTTCTGATTCATGCGTCACTTTCGGCGTGTATTGGCAGATAGGCCGGCGGCACGCCAGTTGCGGCGTAGTCGGCCAGCAGTTCGGTCATCAAGGCGGGCAAGCCTTTGGGCTGCAGCGGCGACAGATCGCCCGTGACCGGGTACAGACGCCGACGCTGGCTGTTGGCATTGGCAGACTTGTCGAGCGGCTTGACCGGGCACAGAATGGCGCCAGACCGCGCATCGACCAGATCGACCCGTGACAGGTCCCAGCGGGCATAGTGCAGACAGACGCGCTCAAGGTACCGATAGCGCGACGGGATCTCGAAGCGCGCACCATGCAGACTGACGGTGCCGTCGGAGCGGCGCTGTCGACGGTCTACCTCGATGCGAAAGCTGTCGGCGAGCGCCGCGCTAGCAGGACAGGGGCGTGCCACGTTCGGCCCGGCCAGATAGTGGGCCAGCGGCGTGGCGTCGATTTCCGAATGGCGCGTGCGGTGATACTCCTGTTCGACCCACGCTTGCGTTGCCAGATTGAGCGCATCGACGCTGAGGTTGGCTTCGCCTTCAAGCAGCGCCATCAGGCGGCCTTCGACGCGGCCCCAGAACGACTCCTGCTTGGCATTCTGATACGGCGAATAAGGCAGCGTGGTCTGGTGCAATACGCTCAGTTTTGCAAGGCCGGCGGTCGTCTCCTCGGCCAGCATGGCCGCGCCGTTATCGGTCATCAGGGCGCGTGGTAAACCGCGCTTCATGAAGGCTTGGCACAGGCCGTGAATCAGGCTCTCGGCGGTTTCGTCCTGATACCACTGCAGGTGACAGACCAGACGGGAGCGATCATCGATCACGCCCAACAGCATCGGCGTCACCCACACGCCACCGCGCGTGAGTACCTTGCGGGAACCATGATGGAAGTCGAGGTGCCACAGGGCGCAGACATGGTCAACTTCGAAACTGCGCACCTCAAGGCGCTCCAGCCGATCGCGTGCGGCGAGTGCCCCCGCGGTGGCGCGCTTGGGTTGCGCCTGACGGAACATGCCCTGTGCTTTGAGATAGCGCCGGATCGAGGGATAGGAGGCAATCGCGGTATCGCTACCCTTGAGTGCGGCGCGTAGATTATCGACATGCAGCTGGACGGTCCACCCCGGATGCTCGCGATACTGGGTGGTCAGGGTATCGATGACTGTCGGCGTCATGCTGGGAAATCGGCCGACATCGCCGCGCAAGCGATCCTTGAGGGCGGCCACCGGATCGTCGGCACGTAGCACCTTGTAGTACCAACGCTCCATGGTCGAAGCGGCGAAACAGACATCCAGGCCCGACACAGGATCGCGCCAGGTCTTGGCCGCGAGCAGTTGCAATGCGGCCTGCAATGCCTTCGGTCCAGGTGGCGCAGCGAGTAACGGACCAATGATCGAGAAGCGCAAGCGCGCCCAACGATCGCGTTTAACGGAATCGGTTAACCCATTCAAAGTGCTCTCCCAATGATGCGATACCGGCGGCATCGCTAATGGGAGGCAAGCTTACGAACCCTCACAAAGTTTGGCTATCGGCATCCTCTGCGGGTTATGTGCGGCCCTTCCGTAACGTGATCATTGCCTGACCGTCAGGGGGGTGAGAAACGTCAGGACTCGCTGCATGGATTCTGCCGCGCAGCCAGCAAAGCGTGCGATCAGGCTGGTCGGAAGTTCGGTCGTTGCCACAGGTGGCATGAAGCGGGCACAGGCGGCCTGCCAGAGCGGTGTTACCGGAAACTGCTGTGTCCACCACGCTTGCCAGCGGCGCAGCGTACGCACCGGAACGGCCAGGGTCGCGCACACGCGCCCTGCCGCTGCTGTCGGCCCGGTTAGCCGGGCCGACAGCAGCACCACCGCCAGCGATAAATATACGCGTCGACCTAAAAACCGAACGGACATGGCAGTCGTACGCTTGCGGCACTGACTGCAACAGAAGCTGAAACGGGACGCGAAATCAGCACGCGCTTCTTTGAGGCAGCCACGTGGTTTGCGCGGATAGTTGGCACGATGCAGCACGCCGCCACACGAACATTTCTGCACACGCGTTTGCTCAGCGAGATCAATATCGATTTGCAGCAGCAATTGAAAAAACTTGGGGTCTTGCAGGAGAATCTGGCACACTTTGATGGTCTCTTTCTTGGTCGAAAGCGACTCTCTCAAAATAGGGCCGTTTGTTCAAGGCCCTTGAGGGGGATCTTTTACTCCCCATCACGCTATTTGATCAATTGGGTGGCGAACGCCAGCAAGATCGCTGACCGTACTCACGTGTCGGCGACAAAGGCCATTAAGGGATGGTGGCTGGCACGCCCGCGTTTGGCCGGGTTGTAGCCGCGTGCCGCGCCTTCTTGCGCACCGTAGCGTGTCATCACGGTGGAATCCAGATCGAGCGTGATGCCATTGATGGACATTTGACCGAACATCCAACGGTACAGAGAGTCCATCACCGA
>JACMQD010000274.1 GCA_014377155.1 Herminiimonas sp.
GACATCCATGTGGTGTTCGATGAGAATAATCGTAATCCCGTGCTGCTTGATTTTCCTGATGATCGCAATCAGATCCTTGATATCCGGTGCGGTCAGTCCGGCAGCCGGCTCGTCGAGCAACAGTAGCTTCGGATTCAGACCCAGCGCACGACCGATCTCCAGAAGTCGTTGCTTGCCATACGGTAGATTGCGCGCCTCCTCTTCCGACAGCTCGGAAAGACCGACGAACTGCAGCAAAACGGCGGCACGTTCGTTGGCCGCTTCTTCCTCTCGGCGATGTCGGGGTGTCGACAACATGACATCAAGGATATTGCTCTTGAACGTATTGTGCAGACCGACCAGCACGTTCTCGGTGGCGGTCATCTCGCCGAACAGTTGCACATTTTGAAATGTCCTTGCCACGCCCCCCAACGCGATCGCAGCAGGCGTATTGCCGGAAATGACTTTGTTATCGAATTCGACAGTGCCCGAGGTCGGCTTATAGATGCCGGTCAGGACGTTCATCATCGTACTCTTGCCAGAACCGTTCGGACCGATCAGGCCATGGACCGAACCCCCTGCGATTGCCAGGTCGACCTTGTTGAGTGCCTTCAAGCCACCGAATTGCATCAATATCTGGTTAACCTTCAGAAGAGTCGTCTGGGGAGTCATTCCATGACCTGGTCCGGCAATGCCCACGCCACCCAATTCGCTCGACGCCGCAGCATCGCTTTTCACAGCGCGTCCTGCACTCAAAACGGAACGACCGACCACACTGCGTAGAAAGCCGATGATGCCGTCTTGCAGGTAATACACGACAAACAAAGTCATCAAGCCGAAAATCGTCAGGCGCCAGTCGACGATGTTTTCAAGTTTGTAGGAAAACAGTGCCATGCCGACCGTCGCAATCACTGGCACCGCAAGTTCGCGTACCGTCTTGCGCCCACGGAATAGCGAGAATCCGCCGGCGATCACCGCGATCAGCGCCGCAGTAGAAGCGATCTTTCTGAAAAGGTTAATATCGGCCAGCAGGCTCGGCAACATGACGACGATCAACGCGCCCACCAGCGCACCACTACGCGTTTTTCGTCCTCCCATGATCACCGCCAACAGAAACAGGATCGTCAGTTCGAAGTTATAGGTGTTAGGGGAAATGTATTCTTCCGAATACGCATAAAGCGAACCGGCAAGGCCGGCGAGTCCTGCGCTGATAACGAAAGCGTAGACCTTGTAGCGATAGACCGAAACTCCCATGCAATCCGATGCGATCGGGCTGTCACGCAGCGCCTGGAAGGCACGGCCAAGATGCGACTTGAGGATACGATGCACCACGATCAGCGAAAGCACCATGACGCCGGCAACCAAATAGAAGAACTCCACCTCGTTGACCTTGTGGCCGAAGAAGACGGGCTTGACCACCTTGAGACCCATTGGCCCCTGGGTAAGGAACGTCATTTCGTTGATGAGAATCTGGATGATGGTGCCGAACGCAAGCGTTACCATCGCCAAGTATGGACCTGTGACCCGCAAGGCAGGCAATGCCAGAAGCGCCCCAAACAAGGCAGTCACCGCAATACTCGCAGGCGCCGCGACCAGAAATGGCACACCGAATTTCAGCCAAAGCACCCCGGTGGTATAAGACCCGATGCCGAACAACCCCGCATGACCGAGCGACACCTGACCGGTGTAGCCGACCACGATATCCAGGCCGAATAGAAGAATGGCATAGATCAGGATCGTTTCAGCCAGATGGATGTAGTACGGGTTATGAAATACCAGGGGAAAGGCAGCCAAAGCTGCAATCCCGACGATCGACAGGGCCAGCGTCTTTTTGTTCATGTTTACACTTTCTTGATGGCGGTTTTGCCGAACAGTCCGGCCGGCTTGATCGCCAGAACCAGCAGCAACAGAACCAGGCCAGGTACTTCCTTATAGCCCGTCGAGATATAGAAGCCGGTCAATGTCTCGGCGAGGCCGATCATCAAGCCACCGACGATAACGCCCATGCCCGAAGTCAGACCGCCGACGATCGCCACGGCGAATGCCTTCAGTCCCAGTGCAGTACCCATCGTGGCGCCGGTCAGTGTCAACGGCGCGACCAGAACGCCGGCGAACGCCGCGGTCGCCGACGACAGCGCATAGGAAAAGGTAATCACGCGACTGGTGTTGATACCCATCAGTCCTGCCGCGTCACGGTCGTTCGCCGTCGCAACGACTGCCTTGCCGTAGATCGATTTGCGATTAAAAATTTCCACGGCGACCATCATTGCGACCGCACCGAGTACCACCACCACCTGCATCGGCTGCACATTGGCACCGAAAACCTGAAAAGGCGTCGCGGTGAGTGGCGTAGGAAAGGTCAAGTCGTCCTTGCCCCAGATATTTTCTGCAACGTTCTTAAAGATGATCGCCAGCGCGATCGTCGACATGATCCAGCCGAATTCGGATTTGATCTTGATCGCCGGCCGCACACCGATCCACTCGACCAGTGCGCCTTGCAAACCACCGAACACGATTACCACCGGAATCATCAGCCAGTAATTAAGATACGGCCCGCCATGAATGTTACCGACCAAGCTCAGCCCGACCAGAGCGCCCAACATCAGCGCTTCACCCTGCCCGAAGTTCAAGGTTCCAGATGTTGCGAAAGTAAGTTGGTAGCCGAAGGCGATGACGGCGTAGATCATGCCCAGCGAGATACCGCTGAAGACCAGTTGCAGGAGGATTTCCATCATTTTTTCCGAGGGGCGGCATCGTCGATGCCATGGTCATTCGTAACAAAGGCCAGTTCCGAATAGTCGAAAACTGGCCTTCACGAGTAAGGCACGATGTGGTGGAACCCTATGCCGTCGACCTTATTTTGCCAAGACCACGTGTCCGGCCTTGACCTCGCCGAAGACGGTCATGTTGGCCTTGATGGCTTCATGATCGTCGTGCGTGAACGGTTTGCTATAGGAAGCCACCACGCCATCGACCTTTTCATTCAGGTTTTCTAAAGCAGCACGTACCTTCGGTCCATCGGTGGAACCTGCCTGCTTGATCGCAGCGGCCAGCAGATAGATCGAATCGTACCCTTGCGCAGCCGACACCGGTGAAGGAATACGGCCGTTAGGCGGATTGTAGGTCTTGACGTAGCCATCGATGAAGGCCTTGCGCTTTGGCGTATTCGGATCCTGGATGAAAGTCTGAGGCATGATGGCGCCCTCGCCATTCTTGCCCGCATTGTCGATGAAGTTCGCCATTGACAAGGTCCAGCTGCCTACCAGCGGCACTTTCCAACCGAGCTTTTCCATGCCGTTTGCGATCTGTGCCAGTTCAGGACCGATACCGTAGGTGATGACGACTTGGGCGCCAGCCTGTTTTGCTTTCAACAGCTGCGCGGTCATATCCACGTCCTTGATGTTGTATTTTTCGATTGCGACGGCCTTGATGCCACGCTTGTCGAGGGCTTTTTCCAGATCTTCGCGACCGAGCTGACCGTAGTTCGTCGAGTCCGCGAGAATCGCCACCTTGTTCAACTTACGCTTGCCGACCACTTCGTCGACGATCATCGCCGTCTGGATCGAGTCGTTGGCCGAGGTGCGGAAAATGTAGTTGTCCGGCTGGTCGGCGAACTGCTTGGTGATGATGCTGCCGGTGGCGACGTTGTTGATCACCGGGATTTTCGCTTCCTGATAAAAACGCTGCGACGCCAACGCCACACCTGTATTGATGAAGCCGACGGTAGCAACGACTTTTTCCTTGTTAATCAACTCCTGGGCCACCTGAACGCTACGTTCGTTCTTGGCTTCCTCGTCGCGCTCGACCAGTTCAATGGGTCGACCCATAATGCCGCCCTTGTCGTTAATTTCCTTGGCAGCCAGTTTGACGCCATCGCGCATCGACACGCCCATCGGCGCCGAACCGCCGGTGAAAGGACCTGAGACACCGATCTTGATCGGTTCGGCAGCAAAGCCATTGAACGACAAAGTTGCAACAGCAGCAGCAATCAGTAAATTGAGTTTTTGTGACATTTGAGTCCCTCTGTAGTTATATTTATAACAGCATCACTATGAAAACTTTAATTTTTCGTGCGACTTATTGTAGGGTCCACAAATCGTCCAAGCAACAAAAAGTTCGTGCTGCAATGCGCCATTCGCCTATAAAACGATGAGGGATAATACTAATGACGAGGAGCGTGGAAAAAAGAATGAAAAAACAGCGATGTACTCAAAGAGGAGAACTGAGAAGACAACAAAGAGGAAAAAAATACAAAAACGAGGACGAAAAAAATCCTCGGCAAGCCGAGGATTTTTGTCGATTATTCAGCGTTAATAATTGATCGTGATACTAGATCGGCTGAATGTTCGAAGCTTGCTTGCCTTTAGGGCCGGCAGTTACTTCGAAAGAAACGCGCTGGTTCTCTTGAAGTGATTTGAAGCCGTTCGACTGGATAGCCGAGAAATGCGCGAACAGATCTTCGCCGCCTTCGTCAGGGGTAATGAAGCCAAAACCCTTCGAATCATTGAACCATTTTACGATACCAGTTGCCATTGCAATTCCTATATTTCAGTTAAGTTGGGCAGTTGCCCTTTGGATCGTTTCAACCAAGACAGGAATGACAGACTAACTGCACCACAAGCTCGAATCTCAACGATTTCTGATTATAACGGATAAATAAAATAAATCAATAAAAGTTGTAGTAAGAATCTTTAACAATGTTGCGTCGATAACGACATACTCCAAAGCGCGCCATGTTGCCGTATGACAGGGCTTGCTGATAAAGTACCTGGATAGTCGAACACATCTCTACTGACTGCTGCGTGGCCTTCCAATTCTCATAAAGCGAATCCGCATGATCGCTGGTTCAATCCTGACCCAACTGCGAAAAGCCTGGCCTCTGTTCCTGGTCTGCATTGCATTGACGATCACAGCCATTATCGGTCAGACCTGGTGGGCGATCGCGCAGGACCGTACCCTGACGATCGAACAGGAAACGATCTCCAGCCTCGCCGCGGTACGCTCTATAGAAGAACACGCCACGCGAACCCTCCAAGACGCGGAACGCGCCGTCGGCGCCATTATCGACACCATCCGTGAAGATGTCGGAGAGAACGGGCATCTTCCGCCGGAACAATCGTTACGCGGAATGATGATCCGCCAGCGCCAGGAGAGCGCTCATATACAGTCGCTGCGGTATATCAATACCGCCGGATGGAGCAATATCTCCACTTCGCCGCTCCTCACGGATGCGATCGACCTCGGCAATCGTAAATACATCCGGGATCTGCTCGATAGCGACGATCCACATCTCACTATCGTCGGCAGCCCCGTCAAGAGTCGTGCCGACAACCAGTGGATCCTGCCGCTGGCGCGCAACTTGTACGACCTGTCCGGTCGCCGCCTGGGCATTATCGCCGCCTATATCAACATCACGTATTTCAGCGATTTTTATCAGCGTATAGCGACCGATCGTCATGC
>JACMQD010000275.1 GCA_014377155.1 Herminiimonas sp.
CAGGGTCTGCCCAATTTGCGCCTGATCCAGCATGATGCGTTCGAAGTCATTACCAATATGATTGCGCCGGCGTCGCTGGCAGGGGTCCATGTTTTCTTCCCCGATCCGTGGCACAAGGCACGCCACAACAAGCGGCGCCTGATCCAGCCGGCGCTGGTGAGCTTGCTGGCCTCGCGCATCGCGCCGGGCGGCTACCTGCATTGCGCTACCGATTGGCAGGAGTATGCCGAGCAGATGCTCGATGTGCTGGGCGCGGAGCCGCAGTTGACCAATAGCGTAGAGGGCTACGCGCCACGACCGGACTACCGACCGGTCACCAAATTTGAAAACCGCGGAGTAAAGCTTGGGCATGGTGTCTGGGATCTGGTTTTCCTCAAACAATAGTTTTGAAGCAAGACGCGCATTGTCGCGTATTTGCTAGGAAACATGCTTGCGCAAGCTCATGATTGTTATCCGTTACCTTGCAAAATTACCTCAGGTTTGACGTTCGTCGAATGGAACTGCGATGGTGCACGCTATAACATCAGCAAGTGCATCCTCGAAAGCTTCCATGGAACAGCGTGACCAGCCTGAACAGAAAAATGCCCCACCGCTGGAGGCGCCCTGGCTTGCGTGCCGGGCGTCCGCTCATTGTATGGCGGGATGCGCCATTGGCACGGGTGCCGGACTGGTTATTGCGAATAGCGGGGGTTGGGCCGTGACACCGTCGATCGTATTTGCCGTTTCGCTGGCGTTCGCTTTCGGTTACGTGCTCACCATGCTGGCGCTGTTGCGCGCCGGCGTGGGTTTCCTGCCGGCGGCGGAGATGGTAATTGCTGCGAATACCCCGGCGCTGACCGTGATGCAAATTGTGGTCACCACCATTATGGTGCTGATCCCGGGGGCGTTGGCGGCAGCGCTCGATTCCCTGCTGTTTTTGAGCAGCCTTGGACTGGCCTTGGCCAGTGGCGCAGCGTACGGATTTCCGCTGAACGCGTGGATGATATTTCGACGCGTTTCAAGGTCGGCAAGCAGGCCATATCCTTTTTAGGGCTTACGGTTTGCCTGCTTTCGCAAAGCGATCAGGTCAACGCCGCAATCAGCTCGATGAGTTCTTCGCCGTAAGTTTCCAGTTTCTTGGCACCGACGCCGCTGACAACGCGCAAGTCGTCAAGAGACGACGGCTTGGCCTTGGCGATTTCGCGCATGGTGGCGTCGTGGAAAATGACATAGGCCGGCACGTTGTGTTTGCGCGCGGTTTCGACCCGCCACCAGCGCAGCTTGTCGAAGATGGTTTGCTCGACGCCGGACAGGTCGGTTTCTGCATAGCCCTTGGACGCGGTGCGAGTCGACTGGCGCTTTTGCTTGACCGGTTTCTGGTATTGGCGCAATTGCACTTTTTGCTCGCCGCGCAGGACCGGCCTGGCCTCGGCGGTCAGTTTAAGTGCGCTGTAGGCATCGTAATCGACTACGATCAAACCGAGGGCGATGGCCTGGCGCAGAATGGCACGCCATTCCTGTTCTGTGCAGTCGCTGCCGATACCGAAGGTCGACAACTGGTCATGTTTCCATTGCTTGACCTTGTCGGATTCCATCCCGCGCAAGACATCCAGCACATGCATGGCACCGAAGCGCTGGTCGACGCGATAAATCGTCGACAGCAGTTTTTGCACCTGCACCGTGGCGTCGAAGGATACCGGCGGCGACAGGCAGGTGTCGCAGTTGCCACACGGCGAAGCCGACTGGCCGAAATATTCGAGCAGGCGCATGCGTCGGCAGTGCAGTGTCTCGCACAGGCCGAGCATGGCGTCGAGCTTGACGCCCTGTACCCGCTTGAAGGTTTCGTCGGCTTCGGATTCTTCGATCATGCGGCGTTGCTGGACCACGTCCTGCAGGCCGTATGCCATCCAGGCATTGGCCGGGCCGCCGTCACGGCCAGCGCGGCCGGTTTCCTGGTAATAGCCTTCGATGCTTTTCGGCAGATCGAGGTGGGCCACGAAGCGCACGTCCGGCTTGTCGATGCCCATGCCGAAAGCAATCGTCGCGACCATCACGATCGACTCTTCGCGCAAGAAGCGCGATTGGTTCTTCGAGCGCACCGCGAAATCCATGCCGGCGTGGTACGCCAGCGCGGTGATGCCATTTTCATTGAGAAAGACCGCAGTTTCTTCGACCTTCTTGCGCGACAGGCAGTAGACGATGCCGGCGTCACCGGCATGTTCTTCGCGGATGAAATCAAGTACCTGCTTGCGGGCATTGGCTTTTTCGACGATCTGATAGCGAATATTGGGGCGGTCGAACGACGAGATGAACTGGCGGGCATCGTCGAGCTTGAGGCGGGTGACGATCTCATCGCGTGTCTGTTGGTCGGCGGTAGCCGTAAGGGCGATCCGTGGCACGTTCGGAAAGCGTTCGTGCAGCACCGACAGCTTGATGTATTCAGGCCGGAAATCATGGCCCCATTGCGAGACGCAATGCGCTTCGTCGATAGCGAACAGCGCGATTTTCGAAGCGTCGAACAGGTCGAGGCAGCGCGGCGTCATCAGGCGTTCCGGCGCGACATAGACCAGATCGATGCCGCCGGTGCGCACTAGTCGTTCGATGCGCGACGATTCTTCGTAGGTCTGGGTCGAATTCAGAAATGCCGCGCGTACGCCTAGTTCGGCCAGCGCATCGACCTGATCTTGCATCAATGCGATGAGTGGCGAGACGACCACACCGACGCCGTCGCGCACCAGCGACGGTATCTGGTAGCACAATGATTTGCCGCCGCCGGTCGGCATCAGCACCAGCGCATCGCCGCCGCCTGCGATCAGCTCCACGATCTCGGCTTGCTGGCCGCGAAAGGACGGGTAGCCGAAGACGGTTTGCAGGATGTCTAATGCACGTGTGCTGGTGGGTGAGGTGATCATCTACTTCGTGAATAATAAAACGCCGCCGACGATTCCTGCATCATGCACAGGATCGCCGGGACCGGCAAAAGCCGTCGTGCACCGTGTCAAGGGATTGCCAGGGCAAAGCAGGTGGTCGATAGTCAATCCGCCCAGACAACCAAACCGCTGTACGTGCTGGCAAGCACCACCAGTCCGAAAATGATTCGGTACCAAGCAAACGCCGTGAAATCATGGGAGCTGATATAGCGCAAAAGCCAGCGCACGCACAAAAAGGCCGACAGGAATGCAGCCACCGTGCCGATGCCGAACAGTGGCAGATCGGCTGCCGACATCATGGCGCGCTCTTTGTAGAGCAAATAAGCGGTTGCCAGTAACAAGGTTGGAATGGCAAGAAAAAATGAAAATTCGGTGGCCGCCTTGCGCGACAGGCCGAACAGCATGCCGCCGATGATGGTGGCGCCGGAGCGACTGGTGCCGGGAATCAGCGCAAACGCCTGCGCACAGCCGACCTTGAACGCATCAAGGGTACTCATGTCATCGACCGCATGAATGCGGATCACAACCGGATTGGCCTTGGCGCGCCGCTCGACCCACAAAATGATTACGCCGCCGACGATAAAAGCGATCGCCACCGGCACCGGCGCGAACAGCACCGATTTGATCGCCTTGTTGAATAGCAGGCCCAGCACCGCCAAGGGCAGGAACGCAACCGCCAGGTTCAACACGAATTTACGCGCTTTCGGGTCGGTGGACAGGCCGCGCATGACCGAACTGATCTTGGCCCGATATTCCCAGCAAATGGCGAGGATTGCACCGGCCTGGATCACGATCTCGAAGACCTTGCGCTTTTCAGGAGAAAAGCTGTCACTGGTGAAGTTAAGCAGGCTGCCGGCGAGAATCAGGTGGCCTGTCGAGGAGATCGGCAGAAATTCCGTCAGTCCTTCGACGATACCCATGATGACTGCCTTGAGCGCGAGAATGAGATCCATGCGATACCAGTAATATAAAAATGATCCATCAATAAAAAGCCCGCACAGGCTGCGGGCTTGCAGTTTTACAACGATTTTTCGACAGGAAAACGACCTATCTCGCGGGCTCAAAGGTTACCACGAGCGCATCGGATCGGGTAACGATTTTGACAGGGTTGAAGCGCATACCGGCATAGCTGAATTCATCCGGGCTGAAGGTGTAGAGCGGCATGTCCTTGATCATGCGTTCGGCAAACAGACGCCCTACTTTGGCGATCGGGCGGTCGGCGCCTTGCTCGACGCCATCGATGGCGATTCGCTCGAGGCGCGGGTCGGCCATCAGGACGGCGCGCCGCACCGGATCGATGGTCAGCATGCCCGACAGCGTAAACGTGCCGCGCCACGACTCGCTCATGAAGGACGGCGCCAGCGCCGCATCGATGGTGGCGACGATGCGCCCGGTCTCGGCTTGCAGTGCCAGACGCGGATTGGCGGCGGTGATGTCGAAGACCTCGAAATAACGCTGCTTGAACGGGAACTTGCGGTCTAGCGTCGCTTGCAATTTGGTGAGCGGCAGTACGACTTCCTTCGGCACTAGCAGGGTTGCGCAGGAGATCAGCAACAGTGCGAAGGCTGCAACGGCCGGGATCAGGTATTTTGGTTTCAATTTCATGCCAGGCTCATGGTCGGTGCGGCGATCGTGTTTTGACTGTTTAAAACTCAATCAGGCGGTAAGGCGGTCCAGCTCGGAAAGGAAAAACAGTGCGTGGACGCGGTCCTCGCCGCACATGTCGGTCGCCGGTTTAAGGCTGCCGCAGACGCGCGGCCGTCCAGGCTGCCCGAAAATCAGACACCGCAATTCATCATCGAGCTGTATGCATCGCACACCGGCCGGCTTGCCGTTGGGCATTCCGGGAATAGGGCTGGAAATCGAGGGCGCGATGCAGCACGCGCCGCAGTTTTGACGACAATTCATGGATATCGGGCGCGTAACACAGTGCAAGACGACAATGGTAATGATCGGTTAATGATTGTCGCTACGATACAGTACAGCGCGAATAGGCGCATCTGCCTTTGCTGTTCAGTAGGGGAAGCGAAAGACGAGAACATGAATACTCCGGAAAAAATGTTGATTTGATCACAAATAACGAAAATTTGAACAGACCCGGATGGCAACACGGCCACTCATCTTGACGCTTTCGGGATACACGCCTATATTACTGACTCGTCGGTAAGTTATTGGATTCCCCGCATCATGTCCTGCCCTTTTTCAACGATCAAACCCCGCTGGACGCGCCGCAAGGAAGCACGCCCGCAAGAGCTGCTGGCCGCTGCGCTCGATCTGTTCGTCGAGCGCGGCTATGCGGCCACGCGGCTCGACGATATCGCCAAGCATGCCGGTGTCTCCAAGGGCACGCTCTACTTGTACTTCACCAACAAGGAAGACCTG
>JACMQD010000276.1 GCA_014377155.1 Herminiimonas sp.
ATCGCTGCAAGGCAATCCTCTGCGCAAGTTGATCTTGAATGACATCGGACCGACCCTCGATCCGGTTGCGATCGCGCGCATCGGCGAGTATATCGGCCAGCCTGTTCGCTTTGCCACGTTCGATGAAGCGGCGCACTATATACGATCGATCTCGGCCACGTTCGGCGAACACACCGATGAAGAGTGGCGCAAGCTGGCAACCGACGTCTTGCGACAGGATGATGAGGGGCAATGGATTCGGCATTACGATCTCGGACTCGCGGTGCCGTTCAAGTCGGCAACGCCGGAAAGTACGCGACAAGCCGAAGCCATGCTGTGGGCAACCTACGACGCCATCAGCTGCCCCACCTTACTCGTTCGCGGCGCCCAATCCGACCTGGTGTCACGCGCCACGGCAGACGCCATGGCCCAACGCGGTCCCAAGGCAACCGTCGTCGAATTCGCCGGGGTAGGACATGCCCCCACTTTCATGCATGCTCAGCAGATTGCCGTGGCAACGGCATTCTTGCTTGGATAAATGCTGTAACAATAAAAGGAGACATCATGGATATCAAACGCCTTCACGTCGGCAACACGTTGTCGGAAGCGGCCATTCATAACGGCACGGTGTATCTGGCTGGCCAGATCGCGTCCGACGTGACGCAAAATATCGAAGGCCAGACACGCGAAGTATTGGCCCATGTCGATCGTTTGCTAGACGAAGCCGGCAGCGACAAGTCGCGCATCCTGATGTGCCAGATATTCATTACCGACGTCAAGGATTTCGCCGGCATGAACGCAGTCTGGAACGCCTGGGTCGCGCCAGGGCAGTCGCCGCCGCGCGCCACCGTCGAGGCAAAGCTGGCCAGATCCGAGTGGCTGATTGAAATGGTGGTCACCGCCGCACTGAAATAGATTTCGATGGTATCTCTCGCTTCATCGCATGACGAACCGCACCATCAACTCATCGCCGGCCTGACGACGGAAGAAGGCGCGCGCGTGCTGGATGCGCTCGCCTTCGTCAAACCTTACTACGAGGGTCGCCCGGTCGTCACCGGGCAGGACGCTTTCGATTTTTCGCGGGGCGTCGCTACCGTGCTGGCGCATCTCAAAACTGATGTCGATACCCGCATTGCCAGTCTGTTGTTCGAGCTGCCGATCCTTGAGCCGAAAGTGGCCGATGGAATCGAAGCGCGCTTCAGCAAGGAAATTGCCGACATGGTGCAAGGCGTTCGGCAGCTGATGCGCCTGCATGAACAGGCATTCGCCCAGCACGAAGTCGTTCGCGGAAAGAATGCCGCGCAAGAAACCGCGATGCAGCTCGAAACGCTGCGCAAGATGCTGCTGGCGATGGCCTCCGATATGCGTGTGGTGCTGGTGCGACTGGCCTCTCGCGTGACGACCCTGCGCTATTTTGCGGAACAGAAGCTGCAGAACGACCGCACGGTTCAGTACGCGCGCGAAACCATGGACCTGTATGCGCCGCTGGCTAACCGGCTGGGCGTCTGGCAACTGAAATGGGAACTGGAAGACCTGTCGTTCCGCTTCCTCGAACCGGTCGCCTACAAGCGTATCGCCAAGATGCTCGAAGAAAAACGCATGGAACGCGAAGGCTTCGTCGACGCCGCGATCACCCGCCTGAAAGCGGCGTTGGCGGCCGACGACATCAAAGCCGAGGTGTTCGGCCGTCCCAAGCATATCTTCAGCATCTGGTCCAAGATGAAAGGCAAGACGCTCGAATTCTCCGACCTCTATGATGTGCGTGCCTTCCGCGTGATCGTAGCCGACGAGAAGACCTGTTATGCGGTACTTGGGGTGGTGCACGATATCTGGACTCCGATACCGGAAGAGTTCGACGACTACATCGCGCGACCGAAAGCCAACGGCTACCAGTCTTTGCACACGGTGGTCAATGCCGAGGATGGCCGGCCGCTCGAAGTCCAGATCCGCACCAATGAAATGCATCACTTCGCCGAATACGGCGTAGCCGCGCACTGGCGCTACAAAGAAACCGGCGGCTCCAATTTTTCTGGCCAGAAGTACGATGAAAAAATTGCCTGGCTGCGGCAGCTGCTGGCGTGGAAAACCGAAGTCGTCGATGCCGTGGTCAGTCTGGAAGTCAGCCAGGAAGACAGTCAACGCGAATGGGTCGAAAAGCTCAAATCCGCCACGCTCGACGACCGCATCTACGTCATGACACCGCAGGCAAGGGTAATCGAGTTGCCGAGCGGCGCGACGCCCATTGATTTCGCTTACCACCTGCACAGTGATGTCGGGCATCGGTGTCGCGGCGCCCGCGTCGATGGTGCGATGGTGCCGCTCAATACCGTGCTCAAGAACGGTCAGACGGTCGAGATCATCACCGCCCGTGGCGCCAGCGCTGCCGCCGGTGCGGCAGGGCCATCGCGTGACTGGCTCAGTCCTGGCTATACGGTCAGTGCGCGAACACGTTCCAAGGTGCGCGCCTGGTTCAACGCGATCGACCAGCAGGAAACTCTGGGCAATGGCCGCGCGCTGATTGAGAAAACGCTACAGCGCGAAGGCAAGACAGCCGTCAACCTGGAAGAACTCGCGCACAAGCTGGGCTTTACCAAAGTCGACGACCTGTTTCTGGCCGTCGGTAAGGAAGAATTCAGCCTTCGCCATGTGGAACAAATGTTGCACGCCGATGAAGTACCGAAGCACCCGCCCAAACACGTCAATCCCGATGATGGCGTCGTGGCGCGCAAGAGCAGGGCGTCGAGCGTGGTGCACGGCGCCAAGTCAGGTGTGCTCGTGGTAGGAACCGACGGCCTGATGACTCAGCTGGCGAAATGCTGCAAACCGGCGCCGCCCGACCCGATCGTCGGCTTCATCACGCGCGGCAAGGGCGTCTCGATCCACCGCGCCAGCTGCAAGAATTTTATCGAAATGCGTACCAAGGCACCCGAGCGCGTGATCCATACCGCATGGGGCGCGCCGGAGCGGGAAACCGTCTACCCGGTCGATATTTTTGTATTGGCAGGTGATCGGCAAGGGCTGCTGCGCGATATTTCCGAAATTTTCCTGCGCGAGAAAATCAATGTCATCGGTGTCAGCACCCAAAGCGCCAAAGGCCAGGCACGCATGGCCTTCACGGCCGAGAT
>JACMQD010000277.1 GCA_014377155.1 Herminiimonas sp.
CAGATCAGCCTGTCGCGGCCATGAGCGCTGCGGATCCGGGCAAGCCGACCTTGTTGCGACGCATGATCCGGTTGCTCAAGCGCAGTACGCTGCTGACCGGTGCGGCGTGGCGGCTATATCGCGCTTTTCCTGGTTTGGGGCAGCGTCTGGCGCGACGGGCGATCCGGCCGCGCAGCGCCGGTCGAGTTGCCACGCCGGCGTTGATCGTTCCGCCATCCGCGTGGGATGACGGGGTATCGTCGGCGCAGAGTTGGCGGGAACAATTGGCCCGCGCCGTACGGCAGGGTGAAGGCGGGCGCGGCTAGTGCGTGTCGTAGTCGATTTTTCCGCAAGCCAGTCAGCAGGCGACTGCCGGCCGATGCAGGAACTGACGGAAGCGCTGCTGCGCAGTGGCGCAGGCCATGACTTGTATGTCGCGGTCGATGCTGGCGAGATGGCGAGCGCCGAAGTTCTACGCAAACGCTTTCTGGTGCAATTGCTTCCCGGTCACTTCGTTTCGTGGACGGCCCCGGATGCAGAGTCGCTAGCAGTTGCGTCGGCATGCCGGACCTTGCTTGCGTCCGCGCTGCGCGACATGGCGTTGCGCGCTCTGCTTCCCGATATCGTGATCCAGACCGGCAGGGCGAGCGCAGAAGATTTCATCGGACTCGACGCCGCACAGATCGCCTCCATGACGGCAGACCCGCAAACCGCGTGGCGAACCGTGGCCCATACTTGCCCGGTGTGGGCACAAACCAGGTCAGGCTTGCGCCTTGCCATCATCAGCGCCGCCGAATACGGCGAACGCTATCGTGCCGCCTTGCAACGCCGCATGCCCGGCGATGCCGTGATCGACCTGTTCACCGAAACCGGCATGCCCGGCGACGCGGTTTTTGCCCATGCCGAACTAGGTGGCCGCTATGGCCGCTATGCTGGCGTGGTCTACCATCTCGACAATCGCGCTGGCAACGCCTTTATGTTGCCCATGCTGGAACAGTACCCGGGCCTGGTGGTGCTGTACGATGCGCGCCTGGACCATCCTTATGCCGAACTGGCAGTGCGGCTGGCTGCGACGCAACTGATGCTCCGCGAGCATCTGTACTGCAGCGGTTTGCACGGTGCGATCGCGCCGGACACCAGGCCCTTTGCGCTTAGCCGCCGCGTGCTCGAATTTGCCACTGGCATCGTTGCGCCGGACGCGGTGGGCGCCTCGCTGGCCGCACAAGGCTGTGCCGGCGCCTGGCTACCACCGATTGAACGCCTTGCGCATGCTGACGATGAGACCGTCGCCGCTGCCTGCGCAAGGATAATTGGCCAACTACCCGTGGTGCCGGTTAACCCTTTCGTAGCAGTCGCGCGCGCGCTGGAAGGCGTCGATTGTGGCCCCGATTTGCTCGACACCATTGCGCGCCATGCGGCAACCAACGCCAACCTGCGCCGGCAACCCCGGCTGCTTGTCGATGTCACGCAACTGGCCGGCGCCGATGCCCGCAGCGGTATCCAGCGTGTGGTGCGCAGCATCGCCCGCGAACTGGCACACGCGAATGCGCTTGACCGGCCATTCGAGCTGGTGCGCCTGGCGCATAACAGCTTGTGGCGCGCTGGCGCGGTGGCTGCCGCGATATTCGATCTCGAAGCCGCCGTTCCCGACCAGGAAATCTTCATCCAGCCGGGCGACACCCTGCTGATGCTCGATTCGTCGTGGGAGCAATATGCCGATTTTGCCTTGATATTCCAGGCCATACGGCAGATGGGTGGCAAGGTCGTCACCGTTGTCTATGATCTGATCCCGTTGCTGATACCTGACCTGTGCAGCCCGGGACTGACTGCGGTGTTCCAGAACTGGTTTGCCCAGGCCATCGCCCAGAGCGATCAGCTGCTGTGTATTTCGGCTGCGGTGGCCGACGATGTCAGGGTCGCGTTGCAACAACGCGGGATGACGCACGCGGTGGCTGTCGATCACTGGCGTCTGGGCGCTGACATCACGGTCACCGACCGCGAATCGTCCGTGCGGGAGCAGGTACGCACGATGGCCGCCGATCATGGCAGTCCCCTGTTGCTGATGGTCGGCACGATCGAACCGCGCAAAGGCCACGATTTCGCACTCGACGCCTTCGACCGCCTGTGGCGCGACGGTAGCGATGCCAGATTGTGCATTGCGGGATCGATTGGCTGGATGGTCGAGGATACCGTGCAACGCATCCGGCGTCACCCGCAAATGGGGCGCAAGCTGTTTTTTATCGAACAGTTCACCGATGCCGAAATCGCGCTGTGCTACCAGAACGCCTCGGCCCTGATCGCGGCGTCGGTGGCCGAAGGTTTCGGCTTGCCGCTGGTCGAAGCGGCGTTGCACGGGCTGCCAGTCATTGCCAGTGACATCCCGGTATTTCGCGAAGTCGGCGGCGACGACGCGACCTATTTTGCGCGCCATGATCCGCAAGCGCTGTGCAATGCGATCGGTGATTTTCTGAATTTGCCGGCCACGGAAAAAACGCCCGCAGCGCGGCCGGTCGTCACGTGGCGCGACAGTGCCGCGCTACTGCTGGCGGCCATCGGATGCCGCCGCCAGTGAGGGGAAGACCGGATTATGTACGGCAAACCCGTGCGGTCGGGTAGAATTTCACCTTTCACGGATTTCGCGCGGTTTTCGGGTCGATGTCAGGGCGCTGCCGGCTGTTCTGTTGCGCATGGCGGCGTTGAACTTGTTTGTGGGGCTCGCTGCACGACGCTCGCTGTGTCCTGTTCTGCGCGCTGAAATCAACCGCTTAACCGTAACATCGACCCGAATATCGCTTCAGGCAAACAATGACCACATC
>JACMQD010000038.1 GCA_014377155.1 Herminiimonas sp.
CTGCGCTGGGTATTCCAGACGGTGCACCACGACCTTTGGGACCGCGACGTGCCGGCGCAGCCGTCATTGATCGACCTGACGATCGACGGCAAGCTGGTTCCGTCACTGGTGATGCCCACCAAACAGGGCGACCTGTACGTGCTGGACCGGCGCAGCGGGCAGCCGATCTTGCCGGTACGCGAGTCGCCGGCCCCCGCCAGTACCGTTCCCGGCGAGTTCGCTGCGCCTACGCAACCCCATTCTTCGCTGAGTTTCATGCCCGCCGCCCTGACTGGCAAGGACATGTGGGGTGCAACACCGCTCGACCAGCTCATCTGCCGCATTGAACTGCGCCGGATGGGCTATGACGGGCCCTACACGCCGCCTTCGACACGCCGTACGCTGGTATACCCGGGCAATCTGGGCGTCTTCAACTGGGGTGGTGTCGCCGTCGATCCGGTGCGGCAGATCATGGTCGGTACCCCGGCGTTTCTGGCTTTTACGTTCCAGTTGGAGCCGCGTCCCAATCCCACCAAGAATATCGTCAGCGCCGGTGCAAGCGAGCACTGGAACGAAAACCATGGTGCCGCTTACGCAGTGAAGATCGGCCCGTTCTTGTCGCCGCTCGGCCTGCCGTGCCAGGCACCTCCCTGGGGCGCGATCGCCGGCGTCGATCTGCGTACCGGACATCGCGCGTGGATGCACCGCCACGGTACCGTGCGCGATCAGCTGCCGGCCATTCTTCCTATTCCGTTGCCGATGGGGGTGGCAAGCCTCGGCGGACCGTTGATCACCGCTGGCGGCGTGGTGTTCTACAGTGGAACGCTGGATAACTACCTCCGCGCGTACGACGTGACGACGGGGCGCAAACTCTGGGAACGTCGGCTGCCGGCGGGCGGGCAAGCGACACCCATGACTTACCGCATCAATGGCCGACAGATGGTGGTTGTGGCGGCGGGTGGACATGGCTCATTCGGCACAACGCTTGGCGACTCAGTCCTGGCCTACGAGTTGAAGTGAGCCTGCATGAAAACATTACTGCTGAAATACCGGAATCGCCTTCGATCCAATTGTTTGCTCGCCCTCCAGACGGGATTCGAAAATGCATCGTTGCGTAGCCGCTGTGCGCGTCACGGTACCGACAACCCACATGGGTCCGGCGCAGGCGGTAATTTGATCGGAGACTCGCTGTGCAGCCGCCTCCTGTCACAGCAAGGCAAAAAGGACCACCTCCATGAAAACATCCATCGCGCTTGCGCTGCTTGCACTGCTGGCGCCGATCGACGGCTGGCCTCAGCTCTCAAGCAGCCCGATCCCCGATTTCACGGCGACCGCCCTGACTGGGGAGAAAGTGAGCGCCGCCCAGTTGATTGGCCAGCCGACGATTCTGATCGTCACGCCAAGCAAGGATGCCGCACAACACACGCGCTTGTGGGCCGAAGCGCTGCGCAAGAACGTGGACCAGAGCGAAGTGCGCATCCGGGACGTGCTCGCGATCGACCTGCCGTTCTTCATAAGCGAGCAAGATGCGATCGGCCGGGCCAGGGGGAAAATCCCAGCGCGATACCACGACCAGACCTGGATCTTAAACGAGTCGAATCTCGAAAGCGCTTTACACATTCCACGCGACAGTGCCAACGCATTTGTGTTCGTGCTGGACGCTCAGGGCAAGGTCATCGCGCGCGTCAAGGGCGAGCCGAACCACACCAAGCTCAGCGAGGTGGAAAAAGCGCTCCGCTCGACCAAGTAATGCTGCGACTTCTGCGATTGCAGCGCCCGCAGACAATCCCGATTGAGAATTTCCGATGCACATGACAGAACTGCTGCCCACACTACAAGACGCGCTCGTCGACTGGCTGGTGCACGGACTAAGCAATTTCAGCGGCTGGCAGATCGTCGCCTACACGCTCGTGACAACGCACATCACAATTGCCGCGGTGACGATCTTTCTGCACCGCAGCCAGGCGCATCGCTCGGTCGCGCTGCACGCGCTGCCTTCGCATTTTTTTCGGTGCTGGCTCTGGCTCGGCACCGGCATCGTGACGCGCGAATGGGTTGCGGTGCATCGAAAGCATCACGCAGCCTGTGAGAGTCCCGAGGACCCGCACAGCCCGCAGACCCGCGGTATCGCGGCCGTGCTACTACGCGGTAGCGAGCTTTATGCCGCCGCTGCGAAGGACCATCATTTGCTTGACCAGTACGGCGCCGGCACGCCGGACGACTGGATCGAGCGCAAGCTCTATACGCCGTACAGTTTCTGCGGCGTCGGCTTGATGCTCGCGATCGATCTGCTTGCTTTCGGTGCGATCGGCGCGACCGTCTGGGCGGTGCAGATGCTGTGGATCCCAGTCACCGCGGCCGGTATCATCAACGGCATCGGCCACTGGTGGGGATATCGCAACTTCGAGCTCGCCGACGCCAGCCGCAATATCATTCCATGGGGCATCGTGATCGGCGGCGAGGAACTGCACAACAACCATCACACTTATCCGACTTCAGCGAAGTTGTCGGTGCGACGCCATGAATTCGACCTCGGCTGGGTCTACATCCGCTGCCTCGAAATGCTCGGGCTGGCTACCGTCCGCCGGGTCGGGCCGCAGTTGCGGCTGGGTGCGGCGCGGTCGATAGCCGATTCGACCATGCTGGACGCAATCATCGAGAACCGCTACGAATTCATGGCGAATTATGCAAAGCGTGTGCGCGGCGCTGCGCTTGCAGAATGGTTACGACTGCGAGCGGAAGGACGCACTGTCGCCGAGCTTGAGAACCTGCGTGGCGCACGCCGCTGGCTACACCGCGACGCCGGCCATATTCCGACCTGCAAGCGGGCGCAGGTGTCGAGCGCGGTTGCGCAAAGCCAGTCGCTTGGCGAACTGGTCGTGATGCGCGAAAAACTACGTCAGCTGTGGATGCGTTCAGGGGCGTCCGGCGAACAACTTGTCGCTGACCTGCAGGCTTGGCTGGAGACGGCCGATTCAAGCAATAGCGCGACGCTGCACGAGTTCGCAGCGATGCTGCGCTCGGTCCGCTCGTGAGAGCCGTGAACCGCTGACAACAGTGTTCGGACCGATGCAAGAGGACGAACAGCGCGCACGCGCCTGAGGTACTGCGCTGAAGTGATCGCCCGTTGGGCATCACCTTGGGCGCTTTGTTTGAGTTTTAAGATTTGAGAGGCCACATGAAAACAATGCTGCTGAAATACTGGGATCAACTTCGATCCGGTTTCTGGTTCGTCCCGACGGCCATGGCGACCCTGGCCGTGATATTGGCCTTTTCTGCCGTCGCGCTCGACGAAGCCGTCACTGAGGACTGGCTGGATTCGCTGGGCTGGAGCTATTCCGGTGGAGCCGAAGGCGCGAGCCTCCTGCTGGGTACCGTGGCCGGTTCGATGATCGCCATCGCCGGAACCGTGTTCTCGATGACACTGGTGGCGCTGTCGCTCGCCTCGTCCCAGTTGGGGCCGCGGCTGCTGCGCAACTTCATGCGGGACACCGCTAACCAGGTGGTGCTGGGCACCTTCGTGGCGACGTTCGTGTACTGCTTGCTCGTACTTCGCACGATCCGGCGCGTCGACGAAGTGGCTTTCGTACCCCATCTTGCCGTCAGCATCGGCGTGCTGCTGGCCATTGTCAGCATTGGCGTGCTGATCTACTTCATCCATCACGTATCGGTCTCGATCCAGGCCGATTCGGTTGTGGCGCAGGTTTGCAGGGAACTGACAGAAGGGATTGACCGGCTGTTTCCTAGTCACCTTGGCGTGCCGGGATCCGAAGCGTCAAGAGCGCCAATCCGAGCCAGTCTGCCTGCGGGGTTCGCGCGCGAGGCCGTTCCCGTGGGCGCTCCGGAAGACGGCTATCTTCAGCTGATCGACGCCGACGCCTTGATGACCTTGGCTACCGAGGAAGATCTGCTGTTGCGCCTGGAGCGTCGGCCCGGGCACTATCTCGTCAAAGGCCAGGCGATGGTCATGGTATGGCCTGGGAGTCGTGTCACCGAAAGCCTGGTGGTCAAGGTGAACGCTGCCTTCGCGTTTGGCGACCAGCGCTCCGCTGTTCAGGACGTCGAGTTCTCCTTCCATCAGTTGGTCGAAATCGCCGTGCGGGCACTGTCGCCGGGTATCAACGACCCGTTCACGGCGATCGCCTGCGTCGATCGACTGGGGTCGACCCTGTGCCGCCTGGCCCAACGCGACATTCCCTCGCCCCACCGTTTCGACCCGCAGGGGCGGCTGCGGCTGGTGGCGCCAAGTTCGACGTTCGCAGGGATCGTGGACGCGGCTTTCAACCAGATCAGGCAATGCGCGCGGTCGAACCCGGCCGTGGCGATCCGCATGCTGGATGCCATTGTCCAGATCGCGGGCCACGTGCAATGTGGGCCGGACGCGTCCTGTCTCCAGCGCCACGCGGACATGATTATCAGAGGGGCCCGAGAAGCTGTGCCGGAAGCGGACGACCGATTCGCCGTCGAGGCGCGCTACACGGCGGCGTCACAGGCGCTGAGCGAGTTTCACGATTGACGCAACGATGGGGTTTCCCCCCCAGCAGAAAAGTGTGCAAAACATGGAAGGATGATTCCATCGTATCCGGTCATGATTTACGTAATCAGGTCCAGCCCAAAAAAGTATTCTGATGAATGCTCCGTTCAACCCCGAATACGACGGTTTTATCTTGCGCTTGCAGCAGTTCGACGCGCTTGTCGGTAAGTTCGATGTTTTGACTGCGCAAAAATCCGAGACTGACCACCTTGATCTCCTTGTTATCCACGGTGCCCTCATTTTGAATTCCTTTTTTCAATGGTTGCCGTTGGTATGCGCAGGGTCACCGCATGCTTGTGGCGGTCATTCACAAGGGAGATTGCCGCGCCGGATTGCGCAATGCCATCGACGGTGAGCATCGCGTTGCCATCTACTTCCTCGATCAGCATCACGGTGATGTGATAGGCGGTATCCCGATACCGGTAATCGACTTCGAAAGATTTCCAGTCTGCCGGCACGCAAGGAAAAAAATGCAGCTTGTCGGTTTCCAATTGCAAACCCAGTAGCGATTCGAGCGTGAATTGCACCATCCAGCCCGCCGATCCGGTGTACCAGGTCCAGCCGCCGCGTCCGATGTGCGGCGCGAACGAATACACATCTGAAGCGAATACATAAGGTTCGGTCTTGTACCGCGCAATTTTGTCGACCGAATCCGTGTGCCTGATCGGATCGATCATTGTGAACAATTTCCATGCGCGCTCGGCGTCGCCCAATGCCGCGAACGCCATCCCGGCCCACACCGCCGCGTGCGTATACTGGCCACCGTTTTCGCGCACGCCGGGCAAATACCCCTTGATATAGCCGGGATTCGGTTCCGATTTGTCAAAGGGGGGATCGAGCAACTGGATCAGCGCGGCGTCCGGACGAACCAGTAACGTGTCGAGTGCGTCCATCGCCTGGCGCGCATGTTGTGGCTCGCCAGCGCCCGACAGCACCGACCAGCTTTGCGCAATCGAATCGATCCGGCATTCGGCGTTGTCGGCAGAGCCCAACAACGAGCCGTCGTCAAACCAGGCGCGTCGGTACCATTCGCCATCCCAACTGCTGCGCTCGATCGCAACTTGAAGCTGCGTCGCTTCGCTCAGGCAGCGCGTTGCGAACGCCGCATCATTGCGTCGCAGCGCGAGCGCACTGAACTGCATCAATACCGTATAGAGGAAAAAACCGAGCCAGACGCTTTCGCCCTTGCCACCGGCGCCGACCAGATTCATTCCGTCATTCCAGTCACCCGAGCCCATCAGCGGCAGGTCATGCACGCCGAAGCGCAGGCCGTGCTCGATTGCACGCACGCAGTGCTGATACAGATCGTCGCTCTGGGCCGATTGCGTCGGTAGCTCGTAGCAAGATTCTTCGCCGGCTTTCGGCGCATTGCCTTCGATAAAATGGACAACTTCGTCGAGCACGCCCGTGTCGCCGGTCGTCAGTACATAGCGACAGGTCGCCAGTGGCAACCACAGATAATCGTCGGAACAATGGGTACGAACGCCGCGTCCCAGCGGTGGATGCCACCAATGCTGGACATCGCCTTCGGGAAATTGACGCGACGCGCTCAGCAGCAGGTGCGCGCGCACCAGTTCCGGAGCAGCATGGACCAGCGCCATCGCATCCTGCAATTGATCGCGAAAGCCAAATGCGCCGCTCGATTGGTAGAACGCATTGCGCGCCCACATCCGGCAGGTCAATACCTGATACACCAGCCAGCCGTTGAGCAGGATATCCAGCGATCGATCCGGCGTTGTGACCTGCACCGCGCCTAGCGTGTGACGCCAATACGCTTTCACCTTGACGAGCGCATCCGACGCAGCGTCGTGGCCGCGCGAACGTCGCACCAGCGCACGTGCGCCGTCGATGTCGTACTCCGCCCCAAGCCGGAACACGATGTCGCGCGCTTCGCCATCCTCCAATTCGCAGGGGACACGGATGGCAGCACAGGGGTCGAGCGCCGCACCCACGGTATCGGACAGCCGCAAGCGCGACATCGCTGCCGGATTGCGTAGCGAGCCGTTACGCCCGAGGAATTCTCCACGGTCACCGCAATAGCTGCAATCCGCCAGCTCATCGACATCGAAGAACGCGGTGCGTCCCGCGAAATCGGTGTTGTAAGGATTGCGCGCAAACAGGGCGCCGCTGTCAGCATCCAGCACGGTGCTGACGTGCATTTTTGTTTTTGTGCGCTCGTCGCCCAGCACCCATTCCACATAGCCGGTGACCGACAACCGGCGCGCGCGCCCCGAGCGATTGTGCAGGCTCAGTACCGCGAACTTGATCGGTGCGTCGATCGCAACGAATACGCTCAGGCTGGACGCGATACCTTCCTCGGCATGTTCGAAAATGCTGTAGCCGAAACCATGGCGCGTCACGTACGGTGTTGCGCCACCGGTCGGCAGCACCGTGGGCGACCAAAAGTGTCCGCTTTCCTCATCGCGCACGTAATAGGCTTCGGTGTTGGAATCGCTGACCGGATCGTTCGACCAGGGCGTGAGCCGGAACTCATGCGCGTTCTCGCTCCAGGTATTGGCGCTGCCGCTTTCGGAAATAATCGTGCCGAAGCCTGGATTCGCGAGGACATTCACCCACGGCGCTGGCGTCATTTGGCCGGGCTTGATCGTGATGACGTACTCGCGTCCATCCGGGGTGAAGCCGCCCAGGCCGTTGTTGAACAACGCGCCTCGCGCAGCTTGTTCGATCGCGTCCCGTGGCGCGGGGATGGGCCTATTCACGGGCGGCAGCACCGGCACCGAAGTTGGTGCCGTAACACGTCTTTCGAACTGCGCTTCCAGCAATCCGTCCACGTCGCGGAGCACGACGCGAGCTACCGTTTCCAACAGGATGCGGCCACCGCGATCAATCTTGTCGCCCGACACCAAAAAAATGCCGGCGGGTTGGTCAAGCTCGCTGCCATTGTTGCCGGCGCCGATTAACTTGGTGATGTATTCATGCAGTGCAGGGTGGTGAGCGTTGCCGACGTCGCTCAGAATTACCAATTCGACTGCGAGGCCGTGCGAGCGCCAGTACGCGTGGGCCTGCACCATTTGACGCAATAGATCGATATTCGCCGCATCGGTCATTGTCAAGAGAACGATCGGCAATTCCCCTGAAATAGCGTATGCCCATAGGCCGGACTGTCCCCGCAGGTTTTCAGCCAGAACGTCCGGCGCGGCACGCAGTGTCGGGTCGGGGTAGAGAACGAAGCCGGCAAGACGGGCATACAGTTGCGCGTCGGAGGCCGTCACACCAAGCTTGCTCAAGACGGCTTGATGGAAGACCGGCGCGTCGGCAAGCACGCGGTTCGTCAGCTCCCTATCCTGGTAGCGGTCGGCCAGTCGCATGCACGCTGCGCGCGAATCACCGACGCCAATCAGCAGATCGAAGCTTGCCGCCGCACAGGGATCGAGTGCGATGCGGTAGCGAATTGCCGCCACCGGATCGAGCACGGGGCCGGCGCTATCCGACAAGGCCGCACCGTCCTGCAAGGCTTGCGGATCGGCCACGGTATGCCCGCGCCCGATGAACCGCAAGCGGTCCGTCTCGTAAGAGGCTTGTCCCGTTACAGGCTGGTGCGCGACCAGCATATGAAGTATCCATGGCGTCGGATCGTCTGGCGCGCGCGCGCGGCGCGTACCCAAGATCGCGTGATGTCCAGGAACGATTTCAGTTTCGACAAACAGCTTGTTGAATGCCGGGTGCGCCGCATCCACCGCAGGCATGGCGAGCACAATTTCCAGATAGCTCGTTATATCGATAATCCTGCGTTCGCCCGAACAGTTTGTAATGCGCATGCGGCGCACCTCAATCTGATCTTCTGTCGCGACGGCGATTTCGGTTCGCGTTTCGATCTCATGGTCGCGCCGCCGGAATACCGCACGCCCCTCGGAAAACACTGCTTCGTAGAAATCCGCACGTTGGCGGGTTGGCTGAAAGGCAGTTGACCATGTGTCACCGCTTCCGGCGTCTCGAAGGTAGAAGAATACGCCCCAATCGTCGCAGACCGTATCGTCGCTCCAGCGTGTCAGCGAGAGGTGTTCCGAGCGGCTATAGCCGCCGCCTGCGCTTGTGACCATCACATGGTAACTACCGTTCGACAAAAGCTGCACTTCCGGTTCAGGCGAATCCGGACTGTCGAAAATACGTAGGGGCACTGGATGGGTATCAGCTGTCACGGATATTGCCTTTGATGACGCAGGTTAAGACCCGCGTAATGCTCAAGGAAACGAACGATTGATTCGATTGCCTGTCGCCACGATTCGTTCGTGAGATGCAGGGCATAATGACTGGGAGGAAGTTTCAACGTACTCCGAACATCCAAGGCCCTCTGTGCGCTAACGCACGTAGCAGTAACATGCGTCGAAACGTTCTCCGATCGTGTTGTGGCCACCATAGTGCCGCACAAGGCCACGCCGGAGTCCGGGCTGCGTAGGGCAATCGCGGATATCGAGTCGCTTATCGGCATGGATGAGTAGCTCGCAAACAATGGCCTTTTCGGCTTGATCGAAAGGCGTTGCAAGGATTTGCCGCATGAATGCTTCCCTTTCCCCTCCCGTGCTCGACGCGCTGTGTATCAACACGCTGCGCTTTCTGGCGGTCGATGCGGTGCAGAATGCCAACAGCGGCCATCCCGGGTTGCCGCTGACGTATTCACGCACGACAGCATTGCGCTCGGCGGGGACGGTGCGACCCATCAACCGGTCGAGCAACTTGCCAGTCTGCGCGCGGTCCCGCGCTTGATCGTGATTCGCCCGGCCGATGCCAACGAAACGGCGGTCGCCTGACGCGTCGCGGCACAAAAGCAACTGCTGGCGCAGGATATTCAGGCCCGCATCGTTTCCCTACCGAGCTGGGAGCTGTCCTACCAGCAGACGCAGGCATACCGCGATGCAGTCTTGCCGCCGGCGCTACGTGTCAGGCTCGCGGTCGAGGCCGGTGTGGCGCAGGGCTCGCACCGTATGCAGGAGACCGCGGCGATGTGCTCGCAGTCGAGCGTTTCGGTGCTTTGGCAACAGGTGACGTGGTGATGCGTGAATATGGATTTACCGTTGAAAATGTTTGTCTGTGCGCGATGGCGTTACTTCACAGATAGTGATCATTTCAGCCAGCCCCCGGTAAAATCCGCGCGCCGCAATCCGTCTTCGATGTAGGGACAGTCCCGCATGAGCCGCCATGGCAATCCGCTCCGATAATTCTCGACCATCAGGATGATCGGCCCCTGATTGATGCCGAAATGCCAGCGCGAGACCCAGCCGTTTGCGTTACGTTTTTTGCTCGGGTACGTGGCGTTGTAGGTCGCCTTGAAACCATACGGATGGTCTTCTTTCAAATCGAGCTGGTAGATAAAATAGTCGATCGTCGGCATCACGATCTCCGGTGCGAACGGCAACGAAGCCACCACCGCCCAGGGCGCAACAGTGCCGTCGTCTGGCCCGTGAGGCACGCCGCGCGCCACGTAATCAAAAAATTGACGCTTGACGCCGTCAATCTCAAGAATGACCGGGCCGGGGCCGTCGCACGCGGTGATGCCCCAGCAACAGTCGCAATAGCCCGCAAAGCCGTTTGGATTATCGATCGCGTAACGTTGCTGGACTTGCGTTGCGCGGCGGCTATTCTCGAAGTAGTCAATGCCTTTGTTGCGCATGAATTCGTCCTGGATGCCACGAAAATCGACCCAGATATGCGAAAGCTGATGAGTGAACAACGAACCGGAGTAGAGATAGTCGATACCGTAACTGTGGTCCCATCGATAAGCCGATGCCCACGCGTCGTAGCTGCTTGATGGCAACGGATGCGACGGCGAACCGAGTCCGAGGATGTACACCAACAGCGCCTCGTCGTACCCCTTCCAGCGATAGGGCAGAAAGCCGCTTTCGGGCGTCCAACCGAGAGACACTGCTGCGCCGTCCGCCTGCGCCCATTGCCAATCCGCGCGCAGATAGAGCGCGTCGGCCAGCGAGCATATCTCTTTCTCGTCTGCGGTGGCCGAATCGAAATACCGGGCCGCCGTCAACGCGCCCGCAAGCAAAAAGGCACTGTCGATGGTCGATAGTTCGCAATCCCAGGCACGCCGGCCGGTTTGCATATCGAGAAAGTGATAGTAGAACCCGCGGTATCCGGTGGCGTCGGCCTCCGGACCCTGCGGACTGTTCCAGAAAAATCGCAGCGTCGTCAACACACGCTCGACGGCAGCCGCACGCGAGATGAAACCGCGCTCGACCGCAACCGGGTACGCCGTCAGCGCCAGGCCCACTGCGGCGATGCTGGCGGGCCAGTGGGGCGCGTTCTTGTCGATTACCAGACCGTTCGCCGGGTTGGTTTCATGTATGAAATAGCTGAAGGACTCCTGCTGGAGCATGTTCAACTCGGCTTCGGTCGTCATCCTTTTTTTTCGCACGTCGATTTCCGAATTAAAAATGCAAATGGTTCAGCTTGCGGTTACCGGTTGTCCTTTCCCGCAGCAAGCGCGGCATCAACCATCGCTTGCGCTTCTTTCACGATCAGGCGCAAATGATCTTCCCCACGGAAGCTCTCGGCATAAATTTTGTAGATGTCCTCCGTTCCGGATGGACGCGCGGCGAACCATCCGCCTTCGGCGCTAACCTTCACGCCACCGATCGCGGCATCGTTGCCAGGCGCTTTGGTGAGAATGCTCTGAATTTTTTCGCCAGCGAGGTCGGTACTTTGTACTTGTTGTAGCGAGAGATTCGATAACATTTTCTTCTACGCCGGTGTGGCGGGCACCTCGATCCGGTCCGCGACGGGGTCGCCAAGGTCGCGCGCAAGTCTTCTGTATATTTCTCCCGGATCGCGTCCGGTGCGCGCGGTCATTTCCGCAGCAAGGAGCGCCGGTACCAGGCCATCCTTGTCGGTGGTCCAAACAGAACCGTCCAAGCGCAGAAAGGATGCGCCGGCACTTTCTTCGCCGCCAAAACCGAGTGATCCGTCGCACAAGCCAGCGGAAAACCACTTGAAGCCAACTGGCACCTCAACCAGTCGTCGACCCAGTCGCGCGCATACGCGATCGATCATCTGGCTGCTGACAACGGTTTTTCCTACGGCGGCGTGTTCGGGCCAGTGCGGCCGGTGCGAAAACAGATAGTCGATTGCAACCGACAGGTAGTGATTCGGCGGAATCAACCCGGAACCGGCTGTCACGATGGCATGCCGATCGTGGTCCGTGTCGCACGCAAAGGCAATATGGTATTGGTCCTTCAGACCAATCAAACGTGCCATTGCATAAGGCGATGATGGGTCCATGCGGATGCGGCCATCCCAATCGACGGTCATGAAACGGAAGGTTGGATCGACTTCATCGCTGATCACGGTCAGATTGAAATCGTAGCGCTCGCTTATGCGCGCCCAGTAATGCACACCCGCGCCGCCGAGCGGGTCCACGCCGAGACGGAGGCGCGCACCGCGAATGACCGCCATGTCGATCACCTGACCGAGTTCGTTGACATAGTTGTTCAGATAATCGTAGCGGTGGGTCGTAGCGGCGCGCAGCGCCGTCTCGACCGAGATTCGTTTGACGCCATTGAGGGCATTGTGAAGATACCCGTTGGCTGTTGACTCGATCCAGTCCGTCACATCCGTATCCGCGGGGCCGCCGTTGGGCGGGTTGTACTTGAATCCGCCATTGTCCGGTGGATTGTGCGACGGCGTGATAACGATGCCATCGGCCATGCCTGCGGTGCGTCCGCGGTTATAGGCCAGGATCGCCAGCGAGATCGCGGGCGTCGGCGTATATTCGCCGCGCTCTGCCAACATGACCTCGACACCATTGGCAGCGAGCACTTCGAGTGCGCTGGCACAGGCCGGTTCCGACAGTGCGTGCGTATCGATTCCAAGGTACAAGGGGCCGTTGATGCCCTGGCTGGCGCGGTAGTCGCAGATGGCCTGACTGATGGCGAGCACGTGCCATTCATTAAAGCTGGTGTCAAACGAAGAGCCTCGATGACCCGAGGTCCCGAACGCCACGCGTTGTCCTGGTACAGTTGGATCGGGCCGCTCCGTGTAATACGCGGTGATCACCTGGGTACGTTGACCAGCATCGATGTCGGGGCCGGTTTGCCGGCCAACGGACTAATTTCCATGTGGTTGTCCCTCTCGGACACTAAGGTAGCGCCGGATCAATGCATTGGTCGAGCTGTCGTGTTTCAACGTTGCGTCGTCGGGGCTTTCCAGCTCGGGAATGATGCGCTGTGCCAGGTCCTTGCCGAGTTCAACTCCCCACTGATCGAAGGAGTCAATCTGCCAGATCACGCCTTGAGTGAAGACACTGTGCTCGTACAGCGCGACCAGTTGCCCCAGCGTTTCCGGGCTCAGACGTTCCGCGAGTAGGGTGTTGGTCGGGCGGTTGCCTTCGCACATGCGATGCGGCGCCAGCCAGTCGGGTGTACCTTCGGCCGTGACATGTTCCTTTGTTTTTCCGAACGCCAGCGCTTCGGTCTGAGCGAACAGATTGGCCATCAACAAATCATGATGGCGGCTCAATGGATTGAGCGGCTGGCAAAAGCCGATAAAATCGCAGGGCACAAGTCGCGTTCCCTGATGGATGAGCTGATAGAACGAATGCTGGCCCTTGGTGCCTGGCTCGCCCCAGTAAATCGGCCCGGTTGCCACATCAACCGGATCGCCTTCGAGCGTAACATGCTTGCCGTTGCTTTCCATCGTCAGTTGTTGCAGATAGGCCGGAAAGCGCTTGAGGTAATGCTCGTACGGCAGCACGGCGACCGTCTCGGCACCCAGGAAGTTATTGTTCCAGAGCGCCAGCAAGCCCATCAACACCGGCAGATTCCGTTCAAACGGCGCACTGCGAAAATGCGTATCCATCGCATGAAAACCGGCCAGCATCGCGCGAAAATTTTCGGCGCCGATGGCGAGCATGGTGGACAGGCCGATTGCGGAATCCATCGAATAGCGGCCGCCGACCCAATCCCAGAAAACGAACATGTTGGCAGGGTCGATGCCGAATTCGGCCACACCTTCAGCGTTGGTCGATACGGCGACGAAATGCCGTTGAACCGCCTGTTCGTCTTTAAGCTTATGCAAACACCAAGCGCGGGCAGAGCGTGCGTTGGTAAGCGTTTCGAGCGTCGAAAACGTCTTGGAACAAATGATGAATAGCGTTTCTTCCGGATCAAGATCCTGGGTCGCCTCCTCAAAGTCAGTGCCATCGACGTTGGAAATAAAGCGGAAGCGCATGTCGCGTCGACTGTAGTGCCGTAGCGCCTCATACGCCATGACCGGGCCGAGGTCGGAACCACCGATGCCGACATTGATGACATTGCGTATCGCCCGGCCGGTGTGGCCAAGCCAGGTTCCGTCACGTACGCTGTCGCAGAAGGCCGCCATGTGATCAAGGACCGCATGTACCTGCGGCACGACGTCGACACCGTCGGTCTCGATTCGCTCACCCGCCGGCGCCCGCAGCGCTACATGAAGTACGGCGCGCTGCTCGCTCACATTGATCTTGCGGCCGCTGAACATCGCGTCGATGTGCGCTTCCAAACCGCATTCGCCCGCCAACTGCAGCAGCAGCTTGATCGTCTCTTCTGTTACGCGATTCTTCGAATAGTCGAGATACAGGCCGGCGCCTTCCGCGTTGAATCGGTCACCGCGATGCGGATCGTTGGCAAATATTTCCCGCAAGTGCAGATCGCGAATCTGCCGGTGATGCGCCGCAAGCGCCTGCCAAGCAGGACGGGCGGAAAGTTGCATGCGTGGCGTTGATGTTGTGCCGCTCAAGATCGTTCGCCACCTGAACCGGTTTTGACAGCACTCTCGCACTTGCTTGCAATGAGCGCCATCAAATTGCTCCAGGACTTGCTGAAGGATTCCGCTCCCTCACGTTGCAACTGCTTGGCCAGCGCTGTCTCGTCCACGCCGGCCTGCGCAAAAGCCGCAAGCACCTTTTCCGCATCGCCGCCCTGCGCCGGGATGCTACCGTTCACTTTGCCGTGATCGGCGAATGCCAGCAATGTCTTCTCGGGGATGGTGTTAATCGTGTCAGGTGCCGCAAGCGCTTGAAGATAGAGCGTATCGGATGCCGCAGGGTCCTTGGTTCCAGTGCTGGCCCAAAGCAGGCGCTGCTCGCGAGCACCGGCGTCCATGAGTTTGTGCCAGCGCGTCGATACCAGCAATTCACGATAGGCGCAGTAGGTGCGTTCTGCGATGGCGATGCCCAGACGATTGGCAAGATCGGTGGGAACCTTGTCCTTGACCGCCACATCCCACCGGCTGACAAAAATCGACGCGACCGAACCGACATTGGGATCGAGACCCGCCGCGATGCGCCTTTCGATACCGCGCATATACGCATCGGCTGCAGCAAGGTATTGTTCGCGGGAAAATAACAGGGTGACGTTGACCGCAATACCCGCGAAAATCGATTCTTCGATTGCGGTCAGGCCGGCAGGCGTCCCCGGAATCTTGATCAACAGATTTTCGCGCTGGGCGCGTGCATGCAGTTTCGCTGCTTCGCGTACGGTGCCAGCGGCGTCATTTGCCAGCAACGGTGACACTTCCAGAGAAACCCAGCCGTCTACACCAGCGCTTGCCTCATGAATCGGGTGAAACAGATCGGCAGCTTTGGTCAGGTCTTCAAGCGCCAGGTCGAAAAACAAAGCTTCACCTGATTTTCCGCTGGATGATTTTTGGTGAATCGCATCATCGTATGAGTTCGTATCGCGAATTGCGTGTTCGAAAATCGTCGGATTCGACGTAAGCCCGGTGACGGCGAACTCATTCACGTAGCGCTGCAAGGTGCCGCTTGCCAACAATTCGCGCGTGATGTTGTCGAGCCACAGACTTTGACCCAATTGATGAAGATCTTGTGCTGCATTCATGACGATGTCCTCTGCAAATTCTGTAGTCCCTCGGCGGCACCCTGCAGTGCCGCGCGTCCATTTCAACTCTCCAAGCCTGTGCCGGCTTGTAACATTTCAATGTAGGGCGAACAAGCTTCGCTGTCAGTGCGCTGGCGAACAGATCATCGAGGGGAGGGCGCTATGAGTGCGCTATTCAACGCGAAATAGATGTGCTTGCGCATTGTCAGTGCGACTTGAAGTTCTGGGCATCAAGTCTTACCCGAAAAGCGCACCGCTTAGCGGCCTAAGCCGCCCGCTAAGAAGCGGATGCCATACGTTGATTTTTGTCGGAAAGCGTCTTGATCAAGCCGTCGATCCCGCCTTTGCGAATTTGGGCGGCAAAACTGCTTCTGTAGGTCTGCACCAGCCACGCGCCCAAAATATTGATGTCATAAATCTTCCAGCCGTCGGCATGCTTTTCGAGGCGATAGTTGAGTTGAATCGGTGCGCCACCTGATTGCACGACCACCGACCTGACTTCCACCCTCGTATCGGCGGGACTGCCGCGCATGCGCTTGAACATGATCTCCTGATCCCTGATTTGCGAAATCGCACCGGCGTATACGTGGGTCAGCAAGTCGCGAAATTCAGTGGTCAGCCGTTGTTGCTGGTCGGGGGTCGCCTTGCGCCAATTGCGGCCCGCGGCCAGGGCTGTCATGCGCTGGAAATCGACGTGCGGCAAAATCCTGGCTTCCACCAGCGCCTGTACCCGAGTCGTGTTGCCGGCCTGAATTTCCGGGTCGGCCCTGGCCAGATCAAAGACTTCCTGGCTGACCCGCTTGACCAGTTCATCCGGTGCTTCCAGCGCGGCGGCCTCATGCATGCACACTAGACCGGCAATAGCCGCGGCAAGTACAAATATCTGTTTCAGATGTCGCATTTTTCTCTCCATCGTTTGCAACAAAAGCAGCTCGCACCCCGGTAATCATTTAGTTTGACTTGGTTGGGGCGCACTCAATCAACGGTGCAAAGGTTTTGGAGCTGCGCATCCACTCCATGGCTGAACTGCACCAACAGATCGTGTGCTGCAAGACTTGCATTGTCCGGCCGAATAGGCGGACGCCGGCGATCAGCGACAGTACGGCAGTCAACCGTGCTGCTGGCTATGATGTTGCCGATCACGGTCTACGCATGAAGCGCTTCCACATTAAATACGGTAGCAAGCGATCCCGGGATGCACGGAAAAACATACTATCAAGCCATGCCGATGGGCCCTTCAAACATCAGCTCCTCTTTGTGCCGATATGCGCAACGCCGGATCATCGGCGTTGAGCTTCTGCCTCTGCCTCTGCGCGGTCTGTGCGGTAGCGTACAGCAGCGAGCGAATGCAGCGTCTGCGCGTCTACAAAATGCCCTAGTCTCCGACACGGACGAGCGTTGACGACACGTATTGATAAGGAGGAATCACAAGATTGGTCGGCGCGGGTACGTTCTTGAAGACGCGGCCGGCGAAATCAAATTTCGAGCCATGGCAGGGGCAGTAAAAACCACCGGGCCAATCGTTGCCAAGCGAACCCTCGCCAGCGGCGCTGACCCCTCTCATGACCGGAGAACAGCCAAGGTGTGTGCAGACGCCGACGATAACGGCCAACTCTGGCTGTAGGGAGCGATAGGCATTGCGGCAAGCTGCCGGCTGCTCGGAGTGCGCCGATTCAGGGTCGGCCAGCAGCGCCGCATCCTGCCCGATCGATTTAATCATGCCCGCATCGCGCCTGAGCAGCCAGACAGGCTTGCCGCGCCACACAACCGTCTTCAGTTCACCGGGGTGCAGAGAGCCGATTTCGACTTCAGTAGGTCCGCCTTCCGCTTTTGCCCGCGCCGAAGGTTCCATGCTTTCAAGAAAAGGGATGGCCGCGGCGACCAAACCTGCGCCGCCGACAGTGGAGGTTGCGATCAGCAAGCGCCGCCGCGAGCGCATCGCCGCATCGTCAAGATTATCGAGGCGATCGTCACCCGTCGGCTCGGAAGGTGGAGCAGGTGAATTTGGTCGAGTGGGGTGGTTCATCTTTATTCCTTCTGTGGATGATCAGCGTGGCGGACGCCGCAGCGAGTGATGCAATTACCTTCGCGGCACAGAGGTACCAAGCTAAAACGATTTAAGTGACAGCGCTAAGAGTCTGCTCCAAGACGAGCGAGCAATCAACCCAATGTCACAGGGGTGAACATCTTCGTGTTTCTGCGTCGCATTTCATTTGCCGACAACATGCGCGGCGGCCAGGTGGTGTGAACGATCGTAGTGCACGAACTCGTTAATCGTCGATACCACGATGCCCGCAAAGTCAGCCGGGGACACGATGGCCGCCAAGCATTGGAAATACGTGGGCAATGTGGAACGCCAATTCACCCCAAGATTCGACGACCCGCCATCGTCGGCAAAAAAGAGGACGTCGTCGTTTCCCGCGTCAGTGTGTTTTATCCGCAAAATCTCCACGCTCGTTGTCTGCGCCCGGTAGATCACAACATAATTCGGATGCACGACCATCTCCCTGGTGCCGCGCTTGCGGCCAATGCGGAACAGCTCGGGATGCGCCCGTAATTTTTCAGCCTTTGCGCGCAGGTCGGTGGCGAAGCGCTCAAGTGAGCGGGACTCGGCAGGAATTGTAAAAATCAGACAAGACTAAGCGGGCCATCGCGCATACGGGGAGCGAATGCTGATCAATAATCAGAAACTCCCCCGACTGGAACAATCATGATTCAACCTCGTCAGGGCCAAGCGCCCGCGCCGCTTGGCCGTAATGAATTTCATCTGGAATTTCGCAAATCCTTTGTCGATCCTTCTTTCGACAGTGTTGCCGGACAACTGGCAAGTATCGAAGAGATTGCTTGGAAGAATTACGTCGACGGACACAAGGCGCCAGTGACCGAAAAAGCCGGTGCGGAATTCGCCGACCCGGATTACGACATGTCGGTCGAATGGAAAGCCACCCACGATCGACTGTTGGCTGCCGAGCGCCGGCAAAAGGATCCTGACGGGCCGTCGCGGGTGTTGCTGATCTGTGGTTCGGCCCGCAACGATGGCAGCTGCCCCGGCGAAATCTCCAAGACTTGGCGACTAACGCAATGGTCGAAAGAGGTACTTGAATCGGCGGGAATCGAAGTCGACCTGCTCGACCTGAGCCTGCTGATTTCGGATTACGACCGGCACATTCATCCGTGCAAGGGTTGCGCCTCGACCGCAATGCCGCTGTGCCATTGGCCCTGCAGCTGTTATCCGAATCACGGCCAGCGCCAGACCAACGACTGGATGGCCGAGATTTATGAAAAATGGGTCGCCGCACATGGCGTCATCATTCTCACACCCGTGTACTGGTATCAAGCGCCGGGCGTGCTGAAGCTGATGATTGATCGCTTGGTGTGTGCCGATGGCGGCAATCCCGACCCGACTACGACCCATGGCAAGAAAGCGGCAGAAGCGAAGGAACTAGAGCTTGCGGGCTGGTCGTATCCGAAACACCTGGCCGGCCGAACCTACGGCCTGGTAGTGCACGGGGATGTCGCCGGAATCGAAGGCGTGCGCCGCGGCTTGTCCGATTGGCTTGACTGGATGGGGCTGGTCGACGCTGGCCAAATGGCGCGGCTGGACCGATTCATCGGCTACTACGAATCCTATGCCCTCAGCCATGAGGTGCTAGACCATGACCAGGCGATGCAGGAAGAAACCCGCAACGTCGCGCGCGCCGTTGCGATCGCGGTCAGTCAATTGCGCAAGGGTGAACTACAGCCGCCGGATATCTCGCTGAAAAGACCACGTCCGAAATAGCCTCAAAGGCGCAGGTCTGTTGGAAGGTTAAGTCACGGTTTTTGAAGTTGCTGTAACGAAGGAACAACGGATTTTTCTAAAACTTGCGCTATGCGCCGCGTGTCATCATCACTTACAAACTCAAAAGCTGCGCGGCGGTTAAACGCGAGATCCCGCCAAGCACAGAACATCTTCAACACAAGGGGCTAAACAACCGATGCGAGGTATCGCATCAACCGACCAGACAACGAGAAAAACAGATGCGACGATCCAAATCCTCGCGCCACGCACAACGATTTTTGTCGACCCATGCGCCTATCAATAATCTTTTCCGCATTCGCCGCTTTCATGCCACGGCGTCGGCATATCGAGAGGAACGTCAACACGCTTTTTCAATATGGCACGAGGCACGTTGCGCCCATGGTTTCAACAATGCATAAAACGGCGCTCAATTTGGCATAAATTTAACCAAGAAAATTGATCTCTCGTTTTTCGCTCAGCAAGTTGACGGTACCCTGCTACGGCATCCATGCGGGCGCCGCTGTAGCCCTTGGCGGCGAATTCCGCGATCGCCAATTTCAGCAGACACGCGTAGGGCGCCGCTGCATCGCGCTTCGGTGCTGCCATCAGCGCGTTCCCCCACGGGACGGCAGACCGAATGTCTGCAGCGCGTCAATCGAGCGTACATGTTCGTGGATGAGGCCAGGGGTGGTCCACCACGCCTGGCCGCGCCTGCGGATCGCCTGCAGCGCCTGGCGCAGCAGTTTCAGCCGGTACGGCTGACCGATCAGGTACGGATGCAGGGCGATGCCCATGACCAGCGGCTGCTGCGCGCTCTGGCGCAGCATTTCGTCGAACTGGTCTTCGATCATGCGGGCAAACGGCGCCATGTCCATCTGGCGCGCCACCAGCATCGGAATATCGTTCAGTTCCTGCGGATAGGGAATCGACCACAGGCTGCCGTTACGGGTCTGCATCGGCAGCGGCTGGTCGTCGTGACACCAGTTCAGCGTGTAGCCATAGCCGCACTCGTGCAACAGGTCGGGCGTGGTGGCGCTTTCGGCGATCCAGGGCGAGAGCCAGCCGCGCGGCGGCGTGCCTTCCATCTGTTCGATACGGGCGGCGCAACTCGCGATCAGCGTGCGCTCGGCTGCTTCGTCAGCGCTGTTTTGACGCTCCGCATTGGTGTGGCCGTGGCCGATGAATTCGTCGCCGCGAGCGCGCAGGGCATCCATGAGTTGCGGCGCATGATCGTAGAGCGCGGTGTTGACCAGCGCTCCGACCGGAATATCGAGCTCGGAAAACAGATCGAGGCAGCGAAACGCCCCGACCCGATTGCCATATTC